>NZ_CP124543.1:5305564-5617656 GCF_029953635.1 Halotia branconii CENA392 | reverse complement strand
TAAACCCATAAAAATGACTGTCAGCGCCCAGGTGACTCGATTTAAGGTATTTTCTGCGCTCTTGGTGCTGCTAAATAACTGGGCTTGTCCCCCAATGGCTCCAATACCGTCACCTTTAGGACTATGTAGCAACACTAAGATAATCAAACCAACGGCGGAAAGTGCCCAAGTAGCTTGCACAATATTAGTAACTGTCATGGTAGCAATCTCATTTATAAAAAGTTTCAAAACAAAGCGTTTGTATAGAAGTTAGAAAACTTTTAATTTTTTAACTCCTAAATTTTTGATCAAGAAGGGGAAATGGACATTGGTAATTTTTCCCCATGCCCTATTCCCCATACTTCGGCTACGCTCAGTACAAGTTCCCTATGCCCTAAAACTTCATCTTCTTGGGATGGAGTTTTTCATTTACATCCCAGCTTGCACTGGAGTCCGAGTGCGTTGCACATCATAAGCTGCTGAATTGAGGAGCGATCGCCCGGTCATTTCTGGCGGTTTGGGCAATTGTAAAATATCCAAAAGCGTGGGAGCAATATCAGCTAGCTTACCATCGCTTCGTAGTTCGACATTTGTACCATGTCCGGGAATTTTTAGTTTTTCTCCTTCCACTAAAATCAAGGGAACTGGATTAGTAGTATGTGCCGTCCAGGGATTACCCTCTTTATCTAGCATATACTCAGCGTTGCCGTGATCGGCAGTAATTATTGTTGTACCTCCGGCTTTGGTAATGCTGGTAAGTAGGCGACCTAAACAGCGATCAACTGTTTCAATTCCTGTAACAGTGGCTTCTATTTGACCAGTATGCCCTACCATATCTGGATTAGCATAGTTAATTACTACCAGAGAATAGATGCCTTTTTGAATAGCTGCGATCGCTACATCTGTGACTGCTTCTGCTGACATGGCTGGAGCTTTATCGTAAGTCGCTACCATTGGACTACTTACGAGTTCTCGATCTTCTCCAGCAAAAGGTTCTTCCAGACCACCGTTAAAAAAATAGGTAACGTGGGCATATTTTTCGGTTTCGGCGGTGCGAAACTGCTTCAGACCGTGATTAGCAATTACTTGTCCCAGAATATTATTCAAATTCTGTGGTTCAAAAGCTACAGCTACAGGTAAGTCTGGATCATATTGAGTAAAGGTAGCAAACGATAGCGGAGTAATTTGCTGTCTTTCAAAGCCTGTAAAGTTAGAACTCACAAAAGCTTGAGTTAGCTGTCTTGCGCGATCTGGGCGGAAGTTGAAAAATATTACCCCATCACCTGGTTCTACCGCACCAGGAGCAATTCGGACTGGGGGAATAAATTCATCTTTCACTCCTTCGGCGTAAGACGCTTCTAAGATTTCTACAGCTTGGCGATGATCGACTGCCCCATCTTGTGTAATCACGTCATAAGCACGTTTGATCCGATCCCAGCGGCGATCGCGATCCATCGCGTAGTAACGGCCACTGAGAGTGGCAATACGTCCAATTCCGATCTTATCTATATGGTTTTGCAGGAATTGAATAGCTTTTATGCCCTCAGTGGGTGCGGTGTCGCGACCATCGGTAATCGCATGGATACAAACTTCTGAAATTTGCTGTTCTTTGGCTAAGTCCAGTAATCCGAATAGATGGGTAATATGCGAGTGTACGCCTCCTTGAGAACAAAGCCCTACAAGATGTAACTTGCTATTTCGAGAGCGTACTTCCTGGCAAATTTTGACCAGTGCTGGGTTTTGCAAAATAGAACCATCTTCAACTGCATCTGAAATGCGGACTAATTCTTGCGGTACTACTCGCCCAGCGCCAATGTTCAAATGACCAACTTCTGAGTTACCCATCTGACCCTCTGGCAACCCTACGGCTTTTCCTGATGTGCGGATGAGAGTATGAGGATAAGCTGCCCATAAGCTCTCCATGATTGGAGTCTTAGCAGCAATAATGGCGTTTCCTCGCTTGTCCTCGCAGTAGCCCCATCCGTCTAAAATGACTAGCACCACAGGAGCAACAGGTGCTTTGGTCATAGTAAAATTGCCCTTTACTTTTTGTAATACCCGAATGATACCACTGCTAATCACCGCTGCAAGTGAATTTATGCCTGTTAACTTAATTTTATTAATTACTTTATAGTTTTCTTAGTCTTTTCTTAATCTTAGTAAATTTTTATGTGTATTTATATGATATTTGAATTATTGATTTATTAGTAGTAGCTCTAAAACACTACTACTAACTAAGTTGGTTACTTTTTTTTTGCAGAAGATTTGGCAGCTTTAGCAGCCTTTTTAGCGGCTTTTTCAGCAGCGATCGCTGCTAATTTAGCTTGTTCTTTTTCTTCAGCAATCTTTTCTTGATAGTAATGATAATCGCCTAAATAGACACGAAATTCACCATCACGAATTTCGACAATTTTGTTGGCTACTTGAGAAATAAAATATCGGTCGTGAGAAACGACGATCGCTGTACCATCATAATTTTGCAGAGATTCTTCCAACATTTCTTTTGCCGGAATATCTAGATGATTTGTCGGCTCATCCAAAATCAGCAAATTTGCTGGACGTAAAAGCATTTTAGCTAATGCCAGACGGGCTTTTTCTCCACCACTCAATGCTCCCACCGATTTAAATACAGTGTCGCCAGTAAATAAAAATCGTCCTAAAAGCGTGCGGACTTCTTGATTATCCCAATCTGGAACTTCGTCATGGATTGTTTCCATAACTGTTTTCTTCAAATCCAAAGCTTCGGCTTGATTTTGCTCAAAATAGCCAGGAATGACGTTGTGATCGCCTAATTGCACGCTGCCTTCTGTGGGTGGTTCCATACCCATAATCACACGCAAAAGCGTAGATTTTCCAGCACCGTTGGGGCCTAGAAAAGCAATGCGATCGCCTCTTTCAATTAAAAGGCTCGTTCCCAAAAATAAAATTTTATCATCGTAGATATGAGTTAAATCCTTAATATCTACTACTTCCCTACCACTACGAGGTGCAGGAGGAAAACGAAAGTGCAGAGTTTTAACTCCAGCAATCGGTGCTTCAATGCGCTCAACTTTATCTAGCTGCTTTTCCCGGCTTTTTGCTTGGGTGCTGCGAGTCGCACTGGCGCGGAATCTATCGACAAATGCTTGTTGTTTATCTAACTCTTTTTGCTGGCGTTCGTAGGCGCTAAGTTGTGCTGCTTGACTTTCAGCTTTTTGTTGTAAGTACGCCGAGTAGTTACCAAGGTAAGTAGTAGAAACCCCACGTTCAGTTTCTACAATTTGGGTGCAGAGGCGGTCAAGAAATTCTCGGTCATGGGAGACTATAACCATTGGCGTAGTCAACCCTTTGAGGTAATTTTCTAACCACTCAATGGTTTCTAAGTCCAGGTGGTTTGTTGGTTCATCCAGCAGCAAAACATCGGGCTTTTGCAGAAGGATTTTACCCAAACTCATCCGCATTTGCCAACCACCAGAGAAAGCACTGACGAGGCGATCGCCATCTTCAGGGTCAAACCCCATTTCTGGTAAGATTTTTCCAATACGTGCGTCTAAACCATAGCCATCCAAAGCTTCAAACTGACGCTGCAAGCGATCTAATTTATCAATTAGTTTATCTAGTTGTTCTGGTGTAGCTGTTTCCATCTCGCGCTGCACCTGGGTTAGAGACATTTGTACTTGGTTAGCTTCTTTAAAAACTGTCCAAAATTCTTCTCTAACAGTGCGACTGGGATCAACTTCAAACTCTTGGTTGAGGTAGGCTATGTGCAAACTGGCGGGACGAATGATTTCGCCGGCTGTGGGTTCAATTTCTCCAGTGATAATCTTTAACTGAGTAGATTTTCCCGCACCATTAACACCGACTAAGCCAATGCGATCGCCTGGTTTGACTTCCCAGTTGATATCTTTGAGAACCTCGCCTGTAGGATAAATTTTACTGATATGTTCGAGTCGCAGCATCAAGTTTCTCTCAGGTAGGGATGGGTAGTTAAAGACGAAATACTAACACCGCTTCCAATATTAACAAAAATTAACTCAAGATTCTGCTTTTTTGCACTATTACCCTTCACTAGAAGGCAGGTGTTGTGCAGCTTGTCTTACTTGCTCTACACTCAAATCTAAAGATTCCGCTATCTGCTCTACGCTCAACCCAGCTGATAACATTGGTAGGACTGCTTTTAATTTACCTAGACGTTCGCCTTCTTCTTGTCCTTCCTGAAAGGCTTCTTGATAAACTCGCGTTTGCTTTAACTCGCTTAATCCAAACATTGCCTCTATCTCCTTTCTACCCATTTGGGGCAATTTATAAACCAAGATTGTCTCTATTAATTGTAGTAATTGCTGCTGTTGCAGTTGTGAGTTGATTTCTTGTTTGGTTCTGTTTATCCGCAGTATCTTCAGTGGCAATTATTAATTTAATGGTGGCGATACCAATTGGTAGAGATTAAGATTCACCTAATTCGTCTAGATAAATTCGTCTAACTCGCTGACTAGTGAAGAACTCACGATAATGTTTGATATTTCCTGTATCTATACTCCTAGTAGGGTATAAAACTACAGCATTCCAGTCATTTTGAGGTTTATTTTGCCGGAGATATAAACATATTTCTGCAAACAATCGTGAGTAAATTTCGTTATCTGGTTGAAATTGTACTTCGACAAAGTAAATTGGGTTTTCAGTAGTTTGTATAGGTAAAAATACACCATCAATTCTGAAGGCTGTTTGTTTAACTTCGACTGATGAAAATTGGTATATATTCGCTTGTTCAGGATAATTGCCAATGAGTTCAAAAAAGATGTTAGGGAAGTCTTGAAATAGGCGATAAAAGATACTGATACTATTAGAGATTTTAACGCAGAGGGGCGCTAAGGTAAGCGCAGAGTATCTCAGAGGTGATAACTAAATTTAGGCGTTGCTAAATTTAGTTAAAAATACTAAATCTTATACTTTGCGCCTTTGCGTGATACTCATTCATATTTTAAATTGGCGACCAAGGTCCAATGACGGGTTTACCCTGTTTCTCTTTATCTGCTAATTCTAAATTCAATATCAACAGCTTTTCTAAAATATCGTCGTTAGGTTGAAAGTTATAGGCTTGCATTACCAATTTATCTAACTGTTCATGCAATTTATAAAGTTGGCTGGTGGGTTCGTTAAAAAGTTTGTTGTATAGGGTGGTAATTCCTCAATATTTAGACTCCATTTGTTGTGTCCGGTATTCATGGAGTTCTTCGGCCTTGGCGCGAATTTGTCGCACTAATTTAGTGTCGGGGGTTTGGGGAAAAGGGAAGGTTTCAAAGCAGCTGTTATGAGTGTAGCGAGTATCACTCTTTAAAGTTGAACTTTGAGCTTTAACCCAAACGCGATGAACTTTAGATGTGAGGATTCCCAAAATGTAAAAGTCGTCTGATGCAACAACAGTGGTTGAGTCACCAGGAAGCCAATCAGATTGAGCAGGAACAAAAATAAACCATTTGGAATGTCTGGGAATATTAAAGTAATATGATAAAGGTTCAATTGCTTCTCTCAGTTCTGGCCGTAATCGCCAAAATTTCCACCAGTATTTAATAGCTTCAATATCTTGTGTATACTCACGTTGTGGTTTTACATTAATCTTAACGTATTCAATAATAGAAACATAAATATTTGCTTCCTCGATACTCATATTATTAAAATCAATAATCCAGCGTTTAGGAATACAGTTAATACTCTTAGTTAAACTTGTAGCATCTGAAAATTTCTTAAAAATATTGTGATATTTTGAATCAAAAGCAAGCCACTCTATGATTTGCTTTTCAGTAACAATAAAACCTGCACCACGAGGAGTTATACCCTGAAAGCATTTATTAAGGTTGACTTTCAAGCGGACAGCCTGAGAAACATCAATTGTTGATGCTAAAGAAGAATTTATTTGTGAAACTATTTGGTTATCCAAATAATACTTATGTGGGTTAGTTTTACTCCAATTAACAATGCTTACATGAACCTTAGCTTCACCTGACCACGTTTGAGTAGAAACCGCTTCATGAATATAACCACCATTTTGATTAATGTAATCTAATGCTGCAACTCTACTTTTACCTTGACTAATAGAGTTAGTAGCAACTAATCCTGCTCTACCTTTTTCATCAATATGTTCATGAGCTAACCTAAACCAATAAGCACAAAAATCTACTGAATCTTTGACATTAGGAAAACATTTAAAAACTTTATCTATATATTCGTCACCTAAAGCTATTCTGATATGCTTGCCACCTAAAAATGGCGGATTACCAATAATTGCATTAGCCTTTGGCCATTCACTAAATAACGCATCCTGACAAACAATATTATTATCCAAAGAATCTAGAGGTAACGCCGGCTCAGTTAATTGCAAATTATCAATTGCAATCTTCCGCGCAATCATCAGCGTAACTCTAGCCAATTCTACAGCAAAAGGGTTAGTATCCATACCAAAAAAATTTAATGGTGTGACAAAACCCATTTGCATTTGTTTATCTTCTGATCTACGGCGCTGTTGCATCTTCTCTAATAGTAAAATTTCGATTCTTTTAAGTTCTTGATACGCTATATAGAGAAAATTACCCGAACCACAAGCTGGATCAAGTACGCGATAACTTTGTAATTCTAATTGCAACGTCGATAATTCACCAATTGTATTAGCTGATTCAATTCTTTCTTCCCAGTAGCGGCTAATCGTCGGGCGCACAATTTTCATAATGTCCGCTTCTGAGGTAAAGTGAATACCCCGTGCATGACGCTCTTTTTTATCTACCGTTCCTTCAAACAAATTACCAAAAATAGCAGGACGTACCTTACTCCAATTCTCCTTCGCTGATACATCCAAAAAATTCAATTCTTCCCTTGTCAATTCAATCGCGTGAATCTGGGAAAACAACCCACCATTGAAATAATCTACGCCTTTATAACGTCCCGCTGGCGTAATTCCCGGCAAATTCATTTCCCGAAATAATCCACCCAAAACATCATAAGAACTTCCTCCACTCATGCAATCCTGAACACAGGAAATAAACATATCACGGGGTAAAAGTTGCCTATCTTCCGCAAACATTGCTAAGACACACTGCAAAATAAAACGCTGCGCTGTCAACTTCTCAATCCCGCGCTTCTCCAGTTCCAGCAGCAACTCACCCATACGACGGGCAGCCCGTTCTGTAACTTCCACCTGATTATTATTGAAAACAGGAGTTTTGTTGCCAAACTCCATAAACGCAAAGGCTCCCGCCCTTTCTGGCAGTTGCTCCAGAGATATTTTATCAACGGGTGTATCTAATTGAATATCAAAGTCAAAAATCCAAAATTCGTCAAAATTGCACAGCAAAACATAACGCGGACGATCTGGTACTAACCTCGTCCAATAATCAAACGCCTGAGAATAATGCTTGCTTAAATCCTCACCACGTTTTTTCATCTCAATTAAAACGCGGGGTTTCCATACCAAATCAGCAAAACCAGTCTTACCCGTCTTACTGCCTTTTTTTATCGCTTCCTCGAAACTTGCTCCAACTTCTAGCGCCCCTTCATGCCCAAAAGCCTGAAAAAAGCGGTCTAAAAACGTTTGTGCTTCTCTCTTTTCGTGTCCATTAATGTGCTGCTGACAAAAACTAACAAACTTATTGAGACTTTCAGGTGTTGCTGGCATTTTGAATTGGGAATTAGCCTAAGTACTTTTAGCAATTCCTATGTTATGAATTAATTAACAAAAATGGTGAAAAACATCAAGCAAATTAACGCACATAAATAATGGCGGTCAGATCCCCGACTTCTTGAAAAAGTCGGGGATCTCGCAGTGCCTCCAAAACGTTGATTGTCCTAACATCAGCCCAATCTAAGTAGACTAAAAAACCGCCTGTATGCTTTAAAAATAACAGCATAAGCGGTTTTCTACATTATTGAATAGCTAAATATTAGTTACTACTAGAAGCTGCCAATTCTGCTAAACGTTCCTGCTGGTCTTGAGAGATACAAGATTGAACAACCGTCTCTAAATCGCCTTCCAGAACAGGATTAAGAGAATAGTTTTGACCTAAACGGTGGTCGGTAACGCGGTTATCTTTATAGTTGTAGGTGCGAATTTTTTCCGATCGCGATCCTGTCCCAACCTGCGATCGCCGCATCGAAGTTACCTCTTCTTGTTGTTCGTGTAACTTCATTTCGTACAGTTTTGCCCGCAGAATTTGCATCGCCCGTTCTTTGTTTTGCAACTGGCTACGTTCTTCTGTACAGAAAATCCGTATTCCTGTTGGTTTGTGGAACAAGTCAGCAGCTGTTTCTACTTTGTTGACGTTTTGTCCACCAGCACCACCAGAACGAGCCGTACTCATTTCAATATCTTTCGGGTCAATGTGGATTTCTACGTCATCCACTTCTGGCATAATCGCTACTGTCGCAGTAGAGGTGTGAACCCTTCCCCCAGCTTCAGTTGTTGGCACACGCTGCACACGATGCACCCCAGCTTCAAACTTCAGCTGACTGTAAACGTTGTCACCTTTAATTTCTAAAATGACTTCTTTCCAGCCGCCCATTTCACCGAGAGATTCGCTCACCAACGAAACTTTCCAGCCTTGAGTTTGAGCATAACGCGTATACATCCGCATCAAATCGCCAGCCCAAATACTCGCTTCATCGCCACCAGTACCAGCGCGAATTTCCAACATGATATTTTTCTCATCGTTGGGGTCGCGGGGTAGCAGTAAGACTTTCAAGCGATCTTCTAAATATTCTATTTTTTCTTCTAATTCTTTTACTTCCAGTGCTGCCATTTCTTGCAACTCTGGGTCACTCGCAGATTCTTTATAAACCTGACGCGCTCCTGTTAAGTCTTCTTGGGCTACTTTCCAAGTATCATAAGTAGTTACTACTTCTTCCAAGGAAGAACGCGACTTGGCAATTTCTTGATACTCATCAGGATTGTTAGCAGTATCAGGGTCAGCCAAGCGACGAGTTAATTCATTAAAAGTTTGTTCAACGGATTTGAGTTTTTCTAACAGGTATGATTCAGCCATGACAAATGCGATCGCTCCTTAAAATAACAAATTGGCTCGGCAAAAAATGACAATCGACCCAGCAGACGCAGGGTCGTCGTTAACAGCAGAGCCAACCCGCTACTTTTTGTTTTGGTCGTCGCCAGAGGCTTGAGTGCTGGACATACCATATTTGCGGAGGAAGCGCTCAACTCGACCTTCGGTGTCAATAATTTTCTGAGTACCTGTGTAAAAAGGGTGATTTCCCGACCAAACATCTACGTGTAATTCTGGCTTGGTAGAGCCAACAGTCATTACTACTTGACCGTTACAGTAAACTTTAGCGTCTGGATACCACTGAGGATGAATATCAGCTTTAGCCATTGTTCTTTGTGTAGTGAATCTATATCAATTATAACTTTGCAGATGCCAAGAGAGACTAGGGATTAGGGGCTAGAGACTAGGGATTAAGAGAAGAAAAGAATAACTATTGGTTATTAGCCATGCCCTATGACGGCAGTTACTCCACTTTGAAAAACCCCAAGACCGCACTGCCTCCCCCATGCTCAATGCTCAATGCCCCATTTCCTAACGCTTAGAATACTGAGGCGCTTTGCGAGCTTTGTGCAAGCCATATTTTTTCCGTTCTTTTGCACGGGGATCGCGTGTTAGATAACCTTCAGTTTTTAAAGGTGGGCGATTGTCTGGGTCTAATTGACACAAAGCACGAGCAACACCCAACCGAACAGAATCAGCTTGTCCGGTTAAGCCGCCGCCTTCTGCTTTCACTAAAATGTCATATTCGTTTTCTAGTCCTAGAGTTTCTAGAGGCCCTTTAATAACTCCCAAGTAATTGGCATTAAATTGAAAGTACAAGTCTCCAGGCTTGCCATTCACAATTAGCTTACCTTCACCAGGAACTAGACGTACCCGTGCTACTGCGGACTTACGGCGGCCAGTACCCCAGTACACAGCGCGACCGCTATTAGTATCTACTGCTTGCATTAATTTTCTTCTCCAGGAATTGTACTAATTTTTAGTTCTTGAGGTTTTTGAGCATCATGGGGATGAGTAGGCCCAGCGTAGACTTTTAGTTTAGTAAACAATTGCTTACCCAAGCTATTTTTAGGCAGCATACCTTTAACAGCCTTTTCTATAATTCGTTCTGGTAAGCGTTGTTGTAGCTTGGCAAAAGTTTCAGTTTTCATCCCGCCAGGACGACCGGAATGACGATGGTAAACTTTTTGGGTGCGTTTTTTGCCTGTAACTGCTACTTTCTCAGCATTAACGATGATTACAAAGTCACCTGTGTCTAAGTGAGGAGTGAATATAGCTTTGTTTTTGCCTCTGAGGATTTGAGCGACTTCACTGGCAAGGCGACCAAGGCGTTGGTTAGTAGCATCTACTACGTACCAATCACGCTCCATAGTTTTTTGAGGAGGAAGGTATGTTTTAGTCATTTTTGTCAGTTGTTAGTTGTCAGCGATGCACTGAGCGTAGTCGAAGTGTTGTCAGTTCAGTTGTTTGGGTCTAACCCATGACTACTGATTTAGAACTAGCTTTGGTAGGGTGTCGTACCAAATCTCGTTAGGAAAAGGAAAATCTGGATATCCGACTCTCAACAAGCACAAACCTTGTGGAGGTGCGGCGTGTTTCACTTCTTGCCGACGTTCTTCTTTCCAGAGTTCGGTGAAGCTAGCAAGTGTCCGCTGCCCAGAACCAACTTGTGCCAACATCCCTACCAACAGCCTTACCATGCCATATAAAAATCCATCTGCTTGTATTTCAATATGGAGAAATGACCCACTACGAATACACTCTACTGCCTGTACCTCTACCCAGGAATGCGATCGCTTTGATCCTGCACGGTGAAATGCAGCTAAATGATGCTTTCCCAACAAAGGTTTCAGAGCAGCTGCGATTAAGGATTCGTCTAGGGGTGCATAATAATAATGCCAACTGAAGGATTTCACGAACAAGTTCGGCCGATCTTCAGTGTATATTGTGTAGCGATAACGTCGATAGGCTGCACTAAAACGAGCGTGCCAACGTTTATCTACACTAGCTGAAGCTCTTATTAATATATCTGGTGGCAGATAGCTGTTAAGAACTGTTGCCCATTTGTGAGCCGGAATTAAACTTGTAGCCTCGAAATGGGCTACTTGAGCAGCAGCGTGAACCCCGGCATCGGTTCGCCCAGCACCATGTAAGGTCACATGATGGCCAAGAATTTTAGCGATCGCTATTTCTATCTCTTCTTGGACTGTACGGTGTTGTTTTTGCCGTTGCCAGCCATGAAAATGAGTACCCAAGTATTGAATTACTAGGGCTACTCGATCAGTTGGTGTAGGCTGGTGGCTTTCTAACATAGAATCTCAATCAAGGCTGAAGTCCGAAAACTTCATCCTTTTTAAACCAGTTCAATTATGGCCATTTGAGCATTGTCACCCCGACGAGGCACAGTATGCAGGATGCGGGTGTAACCTCCTTGACGATTACCATACCGCGTAGGAGCTTGCTCAAACAAAGCGTGAACTAGTTGTTTGTCAAAGATGTAGCCTAAAGCTTCACGACGTGCTGCCAAGGAGCCGTCTTTAGCTAGGGTAATCATTTTGTCTACTTCACTTCGTACTACTTTTGCACGGATTAAAGTGGTGGTGATTCGACCATGACGGATCAATTCGGTCGCAAGCGATCGCAACAGGGCGCGGCGCTGGTCAGCTGGTTTACTGAGTTTTTTAACTCGACAACGGTGACGCATAATAATCAACTATGTATTATTAAAAGTTTTAGCTTAGGCGTGTTTAGATCCTCTTTCTTGCGGTAGGGTAATGCCTAAGCGTCGCTGTAAAGCTTCAACTACCTCTTCCGCTGACTTTTGACCGAAATTTTTAATTTCTAATAGGTCTTCTTGGGTATAGTCCAACAAGTCGGCTACAGAGTTCACTTGCGCTCGTTTGAGACAGTTATAAGCCCGCACCGAAAGTTGTAATTCCTCAATGGGAATCTGAGCTGTGGGATCATCTGGGATATCAGCCCCTGTATCTGTTGGTTCTAGTGAGATATCTTTCAAGGGGTTGAATAAATCTACTAGAATCGCAGCGGCTGAGGATAGTGCTTCTTGGGGTGAAACACTGCCATTTGTCCAAACTTCCAAAAGTAGTCTGTCTTTGGTAATCGAGCCTTCCCCACGGGCTTCTTCAACACTATAGTTGACCTTCCGCACCGGCATAAATACCGAGTCAATTTGGAGAAAGTCCAAAGAGGTAGCTTCTTCACGCCCTCTTTCTACGGTGCGATATCCTTTACCTTTTTCGATGCGAAATTCCATTTCCAGTTTGCCCCCTTCGGCTAGGGTAGCTACATACTGGGTGGGATCTATGACTTCGACTTCACTTGGTAAATCAAAGTGGGCCACAGTAACTGTTGCTGGGCCATTTACGAGTAATCTACCAATCTGGGCTTGCGAAGAATAACTTTTGAGGATGACTTCCTTCATTTTCATGAGGATTTCTAGTACATCTTCTCGCACACCCGGAACTGTAGCAAACTCGTGTGAAACGCCTGCAATCCTTACTGCTGTAACTGCTGTCCCCTCTAGATTAGACAGTAATACCCGCCGTAGCGCGTTGCCAACTGTTGTCCCTTGACCACGCTCTAGAGGTTCCAGAACAAATTTACTGTAATGGCTCCGACTTTCTTCTGTATTAGACTCTACACATTCAATTTGAAATTGCGCCACGGAGTAGCCTCCCTTGCTTTGAGGTGCTGCTAGCAGGCAAATCTATTGCCTCTCAAAATTTACTTTATTGTCCTGAAACTTAATTTAGCTGTATCAAACTGCCAACATGTTGTAGCAATAGAGTTTGAAGCCTTTTTCAGCCTGTAGACAATTATCATAATTTGGGTGATCTCGAAGTTTAGTAGCCTTTCATAAAGTAAAGATCTGCTATGCTTCTAATCGCCCAAGCCGTCAGAAGTTCTTTAGCACTCACCCTGCTTAGTAAGTTTGATACCAAATCTTTAAGCAGTCATTGCAGGTGACTTCTCTTTGCTTAAACCTTTCGCCCTCAAACCGCCTAATTAAGTTGAATTTAAACTCGGCGGCGCTTGGGCGGACGGCAACCATTGTGAGGAATTGGGGTAATATCCCGAATAAGTGTAATTTCCAGTCCTGCACCTTGAAGGGCGCGGATAGCAGTTTCTCTACCTGCTCCTGGGCCACTGACCATCACCTCAATTTGGCGCATTCCTTGGTCTATAGCTCGGCGTGCTGCGCTTTCAGCGGCGGTTTGGGCAGCAAAAGGAGTTCCTTTTTTTGCACCTTTAAAACCGCTAGAACCAGCACTAGCCCAGGAAATAACATCTCCGTTTTGATCGGTAATGGTGACGATGCTATTGTTGAAAGTAGACTGGATGTAGGCCATTCCGTTGGGAACGTTCCGTTTTTGCTTTTTGCTCCCGCCTTTTTTTGTTGGTTGTCTCGCCATGTTTGTTTGGTTAATCTAAAGGTGAAACTTGTTCTGATGAACAAGCAATGAAATTTATTTACCTGGAGCCTTTTTCTTCCCAGCAACTGTCTGCCTTCTCCCACGACGGGTTCTAGCATTGGTACGAGTTCTTTGACCTCTAACTGGCAAGCCCATACGATGACGACGACCTCTGTAGGCTCCAATGTCCACCAAACGCTTGATATTCATTGCCTCCCAGCGCCGCAAGTCTCCTTCGACTTGATAGTTACTTTCTATTTCTGCTCTGAGGGCGGCGACATCAGCATCACTCAAGTCTTTAACGCGGGTGTCTGGGTTTACACCTGTGGTCGCTAAAATTTCTAGCGATCTGGATACTCCAATTCCGTAGACGTAAGTTAGACCAATCTCAATTCGCTTATCGCGTGGAAGGTCTACTCCGGAAATACGTGCCACAATCAATATCTCCCTATTGTTCTCGCAGTTGCTTTTGGAAAAACACGACTAATCGCGTTTACACTTTGTTTAGGCGGTTATGTGTGTTGCACCCAACTCTCAAAATTTGAGAGTACTATCCTTGACGTTGTTTGTGCTTGGGATTTACACAAATCACCATGACGCGACCACGACGTTTGATCACGTTACATTTTTCACAAATTTTCTTGACTGAGGCTCTAACTTTCATGCCTTTTGTAACTGACTCCAAATAGTAGATTATAGCATTTTTAGGGAAATTAATTCAGTTAATTAACCAACGTAACAGCCAAAAAAATGTTTTTATGGTAAACTTTTCTGCATAGACTTACTTTTTCCGGAGCCGATAAGTAATTCTGCCTTTGCTGAGGTCATAGGGTGTTAATTCTACTTTGACGCGATCGCCAGGTAGAATCTTGATGTAATTGCGGCGAATCTTACCAGAAATGTGTGCTAGGACGTTAAAGCCATTGTCCAAGTCAACACGAAACATCGCATTAGGTAAGGACTCTGTTACCGTTCCTTCCATTTCAATTAGATCTTGCTTAGACAATTTGTTTTTTCCTCAACTCAATAATTTTCTGTCCAGTTGCAGCAATTTACCTGCAAAAGAACATATTTTGAGAAATATATCAACAGTTTATTAATATATCTTAGCTAAATTTGACTTGTTTCTTGCCTAGATTATGTTAAGGGGAGTAGCTGAGTGGTGAATTTTCTACTCCCTATACTCAGGTTATGAGGCAATTACTTGGTGGAGTTCGCTAGTGACTTCTTCTTGGGATTGATTGCCGTTGACATTCAAAAGTCTCTGGCGATCGCGGTAATAATCAATTAAAGGTGCAGTTTCAGCCCGGTATACTTCTAGGCGACGACGAATTACTTCTTCACTATCATCTTTTCGTCCTCTAGCTAGTAAACGTGCTACCACAACTTCATCAGGCGCATCTAGATTAACTACCCTTTCACCACTTTGATAGATCTTTTCTAGCAATTCTTCTAGAAAAGCCGCTTGTGTGACCTTGCGGGGAAAACCATCTAGAATCCAACCGGATTTAGCATCTGATTGATTAAGGCGCTCTTGTACCAAATCCTGTACTAGCTGGTCAGGAACTAACTCGCCGCTATTGACATAACTTTGAGCTTTAATTCCCAAAGGGGTTTGCTCTTTCATGGCTTGTCTTAATATTTCCCCCGTAGAAATATGAGGAATATTTAAGTGTGCAGCCAAGGTTTGAGCTTGAGTTCCTTTACCAGCTCCAGGTGGTCCCAAGAAAATTAATCGCGTCACTATTGTTTCACCATTCCTTCATAACGCTGAGAGATGACATAAGTTTGAACTTGTTTTGCTGTATCAATCGCCACACCCACTAAAATTAATAGCGAAGTAGCACCTAAACCCCTAAAAGTTGGTACACCTAAAGCACTTTCAACAGCGGTGGGGATAATAGCCACAAAGCCCAAAAAGATCGCACCTAAAAAAGTTAGTCGATTGATTACGCGCTCGATATACTCACTTGTAGATTTTCCAGGACGAATACCGGGAATACTAGAACCCATTTTCTTCAAGTTCTGTGCCACATCAACCGGGTTAACAATCAATGAAGAATAGAAGTAACTAAAGAAAACAATCGAAGTTAAGTAGACAAGTGCGTAGACCCAAGGTTGAGAACCACTAGGACTTAAATAAGTACTGACAATGTTTGCTATGTCTGGGTTTTTGGTAAAGTTGGCAATTAAAAGTGGCAGACTCAAAATAGCAGCCGCAAAAATGATCGGCATTACGCCACCAGAATTTAAACGCAAAGGCAAATAGCTACGTTGCTCTGCCAAAACTCGTCTACCTACTTGGCGACGGGCTGAAATAATGGGGATGCGGCGGATTCCTTCTTGAACAAATACAATCCCCACAATAGTTGCTAGGAATACTAAAATCAGCACAATTACCCGGCCGACTATTTCTCTACCACCGACTTGTACCAAGTCAATGGTATCGCCCAAGGATTTTGGTAATGAAGCCACAATATTGACAAAAATCAACAATGATGCACCGTTACCAATACCGCGTTCTGTAATTAGTTCTGATGCCCACATGACAAACATGGAACCAGCAGTTAGAGCGATCGCAGTTTCAGCTACAAATATCGGCCCTGGGGTTATGGCAAATTGCTGTAAAAATAATGCCGAAAAAGCTGTACTTTGAATAATTGCCCAAACTACAGTCACATAGCGGGTAATTTGTGAGATTTTTCGCCGCCCTGCTTCACCTTCATTTTTTTGTAAATTTTCTAAAGATGGAATTGCTGCGGTGAGCAATTGGATAATAATAGACGCATTAATGAAGGGTAAAATCCCTAAAGCGAAGATTCCTAAAGTCGAAAGTCCTCGTCCAGAAAATATATCCAATAAACCGAATACGGAATTATTACCCGAAATGGCTTCGCCAAATCTAGCTCTATCAATTCCTGGTATGGGTAAAAAGATGCCCAGGCGCACCAAAATTAAAATACCAACGGTAACAAGCAGCCTACCTCTGAGTCCGGCTGCTTGCGCCATCTGCATAAAAGTTTCTTGAGCCGTTGGGGCTTTATCTCGACTGATCATAGAGTGCTACCTTTTTAGTGAATCAGGCACTGGAAAAGGGTGGGGTGCTATTTAAGTGCGCTGTTGCTCTCACTATAAAATTTCACAACTCCCGCCAGCTGCCTCAATTTTGCTTTGAGCTTGACCTGTAAAAGCTGCCGCTTTGACATTGAGCGCTACGCCCAATTCCCCATTACCCAAAATTTTCAATGGGCCTTTAACAGCAGTGATAATACCTGCGGCTTTTAAGGAATCCAAAGTTACTTCTGTATTGGCAGGAAGAGAGGCTAGCTTCTCTACATTAATCGTAGTGTAATTCTTCCGATTCACAATCGGAAAGCCTTTTAGCTTCGGTAAACGGCGGTACAACGGCTGTTGACCTCCTTCAAAACCTGGTCGGGTACTGCTACCAGATCGAGATTTTTGACCTCTCATACCTAGACCAGCACTAGCACCTTGACCGGCAGAAATACCTCTACCTACGCGGCGGCGGCGTTTTTTTGAGCCTTTTTGAGGCTTAGCATCGTTGAGTCTCATTTTTTATTAGTATTTGTTTACACAAAAACTTTGTCAGGGTAGCTCTACGATATGTAGAGTTTTTCAATAGCAATGCCCCGATCTTCAGCAACTTCAGCTAAGGTACGCAGTGTAGATAAGGCATTAACTGCGGCTCTAGCGTTGTTGAGTGGATTATTGGAGCCTAGTTGCTTAGCTAGCACGTTACGAACTCCTGCCAATTCCAGCACAGTCCGGACAGCACCACCAGCAATTACCCCAGTACCGGGTGCAGCTGGGCGCATAATTACTTTAGCGCCACCACCGACACCATCAATAGGATGGGGAATCGAGTTAGATTTGGTGATGGGAATGTCAATCAAGTGTTTTTTACCATCAGCTACGCCTTTTTTAACAGCACCAATGACATCTGAGGCTTTGCCTACTCCTACACCAACTTGGCCACGTTCGTTGCCGACGACTACAATCGCTCGGAAGCTAAGTTTTTTACCTCCTTTGACGACCTTGCTCACGCGCCGGATCTGAATAACTCGTTCTTGCCAGTTGGTTTCTTCTTTCTTTGTGCGATTAGCTTTACGACGACCAGTTGCCATAATCAAATGCTCTCTTTTAGTCAGTTGTCATACCATTTCACGAAATTATTGATATCAAATTACTTTTCTTACTCCCCCTGCCTCCCCTGCTTCCCCTGCTTGCCCAAATGTATCAACTTTAAAGTGAAACGGTATCAGTTGTCAGCGATGCACTGAGTTTCGACTGCGCGGTAATCGAGCGAAGTCGAGATTCAACTACCGTTTGTCGAAGTGTTGTCAGTTGTCAGTTGCTACTGACTATTGACCGACGATCAGTTGCTATAATCAAATGCTTTCTTTTAGTCAGTTGTCAGTTGTTAGTTGCTACTGATCATTGACCACTGACCGATTTAGAAATCTAAACCAGCCTCGCGTGCTGCATCAGCTAGTGCTTTGATTCGACCATGATATAGGTTGCCACCACGATCAAAGACTACTTGGGTGATGCCTTTTTCTAGCGATCGCGCTGCGATTAATTTGCCGACTTGCACTGATGCTTCACAATTAGAGCCTGAAGCTAAACTAGATTTTAATTCTGGTTCTACAGTTGAGGCTGCTACGATGGTTTGATGTTGTGTATCATCAATTACCTGGGCGTAAATATGCTCACGGGAACGAAACACAGATAAACGCGGCCGTTCTGAGGAGCCATTCACTTTACCACGGACACGTCGATGGCGACGTTGTTTTGATTCTCTACGAGTAAGTTTCATTTTTACTTCTTACCACTCTTACCAGTCTTACCAGCTTTGCGTCTGACTACTTCGCCGGCATAACGAATACCTTTACCTTTGTAAGGTTCCGGTGGACGAACGTCACGAATTTTAGCTGCTGTGTTGCCTACAATCTCTTTGTCGTAGCCGCTAACAATGACGTTAGTGTTACCTTCGACTGTAAATTGGATTCCTTCTGGCGGAACAATTTGTACTTGATGGCTGTAACCCATATTCAAAACTAAGTTACGCCCTTGAAGTTGGGCGCGATAACCAACACCTTGGATCTCCAATCGGCGCTGAAAACCTTGGGAAACTCCCTCAACCATGTTGGCAACTAAAGTGCGGCTTAAGCCGTGCATTTGCCTAGAGGTACGAGATTCGTCCCGGCGGGTTACTTGTAAAATTTCCCCTTCTTGAGAGACTATGACGTTGGTAGGCAGATCGCGAGAAAGTTCCCCTTTCGGGCCTTTAACTACAACCCTTGCGCCATCAATCGTTACTTGTACTTTGGCGGGAATAGTAATTGGACGTTTACCAATACGAGACATAGCTTTTTGTCCTTTGTCAGTTGTCAGTCAGTGCGGTCTTCTCCCCAGGGGAGACGCTAAAAGCGATGGGGGTTTCTCCCATGAGCAACTGACGCTAGCGTAAAGCCTACGGCATGGCTTCGCTTAGAGCGACGTTAGGAGCGTCACCCGAAGGGTCAGTTGTCAGTTGTCAATGAAAATTGACCATTGACTTTTGACTTTTGACTTTTAGCTACCAAATGTAGCAAAGTACTTCACCACCCACGTTTTGACGGCGTGCTTCCCGGTCGGTCATGATCCCACTAGATGTAGAAATAATGGCAATGCCAATACCACCTAATACTCTTGGTAAGTCTTTTTGGTTGGAATAAACACGCAAACCTGGTTTACTTACACGCTTTAAGGCAGTAATTAGCGGCTGGCGACTCTTACCCTTGTATTTTAAGGAAATCACCAGATTACGCTTTACTCCTTCTTCTGCTTCTGCAAACTCACCAATAAATCCTTCCTCCTGTAGTACTTTAGCAATACTCCGGGTCATTTTTGTCGCTGGCACTTGTGTAGTTTGATGCCGCGCCATATTGGCATTGCGGATGCGCGTCAGCATATCTGCAATTGTGTCGTTAGCCGCCATCGTTCCCTCTTTAGATGAACTTATTGATCGCGAAAGGGCATTCCCATTTCCTTAAGTAAGGCGCGGCCCTCTTCGTCGTTTTTCGCACTTGTGATGATGGAGATATCCATACCACGGATTTGATCGATGCTGTCATATTCTACTTCTGGAAAAATGAGTTGTTCTCTCACACCCAGAGTATAGTTACCACGACCATCAAAACTTTTAGGACTAACGCCGCGAAAGTCTCTAATCCTGGGCAATGCCAAGCTGATGAGTCGATCGACAAATGCGTACATCCGTTCGCCCCGGAGTGTCACCATGATGCCAACAGGCATCCCTTGACGAATTTTGAAGCCAGCGATCGCTTTTTTCGCCCTTGTTACTACTGGCTTTTGACCAGTAATTAAGGCAATTTCGCTTAAAGATGCTTCTAAGGCTTTAGCATTTTGCGCTGCTTCCCCTAAACCTCTGTTAATAGTCACCTTCACCAATTTGGGTACTTGATGTATGTTGGTGTATTGAAACTGATTAGTTAGTTTAGGGACGATTGTCTCTTGGTATAAGTTTTTGAGTCTTGTTGTTGCCATAATTTTTATCCTGATTATCCCTGGGCTTGGTCAGGGAATAAAGTTATGAGTTATTTAGTTATGAATTAAATTAAATTCCTAACTCTTTACTTTTAACTCCTAACTATTTATCTAGAATCTCGCCAGTTTTCTTGAGTTTTCTCACCTTTTTACCTTCTGGTGTAAAGGTGTAACAAACACGACTTGCAACGTTTTGCTTATTAGAATAAAGCATCACATTGGAGCTATGGATGGGAAATTCTTGGGTGACAATGCGCCCTGATTCACCTTCTTGTTGGGGTTTAACGTGCTTGGTTTTAATATTTACGCCTTTGATTAAAACCTTGCTGAGTTGAGGAAGTGCTTTAATAACTTCACCAACTTTGCCTTTGTCTTTACCGGCAATTACTTGTACAGTATCACCAGTTTTGACGTGCATTTTGTAGAATACTTTGGGCTTATTGTGTTTGGTTGCCATTACAGCACCTCCGGAGCCAGAGAAACAATTTTGGTGAAGCTTTTATCGCGTAATTCCCGTGCTACAGGGCCAAAAACCCGTGTGCCTCTAGGATTACCATCTTTGTTGATGATGACTGCGGCGTTATCGTCAAAGCGAATGGTCATGCCGCTGTCCCGACTAATATGATGGCGGGTGCGGACGATCACTGCTTCTACGACATCAGATTTTTTGACTGCCATGTTGGGGATAGCATCTTTGACAACAGCAATAATCTTGTCGCCGATGAAACCATAACGGCGGTTGCCTCCACCTAAGATGCGGATGCACATTAGTTTACGAGCACCGCTATTGTCTGCGACATTAAGATAAGTTTGGGGTTGAATCACAATAGGTCTCCCTTGTTTAAGTTGTTAGTTAAATAACAACTATTAAGTTGTAGCTTTAGTATTCAGGACTTCTTTAACTTGCCAGCGCTTGGTTTTGCTCAGAGGTCTAGTTTCCTGAATCCGCACGCGATCGCCCACTTTGCAGTTATTGTCTTCATCGTGAGCTTTATAGCGCCGGGTTTGAACTACAATCTTGCCGTACTTAGGATGGGGAGCGCGGTTTTCTACAGCAACTACCACCGTTTTTTGCATTTTGTCGCTCACTACCAAGCCAACTCGTTCTTTGATTGCCATAATTTCCTACTTTTCTTCTTGAGGCGATTGACTTGCTGCTCGTTTGCGTTCTGTTTCTACAGTTAGCAATTGAGCTAGACGATGCCTTGCATGTCGAAACTGGTGAGGTTTTTCGAGTTGTCTTGTGGCTTTTTGCAAGCGCAACTGAAATAGTTGTCTTTTAATAGCGAGAATTTCTTGAGCCAGTTTCTCGTCACTTAATTCTCTAGCTTCTGAAATTTTGGGAAGAGGCATGACCTACTCCTACTCCTGTGGTTGAGAGCGCACAATAAATTTAGTTTTTATGGGCAATTTGTATGCAGCTAAACGCATAGCTTCACGGGCTACTTCTTCGGAAACGCCAGCGATTTCAAACATAATTCGCCCTGGCTTGACTACTGCTACCCAAAATTCTGGCGAACCTTTACCAGAACCCATCCGGGTTTCAGCTGGACGCATGGTTACAGGCTTATCAGGGAAAATCCGAATCCAGATTTGTCCACCCCGACGAATATAACGGGTCATGGCTCGTCGTGAAGCCTCGATTTGGCGAGAGGTGATCCAAGCGGGTTCTTGAGCTTGGAGGGCAAAATCACCAAAATTAATGGTGCTACCACGGCTGGCTAAACCTTCCATCCGTCCGCGTTGTTGTTTGCGGAATTTAGTTCTTCTAGGACTTAACATGACTAGGTACTAGGGATTTAAGAATTAGAGATTGGGAATTAGGAATTAAGGACTTGAATCTAGTATTTTTCTAGCCTCTAGCCTCTAGCCTCTAGCCCCTATCCTTCATTAGAACGGTCTTCAAATTGCTGGCGACGGCGTTGTTGTTGTTGACGACGACGAGGTTCGCGATCGCGTGTGGTTGGTTGAGATGGAGTTTCTTCTTGTCCAGGAATAACTTCTCCTTTAAACACCCACACTTTGATACCCAGAATGCCGTAAACTGTTTTGGCTGTGCAGTAAGCATAATCAATATCTGCCCTGAGGGTATGTAAAGGCACTCTACCTTCACGAGTCCACTCTGTCCGGGCAATTTCTGCACCGTTGAGCCGTCCGCTGACTTGAATTTTAATACCTTGAATACCAGCTCTTTGGGCGCGCTGAATTGCTTGGCGTACCACTCGTCTAAAAGAAACTCGGCGTTCTAATTGTTGAGCAATATATTCACCAATTAGGTAAGCATCAGCATCAACTCGTTGTACCTCAACTACGTTAATCCGAATTTGGCGATTGCCGCCCAATAGATCTTGGAGTCCGGTACGCAATGCTTCTATGCCTTGTCCACCACGACCTACAACCACACCTGGTCGAGCTGTGCGGATTTCTAGGTCGATTTGATCTGCCTTACGCTCAATTCGCACTTCGGAAATTCCGGCGTTGTTTTGAGCGAGTCTACCGAGCTTTTGTTCTATGTATTTACGGAGTTTGTGATCTTCTTGGAGAAGTTCTGGATAGCGTTCAGGAACGGCAAACCAACGAGATTGATGTTCTTGTGTAATACCCAGACGGAAACCGACTGGATGTATTTTTTGTCCCACAAATACTTCCTCTAAAATTTCTTACTTTACGCAATTTTTTGTGTTTATTTACCTACTCAGCTATTAGGATCAGCACCAACAGCTAAAGTAATGTGACACGTCGGTTTGCGAATCTGGTAAGCTCGTCCCTGCGCCCTAGGTTGGAACCGTTTTAGGACTGGCCCTTGGTCTGCATAAGCCTGGGTAATCACCAATTGAGTGCGATCTAATCCAGCATTATGCTCGGCATTAGCCGCAGCGCTTCTGAGCAGTTTTAATACTGGTTCAGTGGCGCGATAAGGCATAAATTCCAGAACAATTAACGCTTCTCGGTACGATCGCCCGCGAATTTGATCGAGGACTCGACGTACTTTAAAGGGAGACATGCGTATGTAACGAGCGATCGCTTTGACTTCAGTCGTATCAACAGCCATATTTTTCTCCTTTTGTCAGTTGTCAGTTGTCAGTTGTTAGTTGTTAGTTGTTTTTAATCTGGTTTAGTATCCCAATCTTGCAAATGTCGTAGTCTTACCAAACATAGTTGCCACTGACCACTGACCACTAACTACTTACCTACCTGATTTTTTGTCGCTTTTGCCATGACCCCTATAAGTACGTGTTGGGGCAAATTCACCCAACTTATGTCCTACCATCTGCTCATTGACAAAAACAGGAACGTGTTGTCGTCCATTATGAACTGCGATCGTATGACCTACCATCAATGGCAAAATTGTCGAGGCTCTCGACCAAGTTTTAATAACTTGTTTTTCATTTTTGGCATTCAGCTTTTCAATTTTGCTAAGCAGATGGTCAGCAACGAAAGGACCTTTTTTTAGAGAACGACCCATAATTTAATTTTGGATTTTAGATTTTAGATTTCGGATTTTGGACAATTAGGTATCTCAACTGAGTTTTCCCCATTTAAAATCCAAAATTTTAGGATTGACGACCACCACGACCGCGCTTAGAAGACTTACGGCGGCGACGCACGATCAATTTACTACTAGCTTTTTTAGGTTTGCGTGTTTTTGCACCCAAGGTAGGTTTACCCCAAGGAGTAACAGGACCAGCTCTACCGATAGGCGCTCTACCTTCACCACCGCCATGTGGGTGGTCAACGGGGTTCATCACACTACCTCTAACTTTAGGACGGCGACCTTTCCAGCGATTTCTTCCTGCTTTACCCGCACTGAGATTTCGCGCATCGGTATTGCCTACTTGGCCAATGGTGGCATAACATTCCCGGCGAATTAAGCGGACTTCTCCTGAAGGTAATTTGAGAGTTACGTATTTACCTTCTTTCGCTACAACTTGCGCTGTAGCACCAGCTGCACGCACAATTTGACCACCCTTACCGGGAGTCAATTCTACATTGTGAACTCCTGTACCTAAAGGTATATTCGAGAGTGGTAAAGCATTGCCATCTTCAATAGGAGCTTCTGGGCTGGCAATAACTGTTGTCCCAACTTTCAAATTATTGGGATGGAGAATGTACCGCTTTTCGCCATCTTCATAAACCAATAAAGCAATCCGAGCATTGCGATTTGGATCGTATTCAATTGCTGTTACCGTGGCAGTAATATCACGCTTATTCCGTTTAAAATCAATGATCCGATAAAGCTGTTTGTGGCCGCCACCCCGGCGACGGCTAGTTATCCGCCCTTGATTATTTCGGCCTTTGGCACGATGTTTGTACTCAGTGAGTGACTTTTCCGGCTCTGTTTTGGTAATTTCCGCAAAGTCGGAGATCGTAACTTGGCGAGTACTGGGGGTATAGGGGCGATAAGAACGAGTACCCATAATTAAATTTCGAGTTGTGAGTTTTAAGTTAGAAGTTAGGAGTTAGCGATAATTCGTAACTCATCATTCATAACTTTTTAAAGTTCTGGGAACAGAACTTGTCTAATCTTCTCTTCATCCCCAGACGCGACAGTGACGATGGCTCGTTTGTATTGGGGTTTATAACCAATAAATTTACCTACACGCCGTTTTTTACGTGGGGGTAATGCAGTATTGATTTTGACAACTTTGACTTGAAACAAGTCTTCAATTGCTGCTTTAATTTCTGGCTTGCTTGCTTTAGGAGTGACTTCAAATGTGTATTTGTTCTGCTCCATCAAGATGGTCGCTTTTTCTGTAACAATTGGGCGACGCACTAAATCAG
The DNA here is from genome assembly GCF_029953635.1 of Halotia branconii CENA392. Taxonomy (NCBI): domain Bacteria; kingdom Bacillati; phylum Cyanobacteriota; class Cyanophyceae; order Nostocales; family Nodulariaceae; genus Halotia; species Halotia branconii. The sequence goes on along the minus strand of NZ_CP124543.1, from coordinate 5,592,872 downwards.
CAAGGTGACGGGGGTCAAGGTTAGGCACTATAGACCTCCTGAATTTTTTCTAGGGCTGATGCCGTAACGACAATTTTGTCAGCGTGCAGCAAATCATAAACGTTTAGCTGGTCAGCTGGTATTAGCTTTAAATTCTGTACGTTGCGGGCAGACAAATAAACGTTCTCCGCAATGTCAGCCAAAATTAATAGTGCTTTATTATCTGGTTCTACGCCCCAACGAGTTAGCGCTGCTATCAATTCTTTAGTTTTCGGGCGGGCTAGCTCGTTGCTAAATTCTTCTACCACGATCAAGTCGTCAGCACGGCTTACCAGTGCTGTCCGCAATGCTAAACGCCGTTCTTTGCGATTTAACTTGACGTTGAAGTCTCTAGGCTTAGGCCCAAAAATTACGCCACCACCACGCCATAATGGTGAACGAATAGATCCGGCACGGGCGCGGCCTGTACCTTTTTGCCGCCAAGGTTTTCGACCGCCGCCTCTAACTTCTGCACGAGTTTTTGTACTGGCTGTTCCTTGACGAGAATTGGTCATTTGCCGAACCAATGCTCTATGCACTACGTGTGCTGCTGTTTCTTCTTTAGCAACTCGCAATTCAAAGGTCGTCTGTCCGACTTGTTCTCCTTGCCAATTTTTAACTACACTTTCTACCATTTTTATGTCCTTTGTCAGTTGTCAGCGATGCACTGAGTTTCGACTGCGTGGCAATCGAGCGAAGTCGAGATTCAACTACCGCGTAGTTAGAAGTGTGGTCAGTGGTCAGTAGTGACTAACAACTGACGGCTAACAGCTATTTTTTGCTACCAACTTTCTTTGCGGGTAGAACATTCACTAAGGAACCTGGTTTACCAGGAATGGCTCCTTTAATTAGCAGTAAGTTGCGTTCTACATCTACTCGCACTACAGTCAACTTGCTGATTGTGATGCGCTTTCCGCCTAAACGCCCTGCCATCCGTTTACCGGGATAAACACGACCGGGTGTCGTACCAGCACCGATGGAACCTGGCGCTCTGTGATTTTTGGAACCGTGAGACATCGGCCCACGACCAAAATTATTACGCTTTTGGTTGCCGGCGAAACCGCGACCGATACTTGTACCAACTACATCTACAATTTGACCAACACTAAAAATATCTGCTTTAATCTCTTGACCTAAAGCATAATCACTAGTGGCATCTGTGTGATACTCGTTTAAGTGACGCAACGCAGGGGCAGATGATTTTGCCAGATGACCTAGTAGCGGTCTGTTTAATGCCTTTGGTTTGACTGCGCCAAAGCCGACTTGAATGGCGGCGTAACCATCAGTCTGTTTCGTTTTAATTTGGGTAACGGTGCATGGACCAGCTTGAACTACGGTGACAGGAATAGCTACTCCTGCTTCGTCAAACACTTGGGTCATGCCCAGCTTGGTGCCGAGAATACCTACAGACACAGTAACTGGCTCTCCTTTCTACTTACTGACCTTGGAATTGGATTCTGTTAAGACACGCTGTGTAGCCGTTGGTTGAGGGTGGACGATCCTCTAGAATGCCGTGGCAATTTCTCCTGGACACAACAAGCTGTGCCTTTACTGCTTGATGAATCCGTTTATTTTCACTCACCCTCTTACCAGAACAGCCACAAGCTTCTTCCCAATGGAAAGCAATAACTTCTGGAATTGAGGCAATGCTTTAGAGCTTTGCGCTTCGTGCAGCAATGCTTTCGTCCAAGCATCTGCTTTGGCACTTTGCTGATTGTAGTAGGACTTAAGCGTTGCTTTTTCGCTCAGTATCCGTTAACTGAGGCTGATGCAACGTCATAAACCAACATCACTGCTCAGTTTCTACTCCACTAAACACCTTAAACTATAGCTTAAGGTCTTGTCTGGTTTTTTTAGGGGCTACAGGAGTGATTGTAGTCTGGAGCTTTGGTTTTTTGGCCTCTGGCTCCTTGTCTTGACCTGAAAGCTTTTCTAGTTTACCAGTTTGCTGCCAATTTAAACTAGCTTATACTCTTTAAATTTGAGTCATCAGCTTTTAATGCTAACACCAGTTTTCAATGGCAGTAAAAGGTATTCTATTTTAGGCGTTTGGTCACAATCTAATAATATAAATCATTTCATTATCTTTGTCTATATTTTTTTAGATCAATTTGTGACTTTGCAATGGGGTATGAGGAAGCTAATCTAAACTTATACGTTAGTTATCTGAGTTAATCACTCCGTTGACAGTAAATAATAGAGATATCTAGGTGGGACAAAACAAAAATCTATGGCACTAATTACCACTGGCAACGGTTTAATTCGCGATCTGGAAAAATTTGGCTCTCTTGGCGTGTATATTCCTTTGGAGGGAGGATTTGAAGGTAGATATCAACGGCGACTGCGGGCGGCTGGTTATACTACCCTCCACATTACCGCTAGGGGGTTGGGTGATGTAGCTGCTTATCTGACAGGAGTTCATGGAGTGAGGCCGCCACATCTAGGTAAGAAAAGTACTGGTAGTGGCGCGGCAGTAGGTTATACATATTATTTGCCGCCGATTGTTAACTATCAACTAGAACAGCTATCACCAAAGTCAAAGGGGTTAGTTGTGTGGATGATAGAAGGACATATTCTTTCTGATCAGGAAGTGGAATTTTTAGCAACTTTGCCTAGCTTAGAACCACGAGTTAAGGTGATTGTTGAAAGAGGTGGCGATCGCACTTTTCGTTGGCAATCGCTAAAAGAGACTTACTCTGCTAGCTATCAAGCTGTGTAATTAATTAACTTTTGGGCGATCGCTCCTGTCAAGATGCGATCGCCCATTTTTTCTAACCACAGATACTATTTTCCCCTAGCCTTTGTTATTTACTTATGACTATTGCCAGTCAACCCCAACTAACTTTAGACGCGTTCCTCAAACTACCGGAAACTGAACCAGCATCAGATTTTATCAATGGAGACATCATTCAAAAACCCATGCCTCAAGGTGAACATAGCTTGCTCCAAGCTACTTTTTGCGAAACAATAAACGGCATAGCTAAAAGCCAAAAAATTGCTTACGCTTTGCCAGAACTGCGTTGTACCTTTGGCGGTGCTTCTGTTGTTCCTGATGTGTCTGTGTTTCGCTGGCATAGAATCCCTAAAACTTCATCTGGCAGAATTGTTAATCGCTTTGAAATTCATCCCGACTGGGCAATTAAGATTCTTTCCCCAGACCAAAGGTTAAAAAAAGTATTGAGTAAGTTATTGCATTGTTCACGCAATGGTACTGAAATTGGCTGGTTAATCAATCCGGAAGATGAAAGTGTGCTAGGGATTTTTCCTGGTCAACGAGTGGAATTATATGAAGGTGCTGATAAATTACCAATTCTTGAGGGTATTGAATTGGAACTAACAGCCCAACAGGTTTTTAGTTGGTTGAGTTTATGATAAAAAGCGTAAACACAGGAAACAGAAAATAAATACAAATTTACTGAGTTGTTTCAAAAGTTTTAAAAGTTTTGGGCGAAGATAATTCGTCACTATACAAGCAAAGTCCGCGTAGACAAACTAATTGATTATACAAATTTTGTACAATTATCAAAATAGTAGAAAGTGTTGTTTTTTCTATATTAAAAGATGCTAATCAATTGAATTTAATCATTAAATACAGCTTTTAAATATGAAAATTTATCAAAGTCATGCTTGGCCTTTGACAGTTGAGGAAGCTATAGCTATCCAAGAAAAGTTACGGAATCAAGTAATTACTGAAGATCAACTTCAAGAATCTGTGCAGTACGTTGCTGGTGTGGATATGGGCTTTGAAGCCAATGGAACGATTAGCCGGGCAGCAGTAGCAGTGCTGAGTTTTCCTGATTTGCAAGTAGTCGAGACAACTTTAGCCTACCGTCCGACATCATTTCCCTATATTCCTGGTTTCCTTTCATTTCGGGAAATCCCAGCGGTATTGGATGCCTTAGAAAAAGTAGAAACAACACCAGATATTATTTTGTGTGATGGTCAAGGCATTGCCCATCCTCGAAGATTGGGTATAGCCAGTCATTTAGGTTTACTGTTGGATCTGCCTACCATTGGTGTAGCAAAATCATTGTTAATTGGTAAGCATGAAGAATTACCAGAAACTAGAGGTAATTGGCAACCATTGATACACAAAGGCGAAATAATAGGGGCCGCTTTGCGATCGCGGACAAAAGTCAAACCTGTGTATGTCTCTAGTGGTCATAAAGTGAGTTTATCTACAGCAATTAACTATGTACTACGCTGTACACCCAAATATCGACTACCAGAAACCACACGTATTGCTGACAAACTAGCATCTGCAAGATCAAGCAAATAATATCGATATTGATTTGTTGAAGTTTGTTCTAAATACTTGCTTGCTACTACTGACTCGTGTTAGGAATCGCACAGGAAGAAGTTGAAGTAGCTACATTAAAACAATGAATGCACTAACTTTGCAGTGGCACGATGCAGGTCAAGATAAAACACAGAATATTTATGAACAACAACCCAGCAAAAATACTGGAACTGTCCGCATCGGTCGTGATCCAGTGCGGTGCGATATTGTTGTAAGTAACCCGACCGTATCTGGTCTACATGTAGAAATATTTTTTCATCCTCAACAGCAACAGTTTTTAATTAGAAATCTGCGATCGCAAAATCCCCCCTTAATAAATGGACAGCAACTAGCCCAAGGTGAAATGCCTTTAAATCAAGGAAGTGTGATTTGTTTGGGTCAAATGCAATTCCAAGTTACTGCTGTTGCAATTAATAATATTCCAGCAACTATATTAGTACCACCACAACCAGCAGTAGCAAATCTGCATCCACAGCAGCCACAAGTACAGCCGAGGCATCATTACCATCCACCAACACCACCACAAGGAATTTATGGCTTAGAGTGTCCTAAATGTCATAAAGTTTCCCCTGGTGAAAATCTGCAAATTGGCTGTCCTTGGTGTGGTACATCTTTAGCTGCGGCAGTGAGTGTATTAGTAGCACCTAGTAATTAAGCAGGGGAGGCAGGGGAGGCAGGGGAAGCAATAAGAATAACAACTGACCAATGACAACTGACAACTGACAACTGACCAACAATGACTAACTTACAAATTCAATTAAGTTGGGAAGATCCGGCGACGGGAGAACAGCGAGAACCAAATTTGAGTGTACCCATCGCTTTTGGTCGAGAGTTCGCCCGTTTACCTGCTGAACTAGCAGGTAAGCGCGTTGCCAGAATGTTGCTTAACAGTAACGAAGTTTCTCGTTATCACGCTTTGATTGACTATGAACACAACCAATTGGTGGTAATTGATCAAGGCAGCGTTAACGGTGTATTCGTCAATGGTCAGCGACAGGTGCGTAGTACCCTAACTAATGGGGATACTTTGCAAATTGGCCCTTACATGATGACGGTGAGGTTTAATGTTAACGCAACTACACAAGCCACCAGTCCGCCGTCAATGATTCAGTTTAACCCTAATACTAATCTCCCAGACCCTAGCTTACCTCCAGTAGCTCAGCCGATATCACCCATAAGTAGCACTTTTCCACCACCAGCATTTCAGGCAGAAAAAGTGGTTGTACAAGCACTTCACGCTACAGGTTTACCAGTAGATGAATGTGATTATTTGGCAATTGGGGCAGGACTAGGTAGTTTTGTGTGGGTTGATTTACTGCGAATTAGTGGTGTACGTGCTGATCGAATCGTGGCTTTGGGATTGGAGAGTGAACCGTATGCGCGTTACAAACGCCTCTGTCTTAATTCGCAAATTCCTTTATATGAAAGATTACGTTCTAATTCTGACTCTTGCCCTGATAATATTTGGGGCTGGCCTAGTTACGCTTTGAGGGAAGCTTGGCATGATTTGAGCAAAGGTCAGTTTAATTCAATGTTCAAGTATTTATGGCAGGTGTTCGCTGAACCAACCTTTGCCGAAACTTATACGCCCCGCGCAGGTAATGTCTTCGATTCGATAGATCGAGAGGTCAAGCGCATTGGCTGGAATCAAATCTATCGCTATGGGCGAGTTAGGGCAATTCGCAAAACTGATGATGGCAGATATTGCGTAGCTTATTCTCGCGGCCCAGGCAACTATGCTTTTTTAGTTAGTCGTTATTTACATTTAGCTACTGGATATCCAGCTATCCAGTTTCTTCCAGATTTACAAGCTTATAGGGGAAAATATCAAGATTTTAAGTCTGTTGTCAATGCTTATGAAGCACACGACCATGTTTATGAGCAACTAGAAAGACAAGGTGGTACTGTCTTGATTCGGGGGCGAGGAATTGTAGCTTCGCGGATTGTGCAGCGGATTTATGAAGCGAGAAAGCGAAATCAGAAGATCACAGTTTTGCATTTAATGCGATCGCCTAAACCTCAAGGTAACAAATTTCAAAAGTCTCAGCGGCTAGTCAAAAATCACTACGAATTTCAACCGTTTAACTGGCCGAAAGCTTGTTGGGGTGGTGAACTCCGTGTCATGTTAGAAAATGCTAGTCCTGAAGAACGCCAGCGTTTATTAGCAGACTGGGGCGGTACAACTACCGCAGATCGCTATGACTGGCAGCAGATTACCGAACAAGGGTTAAAAGAAGGTTGGTATCAAATTACTTTTGGCGAAGTTTTAAGTGTAGAACAAGATGCTCAAAATCGCACTATTACCCATATCAAAGAAAAAGGCTTGGGAGAAATGAAACTAGCGGCTGACTTTATTGTTGATGCTACCGGACTTGATGCCAAGGTGGAAGCAAATCCTTTGCTGGCTGATTTGGTGAAACATTACAGTCTGCCGTTGAATTATCTAGGGCGGTTGGTGGTAGCCAACAATTTTGAATTAGTAGAAATGCGTAGTGCAAAAGGTCAAATGTATGCGTCTGGGGCAATTACCCTAGGTGGTCCTTATGCAGCAGTTGATAGTTTTTTGGGCTTGCAGTATTCGGCATTAGTTGCAGTGAACGGACTTGTAGCTGCCCGTGCGCCTGGAGTTCATCCCTTAAATCCTGTAACTTCCTTTCAGCAGTGGCTAAAGTGGGTGTTTAATCAATCGCCTTAGTTCGGTAAGAGCAAAAAAATTATTGGCGATCGCCCACTATATTATTTATGACAAATCAGTATCTTGATCACCCATTCCACAAGCTTAAAGTTCGCAATTTACTATTGCGGGGTTTGCTGATTAGCTTGAGTCTAGGTATTGTACTAGGGTTAGTACAAGGGATTAGTAAACTGAAATTGAATAATCAAGTCTTGAGTTTAAGCCTCTACTTTTTAATATTTGGGTTACTTTGTCTTTGGCAATTAGTAGAATTGCATCGCTTAGGAATCAATCTCAGATATATAGTAGGCAGAGTACCAGAAAACTACAAATGGCTTAAAACTTTAGGCTTGGTGATTATCATCATCTTATTTTCCCTTAGTGCTTATCTTGTATCGTTTTCCCTAATATCGTTAATCGCTCCTAATTTCGTAGAAGGAATTTTGCGCCAACTTGCTAGCAATCCATCTCCAAGTCGTTCTGCGCCACTGTTTGTTAATCTGTTAGGAGCGATCGCTTACATCATATTTGCTCCCATCGCAGAGGAATTTCTATTTCGGGGAATTATTTTGCAGCGTTGGGCGGCTAAGTGGGGTATTCGAGCTGCTTTGGTGGTTTCGTCGCTGTTATTTGGAGTTTTACATGCAAATGTCTTGGGATTATCGGTTTTTGGTCTTGTGATGGGGGTTTTATACATCAAAACCCGCACATTGATTGTCCCGATCGCCTGTCATGCATTGAACAATTTACTAGCTGTGTCAATGGGGCTGTTAGCTAATCCCCAGACTACCTCAGCTGCTAACAGCTTAGAACAATTACGTTCTAGCTGGTGGTTGGGGATTTTGCTAATGCTGGTATCACTTTCTTTATTAGTTCGCTTTTTTTCACGGAATTGGCCTTACAAAGATGCTTCAGTTCCTTACTTAGTCAATGCTTCTCAAGCAAAGATGTAATATCGTGTCCGGTTAAAGACTCATGATTAAGATCGCAGGGGGCATACTTCGGCTTGCTTCGACTGCGCGGCAGTTGAGCGAAGTCGAAACTCAGCAACCAACGCTCAGTAACCAGGGGAAAAGAGGGTTTGATGGTTTCTGCACAGAGGGGGAAATTATAAATAATTACACGGACATGATGTAAGTCAGTTTATCTGCGATCGCAAATGTGATGATAGAGACAACTTTAATGAAATTCTGAGGAAGACAGTTTAGTTATTAGATGAATTTTTAATGTTTGACCTTTAATGGTATAGAAATGTATAGACTCTTGTAGAGATATAAATTATAGTTTTTATTTAACATGCAAACATTCAAGCTTCCTTCCTCAATGCAGCTGTCTGTAACATCAAACCCTCGTCAGCCTTTGAAGATCCTCGCACTGGGGGATAGCTTAGTTTACGGATTTGGCGATCCAGAAAAGGGAGGTTGGGTAGAACAGCTGCGACGCTGGTGGATGTTGCCAGATAATGCCGGTCATGTTCTTTACAATTTAGGGGTAAGGGGCGATCGCACACAGCAAGTAGCAAAAAGACTGGAAGTAGAATTTCGTCATCGAGGTGAACTGCGAAATCGCGTTCCTGACTTGATTATTCTGTCTGTAGGGGGAAATGATTCAGCACGGTTATCTCGTCCCAATGGGCGGAATTATACAGATTTTGCTGAGTTTGAATCAGAAATCGCTTCTCTATTAGATCTGGCTCAACAGCTTTGTCCTGTGTTGTTTGTAGGCATGGTTCCAGTAAATGAAACCAAAATGCCATTTCTAGATTGCTTATATTACAATCACGCCGATCAGTATCGCTATAAAGAAGCTACTAAAGTTGCTTGCAATAAACGGCAGATTCCCTATTTGGATACTTTTGAGCAATGGATGCAACGTGGCGAAGCTTGGCGACTCAACCGTCTCAGCGTAGATGGTCTGCACCCTAATACTCTGGGTTATCAAGCATTGCTAGAGGATGTACTTGATTGGGAAGCACTTGCTAACTATCATGCTAAATTTGATTTTCAGATGGAACCATCTTCAAAAGCGCCTGTTGAAAAGTCTTGATCGCGTCAACATGATTTACCATATTAATGCAGCGTAACAACAAATCCAGATCGATTCCTTTGACCTCTTCACTATTGGAAATCCTTTCATAATTAAGTGCGTTGCTCTCTTGCCGCAAGTGGTAAATTTCTAATACGCCATCTTCCCAAAACCACACTTCAGGAATTAATAGGCGCTTGTATGCCTCCAGCTTGTTGATCCCTCCACTGGTAAATACCACCTCAATTGCTAAGTCAGGACGCACTCGACCGGGAGCAAGTTTATAAGACTTATCCGCCTCTCGCTTCACTGCACCAGATTCACTTTCCAAGGTCATTGAGCCAGTTGGAGTAAAGTCAAACCCTGCCACGAGCAAAAAAAGTTCCAACAATGCGCCAAGCCTTTCTTTAACGGTTTCGTGTGCTTCTCCTGGCATTCTTCGGATCTCCAAAACTCCATCTAGAAAAGACAGGCGATATCCCGGACGGTCTAACAACTGCTCAACAGCTTTAAATTCTCTCCAGGTTAGTCCTTCAAACAACAGAGGTAATTCTTTTTTTGGCGTTAAAATCACTGCTGGGATCATAAAAGTCTCCAGTCTGTTCCTAAATGAGCAATAATCAGGTGTAGGGTGCTGACTTCTTATTTTGGTAGCGAGATGATTGTCTGCTGCCGACCTCTAATTTTATGATAATTTCTCAGGATTTACCCGCAACAAAAAGACAAACTGCTGGGTGATACCATTTCACGAAAAATTTGATACAGTAAACCTCTCAAGGTTTACTGTATCTAGGTTTTTTAATTGCGAATTGCGAATTGCGACTTGCGAATTGTGAATTGGTATGAGTCTGTCTCAAGTTCAATAAATCACATATTTTTGCTTTATCACTCTAGGGGCAGCTTCTTGTTGTTCAGTAAGAGTTACAAGCTACTAAAATGTTTTAGCTATTCTTCTACACATCGCGGGCTTTGAAAAAATTATAGATTGCAAGGGCGATCGCTAGAAGCAGCACTGCATGAATTAAATTTCCGGCAATATGAAGTACTAGTCCTAAAGCCCAAAAAGCCACTAGTACAACAACAATACCCCAAAGTATACTCAACATATATTTGCTCTGAATCAACAGAGTTTTAATTTTGTTTATATATTTTACTTCCCAACTTCACCATCAGGTCAGTATTAAATTAATCTTGATTAACTTTGGTTTTTTACTCATTACTCAGCACTTTTATGACACCAACTTTATTTGGTCGTTGGCAAACTCGATTACTATTACTTAGTACTGTAGGTGTATTAGTCTCTTTGCCTTTTGCAATGGGCTTAATTGGCCCTGGTGCTGATTCGGTTTATTTTTGGATACTCGGCTACATTGCTATTTTGGGTTTGGGTTGGGATGTGCTTTATGACTATCTGCAAAAGTTTCGCTGGGATAGGGATTGGCCAGCAGCTTATCAACTCTTAGCTGGTATTTGGGAAATAGTGTTTGTTTTCTGTGGAGTCAAACTTTTTGGCTTTTTACCAATACCTCTACCTAAAGAAGAACTGCCATTAGGAGCTTTTTTAACACACTATAGCGTTGTCTGGTTATCAGTTTTTATAGTTTCCCAAAGTCTAATGCGGATTCTGTTTCCGCGTTGGCGTTTCCGAGGTGGACAGTGGTTGTAGTCTAGTTTTTGGGCATGGGGCATTGGGCATTTGATACACGCTGGCAAAGGTATAGTTTTGATGTCAACCCATCAATCATAAATCATCAACCTCCGCCAGAAAGATTTACCTCCATCATCGATCCTCATTCTGACAAAATTCCATCAAAATAGAGTCATCCCTCAACCTTGAAATTAACCATGACTCAACTCAAAACCCAACTTACCCTTGAAGAATTTTTTGCACTACCTGAAGGAGATATTACATACGAGTTGGTTGATGGAGAAGCTAAACCGAAGATGTCACCAAAACGATTTCATTCCAAATTAACCCTTGTCTTGGCTTTACTTCTCAACCAATGGGCGCAAGATTTGGGAGAAGTAGGTATTGAATGGGCTGTTACTTTAAAGCGTAATGGTAGAGATTGGGTTTCTATTCCTGACTTGCTTTACATTTCCTATACTCGTTTAAATCGAGATGTTGTAATTGATGAAGCTTGTCCAGTTCCCCCAGAACTTGCTGTAGAAATTATCTCACCCGATCAGACTTTTACAGCAATGATTGAAAAAGCTACCGACTACCTCAAAGCAGGAGTTTTACGAGTTTGGGTTGTGGATGCACAAGCTAAAGCCATCACTATTTTTTATCCCAATACACCACCACAAACAAAAAGGGGTAACGATAGTTTAGCTGATTCACTATTAGAAAAAATAACATTTACATCCCAAGATATTTTTCAACAAGCTGGAATTGTTTAAGTTCAATTGAGGCGATCGCCTAAACTCGCCTAAACTAAAAATAAGTATCTTTTACCATACGATACCTATGGTTCAGTCTTCTAATCAACGCCTAACCCTAGAAGAATTTCTCGCACTTCCCGAAGGTGATATTACATACGAGTTTGTGAACGGTGAAGCTGTACCCAAATATAAAAACGATGAAATGTCACCAAAATTTTTTCATTCTACTGTTCAAAAAACTTTACTTCTTCTTCTAGACCAATGCTTTCACAATCAAGGCCGTGTAGTAGTTGAATGGGCTGTTAAATTAAAACTCCAAAATCAAGATTGGATGCCCGTACCAGATTTGACTTATGTTTCATATCACCGTCTGACTGCTGACTGGCTATTAGATGAAGCTTGTCCTGTTGCACCGGAATTAGTGATTGAAATCATCTCCCCCGGTCAAACTTTTGGCGAAATTGCCGAAAAAGCAACTGATTATATCAAAGCTGGTGTTTCTCGTGTTTGGGTGGTTGATACGAAAGCTAGAACTGTAACTGTGTTTGCGCCATCTTCTTTACCGATTACTTATCAATCTCATCAAGTAATTACTGATGATTTACTACCAGAATTGGAAATTACCCCTAACGCAATCTTTCAACAAGCTGGGTTAAATCCCTAAAATTCCATTTCCTCTGATGTCGTAAGGCGTTTAACCAATACAAAAAAACCTTACAGACATATATGCAAATTCTTGAACATTTTGAAATCTCCGCCAAACCCGAAACTATTCGCGTCTCTGCCCTTCACGCCCTCGGCTGTTCTACCTCGAAGAAGTTGAGGAACTTTATACCCAAGATGCTGCGGTGTTTGCCGGACGCAGACTTCATGCAGAACTAGAAAAACAAGAAGACGAGGATTGGGAAGAATTATTTCTCGAAAGTGAAGAATTAGGATTAAGAGGTCGGCTTGATGCCCTCCGCACTCGTGACGGGCAAACAATTCCCTACGAACACAAACGCGGCCGCGCTCATCGAGATGAGAATAAACAACCCCAAGCATGGGAAAGCGATCGCCTACAAATTCTCGCTTATGCTTACTTACAGCCGCGATCGCAAGCTGCACCCCTAGCATTAGATTTGCTGGAAATATTTCGAGTGCCTTTGGTAGATATAACTGTAATGGCTTCAGTTAATCGGGGTCAATGGGATATTAAAGCAGATTTTGAAATTCGAGGACAACAAGTTTGGTTAAGCGAAGCTGGGCGGCGTAAATTCGTTGAACTGTATGAAAATCGCAAACAAGAAACTTGGAAACATCCAGTTCTGGGTTACTCTCTTACCTATCGCCGTTTGTTTGAGCTAGAAGTGCGACTGTTAGAAAAAGAATGGTCTGGTGAGGGTGGTTTGTTTGGTCATTTAATACTGCGGTGAGGTATCAAAATGGCAGAACAAAAAAATTGTTACCTCATTTGTTACGACATTCGCGATCCTAAACGTTGGCGCAAAGCTTATAAGTTGTTGGAGGGATATGGAGAACGGATACAATATTCAATTTTTCGCTGCGTCATGAATCAACGCGATCGCGAAAAACTACGTTGGGAGTTGGAGACGATTTTGGCAAAAGAGGATTGTATTTTGTTTGTGCGTTTGAGCGATCGCTGTGTGCAGGATATACCCAAGTACAACCGACCAGGTACATGGGAAAATACAGACAAGCCTTTTTTGATTGTCTGAAAAACGCAAGCATCTCTGTTTGTTCAGGCAATGAAGGTACATTCAATTGCTGAAATCCTGATCAATACTATATTTCAGGACTTTTTGAGGCGTTGGAGGTGCTTGCAAAATTTGCAAACCCTCTCATATCAAAGGTTTTGAATAATCAAACTAGATTGTAATTGAGTCAAAATTGCAAAATTTTAGTTTCTTATTGGTTTTTTTGGGAGGTGCTTGTAAACTTGGATTAGAGCGCTTGCTTGATAAGACTTTCAAGCTTCGCCCTGTTTAAACCTTAGATGCCGTAAGGCGTTGAGCACAAAGCACCAGCAGACATACTCCCTCCTACACAACACTGTTTAAACCTTAGATGCCGTAAGGCGTTGAGCACATCAAGCATGGAAAAAGACAGGCGATCGCATTGGCTGTTTAAACCTTAGATGCCGTAAGGCGTTGAGCACTTATTGAATCTGAAATGATTGATCATATCAAAATATCTGTTTAAACCTTAGATGCCGTAAGGCGTTGAGCACTTGACATATATAAAATTTATTACCAATAAGATTACCCTGTTTAAACCTTAGATGCCGTAAGGCGTTGAGCACGTAGGTTCCTTTGGGAGATTTTCCTCCTCCTAAAAACTGTTTAAACCTTAGATGCCGTAAGGCGTTGAGCACAAAATGGGGAGCTTTATTAGTTAGCGTAAATATTACTGTTTAAACCTTAGATGCCGTAAGGCGTTGAGCACACACAACAACCGCACAAAGTATAGAGCTACCCAGAAAACCAGGGGATGGAGTTTCCCGTCACTTTTAATGAAATTGCTTTTACCCAAGAATATACTGACGAAGCAACAATTTACCGCTACCGAGTTGTGCGTTTGTGAGAAGAAGATTCAGCACTATTTCTTGAAAATTTAGCACTGCTAAGTAAGTCGGTGAAATAAAATCAAACTATGTGAATAAAAGTAAATAAGCCTCAAACTCTTTCTCCCGCTGCTCTTGGTCACTGAGCGACTTGTGCCGAGTTTAGCCTGAGCGTACTTGTGCTGAGCGTAGTCGAAGTAGCCGAAGGGCGAAGTCGAGGTAAGCCGAAGTGCTGCCCCCTGGCTACTGAGCGCAGTCGAAGTATGCCTCCTGCTTTATCCCAACAATAATTATTGACATCGACCTACTTACCTTTAGCATCTCTTACTAAAACTAACTCCCCTAGTAGTACACCAAGTCATCTTTGCATAATGAACGGCAGGGATGGCAGGGGGAGTAAAAGCCTGATTGAATAACAATTCTTGCTCCCCCTGCTCCCCCTGCTCCCCCTGCTCGACCTATATGGCAATTTTGGGTTGGTAAACTACTAGTACACTACTATCACAGGTTGCTCAAAGAGTCGCTAAAATCTCAAATAGAGAAGAAAAACAGAATACAGAATATTATCGGATGTACAGAAATTTTGGCTGGATTAAGATTTAACAAGGAATTAATTCGTCAGTTTTTCAGGGAGGATATTATGCAAGAGTCAATAATTTATCAAGATATTGTCCAAAAGGAAGCATTTAAGTTTTTTTCCCGTCAGTTAAATAGTCGCTTTGGCGAAATAGATACATCAATACTTGATCAGATTAAAGAATTATCTACTGAAGAATTGGAAGCTTTAGGAGAAGCGTTTTTAGATTTTTCAACCATCTCTGACTTAGAAGCTTGGTTAGATCAGCCAATTGGCAGTAGATGAGTAGTTGTACAAAATAAATTATTTATAGCGTACTTGTGCTGAGCGTAGTCGAAGTAGCCGAAGGGCGAAGCCGAAGTAAGCCGAAGTGCTGCTTCTCCTGCTTCCCCTGCTTGCCCAAATGTATCAACTTTAAAGTGAAACGGTATGAGGCGTTAATCATGATACCAAATGGGAAACGTAGTTGTAGTCTCAATTTTCTAAAACATGAACGAGTCAAACAGTTTTAGCTTTTATCAAAAAAAACGGGGCAAACTAACTATACAGTATGTAAGGAATCCTGCAACCAACAGACAAGATACCTCTCTATTGCTGTTGTGTCATCTTGACTAAAGGTTGCTAAATTTACCTTACTCAATCTCGTCATTTTTGATAAGGAAATTCAAATGTCGAATTTTGAGCTAGTCCTAAAGTTATTGCTGCAACTAACTGTGATTTTAGTGGCTTGTCGGTTGGTAACTATAGTTGGGCGACGTTACCTGGGGCAAACCGATGTTGTTTGCGAAATGATTGCTGGTGTCATGTTGGGGCCATCCTTGTTTGGTTTAATTGCACCTCAGTTACAACAGTGGTTATTTCCTAACACTGCAATTTTACTGGCTTCGGGAGAAAAAATTCCTCATCCATCAATGTCAATTCTCTTTGCCATTAGTCAGATTGGGCTAATCATTTATATGTTCTTGATTGGCTTAGAATTGAATACTGATCTGATTAAGCAGCGAATCAAGAGTGCAAGTTTGGTTTCTGGGGCGGGAATACTTGCACCGTTTACTTTAGGTGCGATCGCAACTTTTTTATTATATGGCAAAACTGAATTGTTCAAAGAAGGAGTAACGCCTTGGGCAGCAGCGTTATATTTAGGCGCTTCCATGTCGATTACTGCTTTTCCTATGTTAGCTAGAATGCTGTATGAACGTGGTCTTGCCAAAACTCGCTTCGGAACTTTGGCATTAGCAGCAGGTTCGATGGATGATGCAACTGCATGGTGTTTGCTAGCTGTTGTCCTAGCTAGCCTCAAAGCTAATAGTAGCATTGCTGTCTTTGCGATTGGTGGTGGTATTGGCTATGTCATATTTTCCATATTTGTGGGACGGCCTGCACTGACTATCTTTACTCGTATGACTAATCGTGATGGTGGTGTAACCATTCAAACTTTAACTTTGGTATTAATGATCTTGATGTTGAGTTCCTGGTTTACCGATGCAATGGGCATTTATGCAGTATTCGGAGCATTTATTTTAGGTACAGCAATGCCACGAGGCATATTTGCCGAACAAATACGCGATCGCACTGAATATTTAACTACTGCGTTTTTACTACCAATATTTTTTGTCTTTTCTGGATTGAATACACAAATAGGATTAGTAAATACACCTGCTTTATGGGGAATTACATTCTTAATTGTAGCGATCGCTATTCTTGGTAAAGGTGTTGCTTGTATGCTAGCAGCTAAATTGGCAGGAGAAAGTTGGCGGGAATCAGCAACTATTGGTGCTTTGATGAATGCTCGCGGTTTAATGGAGTTAATTATCCTCAATATTGGTCTAGAACAAGGTATAATTACTCCTATTTTATTCACTATCATGGTAATTATGGCGATTGTGACTACACTCATGGCATCGCCGTTAGTCGCAGTTTTACTACATGGTACAAATTATGAAAAATCTCTCATTTGAGCCATTTTGCAGAAAAAAGTAAGCATTAAATTATAGATATTAATTACCTAATAATGGGAAAAATATCTATATTTAAACTTTAGTGTTTATTGCTGATTTGCTTGTAGTAGCGTTTAAGCGCTACTACTGCTAATTTCATACTAAAAATCTATATTGATCCTGCTAATTTGTCAGTTTTTATCTCGTAGTCTCCTCAAATTACATCAATTAATAATTGAATATTATAGTGATATTGTAACAAAAGCTAAAATTTCAAACAAGTACCAATGAACATTATTTATTGCTTAAAAGGTTGACAATTTCTAGTGATTTAAACAATCATCTTAAGAAAACCAGATAGTCGCTTGCGAGGAAACCATGCACACAGTTGTTCTTGTTCTGGTTGAGGTGTTGATTGTTATTGGACTGTCACGGCTGGTAGGACTGGCGTTCAAATCAATTAAGCAACCACTGGTAATTGGTGAGATTGTCGCTGGGATTATGCTTGGCCCATCTCTATTTGGTTTAATTGCTCCTGGAATAGCAGCTACCTTGTTCCCACCAGAAACTATTCCTTTTCTCAACGTTTTATCTCAGGTGGGACTGATATTTTTCATGTTTTTGATTGGGCTAGAGCTAAATCCTAAATATCTCAGCGGCAATTTACAAGCAGCTATTCTCACTTCTAATGTCAGTATTATTGTGCCGTTTTCTTTAGCAACTGTTTTATCTTTGCTGCTATATCCTTTAGTTTCCAATGCTAATGTTTCCTTTACTGCCTTTGCGCTATTTTTGGGGGCAGCAATGTCAATTACTGCTTTTCCAGTATTGGCAAGAATTATTACTGAGAACAATTTGCAAGGAACACGTTTAGGAACATTAGCATTAACTTGTGCAGCAGTAGATGATGTTACAGCTTGGTGTTTGTTGGCAGTTGCGATCGCAGTCGCCAGGACTGGTAACTTTGCTGGAGCAATACCCACAATTATCGAAAGTTTAATTTATATTGGCTTCATGCTGACGCTGGGACGTTGGTTTCTTCAGCGTCTTGCCGTTTACTACCGCCGCACTGGACGACTTAACCAGTTAGTGCTAGCCGGGATTTATATGGCTGTGGTTGCTTCGGCATTGATTACTGAACTCATTGGTATTCACCTGATTTTTGGAGCGTTTTTATTGGGAGCTGCAATGCCCAAGAATGCAGGTTTAGTTAGGGAATTGGCGGTAAAGACTGAAGATTTTGTTTTGATATTTCTGCTGCCGATATTTTTTGCCTACAGTGGCTTGCGGACGCAAATTGGCTTATTAAACCGTCCCCAATTATGGCTATTATGTGCATCAATTTTAGGAGTGGCGATCGCAGGAAAATATATTGGTACTTATGTAGCAGCTCGTTTCAGTGGCATTGATAAAAGGGAAGCCTCTGCACTCGGTTGGCTGATGAATACTCGCGGCTTAACGGAGTTGATTGTTTTAAATATTGGTTTAGAGTTGGGAGTCATTTCCCCATTACTGTTTACCATGCTGGTAGTTATGGCATTGGTAACAACATTTATGACTTCGCCGCTACTAGAGTGGACATATCCGAAAAGGCTGATTCAGTTAGATATGGTAGAGCCGGAAGTAGAAACAGATACGGTTACTACAGAAACTGAGGAATCTGACGTTATTCCCTACCGGATTTTAGTACCAGTGGCTAATCCTAGTACCCAAAAAGGTTTATTGCAGTTAGCAGTTGCGATCGCTCTTAACCATCGACAAGCTGCTGTTGTTAATCCTCTCAGCTTAATTGAATTAGAAGAAGACTATGCCTTTGATAGTACGCCAGTTGAAGCTAATCGCTTAATTATCCAGCGTCGGCAACAGCTAGAAGAATTAATTGATACACTAGAACCGCCAACAACGCGCTCTTATGTGCATCCTATTATTCGCATATCAAGTAATGTTGCTAGAGAAACAGCAGAGATTGCCAAAATCGATCAACCCGATCTAATTCTTGTCGGATGGCATCGTCCAGCTTTTAGTAATAATCGCCTAGGTGGACGAGTTGGGCAAATTCTTAGTACTGCACCTGTGGATGTTGCAGTATTTGTAGATCGAGGCGGCGAACGGTTAGAAAGCTTGTTGGTTCCTTACTCTGCAAATATCCATGATGATCTAGCATTAACACTGGCTCTACGGCTACTGGTTAATCGTGATACCTGTATGTTGCAAGTTTTACAGGTAGTAACCGAAAATTATATCCAAGATGAATTGAGTTATGAATTACATACCATGCTGGAACAATTACCGAGTAGTGTCCGCGATCGCATTGAAATCAAAATTATTGAATCTACAGAGCCAATCCAAGCTGTAGTCACAGCCTCAGAAAATGTTGATTTGACTATTGCTGGTACTAGCCGCACCTGGGGTATCCAGCGTCAAACCTTAGGAAGATACACAGATGCATTAGCGATTCAATGTCGCTCTTCACTGCTGATTACCCGCTGTTATAGTCAAGTTACTTCTCACCTTGCAGCGGTACTTTCTGAGGTTAATACTCCAGAATCAACAGTCAATAACTGAAACGATGAATCATTTTAACTTCAAATCCTTAGCCTTCTATGGAGTGGCTCTAGGCTCAGTTTTATTGTTGTTTAAAGCTGTTACAGCTTATGGAGAAACCAATCTTCAGGCTTCTACTATAATTGGCGATCGCTATCGTCTCACATTTAATGAAAATCTACCAAATTGTGGTACATCAAACCCCTTAATGTTAAATATTCAGCAATCAGGTATTTATTTAAATGCTTCTTTCTTGCCAGCAAATACCAACGCAGATACAAAAAAGCCACTTTCACTCACAGGTAATTTGAAAAATCACCAGTTAAGTTTATCTGGCAAAATTGACACAGACATTTTTTGTGATCTCCCAGACCCCCATAAAGGTAGTCAAAAATCAGCCATAATCCAAATGCAACTACGAGATCAACTCCCGATTACAGGTCAACTAAATGTTAATGGTATTCCACAACCTCTAAAATTTACTGCGATACCACAAACAGCCCAAGAACAAACACAAAAATTACAAAGTCACTAAAATACGCACAATTTATGAAGAATAGTAAATAGACTGTTTCTTTTGCCTGTTAATTTTTGACATTGGATTATCTATAAACAATGATTGCAAAATGTGTGATTGCTCAAGATATTTAAGAGATTAAAATAATGTACAAAAAACCAACAACTAGGCAATTTTTGCAATTAAGCCAACGGCTTTTGAGCTTGAGCTTGTATGCAGCAGTCACCCTTGAACCTAGTAGCAGCATTGCCGCACCAGTAGCAAAGTTAAATGCTTGGCGCTTTAATCCAAAGGCTGTCCAACTAGAAATTACTCTCTCAGCAGGTACAACTCCCCACTACTTTTACCTTTCTCAACCGCCTCGTCTGGTTGTAGATTTACCAGACACTCAGCTCGGTTATGTCTCCACTAACGAAAATTATGCTGGAGCAATCCAAAGAATTCGTGTTTCCCAATTAGATGCGACTGTGACTCGCATTGTTCTTGATTTGGCAGCAGGAAGTTTTATCGATCCTAATCAAGTGCAACTAAAAGCTGTTTCCCCAAAAAACCCCACTCGCTGGGTGTTACGTCCTGTAATTTCTAGTTATAACCGTCCCTCCATTCCACCAGTAAACCTCCAGCCATTGCCTAATAACCTATCCCCAAGTCAAAACTACCAACAACCGCCTAGTAGCCTACCTATAACTCCCAATTACCAACAGTTACCCAGCACTCTATCCCCGGTAACGACTAATCAACAGCAGCCTTTGTTTACTGTACCCCCTATCGTTCCTAACAATTCTTCTCAACTACCCGGCTCTATTCTCCCGCCAGCGAATTTTCCCAATCAAACCGATAGTTTTAATGGCACTTCCCCGGCAACGAGTCCCGCTTTTCCTGTTCCAACTATTCCTAACTATCCATCTAACGCGCCAAATATCGAGGTGATTGAGTTTGGCCAACCCCTTCCTAAGCGCTGAGACTAATATTATTGAATTGACACAAATCTAAAATCTTTCTGTTTCTTGAGGCGGTGCAACTGCTCCTGGTTGAGACATAAAAAAGTTTTGAGCCGATTCGTTTTGATAAATACATCTAATATCAGGTTTTTCGCTGTCTAAGTTACCTGTAAAACCAAAGGTATTCAGACGATTTTTACATTCTCTGACTTGCTCAGATGTCACAAGTTTACGTTGCTCTAATAGTGCCCAGTTATTTTGACGTAAAACACATCCAGGGCGCATACTTGGCTGAGCGACATAGACATTAAAAGGGTTGAGAGTTACAAACAGTCTGGCATCCATCACCATTGCGCTAGCTCCATACTGCACACAAATCTCAGGGTTTGGGGCTTTAGTATCAATGAACTCACGAGAAGCTACGTTTGACGGACTTAATGTAGTCGTAGAGCTAAAAGCAATGCCAATTCCAATCCCTAAAATCAGCACTCCTGCCAAAATTGCAATGGTAGTGATGTTAAATACAGGAGATTGTAAAGCAGAAGGTCTAGAAGTAGTCGGTCTAACAGTATTTTTACGTCTCATTTTTGCTAGTTCACATTCACGCCCAAGAAAGCAGAAAGTTGTTTCAACTGCTCTCCCTCTTTACAGTATGCCGATTCTTAGCTGTAATTGCCTGCAACTTTCTACAAAATATTTTTTTTACTTTAAATTTAGGGTTTACAGATTCGTAAAAGACATTATTGTTCTAATCCGTAGCCTCTAATCCTTATACTATTTTACGAAATTACTAATACAAATTACTTTTCTTACTCCCCCTGCTTCCCATGCCCCCCCTGCTTGCCCAAATGTATCAACTTTAAAATGAAACGATATTAGCCCCTAATCCCTCTTTTTACCTTAACTGTGGTCTATGCATCGGAAAATGTTGCTTCTACCTGTAAATAGGGAATCCTGAGATAGAAGATTAATTTCTCAGTTTTTATTTTTTACTGGTTATGACACAGGCAAATCTTTTGCAACTTGCTAAACAGGGAGATGCACAGGCGATCGCATTTCTCATGAATCGTCAACTACAATCTAAGGGTATCACTGTAAAAGCTATTCTTGAAGACGGTTGCTTACAGGTGATGCTAGAATCTGCTCAAGTGCCAAATCAGCAAGCCTTAGTTGCATTTGTTTATAGAGGGATCACTAGTTTAGGTACTACGTCTATTGAAAAAGTCCAGGTTTACTGGCAACAAACAGGTGAAGATATTCCCACCTGGAGTAAGGAATTTGATTTAGGTATATCAGAATACGAACTCGAATTATTAGATAATGAACAGGATTATGCTGTTCCTCAAATCCTAACTGTCTCGATTACCTTAAGTGGTGATCATGCATGTGGATTAACAACCCAAAATTTTGAAAATATTGCCAATAAAATGACAAAGGATATTTTATCCTTATGTACTAATGTTTCGGTTCAAAAAGTAATTATTAGTAATGGTAATTCGGTAATTACTAAAGAACGTTAATATTTGACAATTTTATTGATAAATTTTAGTGAAGTTTTTCGATATCTTAATAGTACCCTTAAGGGTACTATAATTTAATAAAACTTCAATATTAAAATATATTAGCGGGACTAATCACAATATCTAAATTACTGATTGTACTAATTAATACAATCAATCAATTGTGTTCCTGGCAACAAGCTAACAAATTAATATTGGAGTAATCTATCATGCTGACAGCAACAGAGCCTAATTTTATTGATTATCCAATTGGCGAAGATTCTACTATTCAAGATATCAAGTTATTTAGTGATAAAGATCCTCGATTTGATGGTGCAATTAATGGTGGTAGCTCATCATTGGTTTCTGGCGATGATAAACTCTATGATGCTGGTTTTAAGTTCAAATCTTCGCAAGCTGGTAAAATCAAAGCTTTGAGGTCTTGGATATCTGCCCAAGATAATATAAATCAGCCCCATAAAGCGAGATTATGGGATGGTGAAACAAAACAGATATTAGCTGAAGTTACATTTGAAAATATCGTTGGTGATAGTTGGAATGAAGCAGCATTAAACCCGCCTGTTGATATTCAACCTAATAAAACTTATATTGTTTCTGCGGATGTGCTGAAAAATCTTCCGCGACAAGGTAATTTTTTCAATACACCCTTTGTCAAAAGTCCAATCACTGCATTGGCTACAACTGAGTCTCTAAATGGAGTCTTTACTTATTATAATTTAGAAGATGGATACGATGATCCAGCATTAGCTCCCGTTTTTCCACAAAGGAGTTTTCAGAATAGTTATTATTATCAAGATATTGTTTTTCAGACTGAGAGTGAATCGACAACTATCAATGTTAGAGAACATGTTATCAATCATCCCATATTTTTGGAAAATCTCAAATCTGGAACTGAAAACTGGTTAGAAACTAACTATGCTTTGAGTCTAGAAATTGCTGCTTTTATGAGTGCAGAATCTATTAATAAAGGCGAGTCGATTGATATCAAAGCAAGTGTTCTTACACCTGGAAACATTAGATTAGAAGTTTATAGATTAGGTTATTACGGAGGTGTAGGAGGAAGGTTAGTTGAAGATATTGATAATATTGTAGCAGCTAAACAATCTATATTTAACGAGCTTGTTAACTCACAAACAAAACTCGTTCGCTATAGTTGGGCAAAAACTTATACTATTACAACTAATGACACCTGGGTCACGGGTTGTTATATGGTAAAATTAACTGAAAAAAATACAAATAAACAATGTTTGGCATTCTTTATTTTGCGAGATGATGCACTAAAATCTGATATTGTGTATAAGTTTGGATTTGCCACTCATCTTGCTTACAATACTTTTTCTTACAATGGGGATAACAGGAAATCAACATATTCTGGTGGCGAAAGAGCATTACAAATTACTCACGATCGCCCTTGGGAAGCTAACACCTTTAATCCAAATGCAGTAAATAGTAATCCTTTACGTTGGGAAGTCAACACTATACGCTGGTTAGAAAAAAATAACTATCGTGTTTCTTACTGTGGTGGGCAAGATATAGATAAGCAAGGTTCCAATTTTGTAAAAAAATATCGTGTATTTATGAACAGTGGACACGATGAATATTGGAGTTTTAAAGAATATAAAGCAATAAAAGAAGCTATAGAAGCTGGTGTAAATGTCGTTTCTCTATCAGCAAATACTTGTTATTGGAATATAAAATGGAGTGATGATTATAGAACTGCTGATCTTTATAAAAAGAATGACCCTTTAGCAGGAGGTGTCGTTTCTAATTACATAGTAGACACATTTAATGTTCCACCAACCTATCGTTTTCGTGACCAAGAATTAATTGGTAAAACGTTTAATGGATGCCAAATTAAAGGTGAGTGCGGTTTATTAGGAGTTGGGTATATCGGGGATATTGGAAATATTTATGGAGGATATGATCTGACGGTCAAAAAAGAAGATAGTATTTTTAGAGGAACTGGCTTGACGATAGGTTCTAAACTCACTCAATTAATTGGTTATGAATGGGATCACATTGATCCAGATTCCCTGGCACAGCCCCAGACTAAAACAGGAACACCCAAGTTTGTAGACAGTATTATTTTTGAATCCACTATCCCCGATTCTATTCCTGGAACTTCTAATGTTTCTCAATCATTTTTAGGTAATCTACCTTTGGATGCTGTGCAAACAGCTCAAGGTGTCTACTTTACGGCTCCTAGTGGTGCTAGAGTTTTTTCTGTGGGTTCAATCCAAACTTCTTGGGGTTTAGACTCGTGGGGAGTTTCTCCTGCAAGAGAATCTACAGCTTATCAACGATTGATTTACAACGTATTTGAAGATATGGGGGTATGGGGAGGATTGCCTGCACCTGTACCAGCTCAATTAATCGAGTTTACTATGACACGGCAGTTATCTATGGAACGCCAATTAACTTCAAAACCACATCATTTTAATAGCCTGTTACATCAAATTTCTGCGTTATTAGCTGAAGTGACTGATGAAAAAGTCAAGTCTCATTTAAATTCAGCGCTCAGGGAACTCAGATATAGTGATTATGATGCGGTACGTACATATTTAAATAATGCTGGCTATCCTGAGTTAGCTTCACAAGTTCCTAATCCACCCTCAATTAAAGAGTAACTGAAGAAAGCAAGAAGAGTTAAGCTCATCATACCCCTGGAAGCAGGGGAGCAGGGAGCAAGGGGGAGAGGCTGGGACGGAGCGGAGCTTGTACTTCCCCCAGTCATACGAAACGCTCCGCGCTGCCTCTTGGTGAGTAGAGTTTTTATGTTTACTTGATCACTTAACTAAATTTTTGATCCCGAAGGAGTCCTCAGCAATTTATAGTGGGAGTTGTCTGTAAATCCTTAAGCAATTGTGAAAGCGATTACTCTTGTTGGTTCCACTGGCTCAATCGGTACTCAGACTTTAGATATTGTGACTCAGTACCCAGATCAATTTCGGATTGTGGGATTGGCAGCTGGAAATAATGTAGAAATGTTAGCTGCTCAAATTCGACAATTTCAACCGAGTATAGCAGCGATTTGTTCACAAGAAAAATTGCCAGCACTCCAAGAAGCTATCAAAGATCTTGATCCCCAACCGATTCTACTGGCAGGTGATGCTGGAGTTGTTGAAGTTGCTCGCTATGGTGATGCTGAAACGGTTGTCACGGGTATAGTTGGTTGTGCTGGGTTACTCCCTACCATCGCCGCTATTGAAGCTGGTAAAGATATTGCCCTCGTAAATAAAGAAACTCTCATTGCTGGCGGCCCTGTAGTTCTACCTTTAGTCGAAAAACATGGGGTAAAACTTTTACCAGCCGATTCTGAACACTCGGCAATATTTCAGTGCCTCCAAGGCGTGCCTAAAGGCGGCTTACGGCGGATTTTGCTCACTGCCTCTGGTGGAGCTTTTCGAGATTGGGATGTAGAAAAGTTAGCGCAGGTGACAGTTGCCGATGCCCTCAAGCATCCTAATTGGTCGATGGGGCGCAAAATCACCGTAGATTCTGCTACTTTGATGAATAAAGGACTGGAAGTGATTGAAGCTCACTTTCTGTTTGGGTTGGATTACGACGATATCGAAATTGTCATTCATCCCCAAAGCATTATTCACTCCCTAATTGAGCTGCAAGATACTTCAGTTTTAGCTCAGCTTGGTTGGCCTGATATGCGTTTACCCTTGCTTTATGCTTTATCTTGGCCTGAACGCATCTACACCGACTGGGAAAGATTGGATTTAGTGAAAGCTGGTGATTTAACCTTCCGTGAACCAGATCATCAAAAGTATCCTTGTATGCAGTTAGCTTATGCCGTGGGTAAAGCTGGTGGTTCGATGCCAGCTGTGTTAAACGCCGCCAATGAACAAGCTGTAGCTTTATTTTTAGAAGAGAAAATTCGATTTTTAGATATTCCCCGATGTATCGAATGGGTGTGCGATCGCCATCAAAATAATAACTGTGCAAATCCCACTTTAGATGACATTTTGGCAGCAGATAAATGGGCCAGACAAGAAGTTTTAACAGCAACTAACAAATTAGCAACTCACTCGCCAATTATTTCTCTACGCTAAGAATTTCATTGGTAGAAAAATACTGTTGAGGATGGTGAGCAAAGAGGAATTTTAAAAGTTTTGGGCTAAGACTTTACAAATATTCTCTAAATACACCACCCTCACTACTTTTGATCTAAAAAAAAGAGATATTTGGAATAATTTATCTAAAAAAGTTTTAAAACTGACAAATTATTTTGTCAATTTATGGTATATTGGAAGTAGAGCAATTACTAAAAAATCTACCAAATATTTCAACTATTGTATCTATTATAACTAGGGTCAAGCTACTTTTGTAGCAGTAATTATTACATGCATAAAAATTTACCTTTTTAAATAAAAACCCTTTGAAAAAAGGGTAGTTTTTAAATAATTGGTATTTATGATTCCTACTTTAATCATTGCTTGGATTATATTTGTAGTGTTATGGAAGTTGCTAAAAACAACTATCAGCAATGCACTGACTATTGCCGCAATTTTGGTCTTATTAAATATTGGTTTTGGTATTACACCGCAAGATATTTGGCATCAGATAATGCAGTTTGCTCAAACCGTGTCACAGATACGTAGCGGTAATTAAAAACTGTAACTCACAAACTTTCTTTTTTCTTAGGACTTACGCAAAACTAACGCAATTCCGTCATTACGAGCGATAGCGACGTAATCGCAAAAATTCCGCGATTGCTTCCCTACACTTCGTTTCGGTCGCAATGACGATTTGGGCTTGCGTAAGTCCTGTTTCTCTCTGTTGCCTCCGCGCCTCTGTGGTTTATAAAGTATTTATTTAACCACAAAGAGGCAGAGTGAAAAGCTTAAAAATTGAGGTTTATTTGGTTAATTATTGTGTAATGAGTAAATCTTCGCTAATGCATCTTTGAAACTGGGAGGTAGCTGACGCATAATTTTACCTCTTTCGCGATCTAATGCTACTAACGCCACCTTGGCAGTGACATACAATTGTTGTCCATCGGTTGAAACAATCGCATAATCCCAGTTAATACGTACGCCTGTTACCTCGGTCATGCGGGTTTTTACTACTGCTGCCATTCCTAGTTGAATAGAACGGTGATAGCGTAGGGAAAGTTCTACAACTGGTAAATCACAACCTAAAGTTACTAAATCAGCAAATTCAATACCAATTGATCGCAAACATTCTATACGTGCTTCTTCCAGCCAAGTTATATAAGTACCATGCCAGACAATACCTGCATAGTCAGTATGATGAGGTTGCACTCTCACAGGATATTCAAACCAACTTTCAAAGTTGCGATTTGATGGAATATCAAGGGCGCTGGTTGGTGGTAGTTTTGCTTGTTCTTCAAACATTTTCAAGTTTTTTAGCAACTATGAACTTTCCACATCTGGAATAGCATAAAAAGCAGTTGCATTGTAAAATCTATTTTATTAGTATTCAACTCTCGCAAATACGAGGGGGTTTTTATGTACCCTCATCTCCAATATTTTAGTATTTTTGCCGTAAATGTACTTTTTTTCCTCAGTTGTGCGATCGCCTATCCAAAAAACAATTTAGTAAATTCAAATACTCAAGCACAAAACAACCATGCACAGCAACCCCAGAACAATCAACAATCAGAAATTAAGCGGTTAAATGCAGAAGCGATCGCCGCATCTCAGCAAGGGCGATTTACAGCAGCATTGCAGAGATTACAGAAAGCATTAGTCATTAGCAAAGAACTTGCCAACTCTTCTTGGGAAGCTGTTACTCTTAATAATCTGGGTAGAGTGTATCAAAATCAAGGTGATTATTCCCAAGCACTGAGCTTTTTTTTCACTGCTTTACGCATTAACAAAGAACTTAGCGTCAAAGAAACTACACCTGGGCAAGCTTACACTGATTTGGGTAAAACTTACAGTAATATAGGTTATTTATTTGATATCCAAAATAAACCAGAGTTAGCAGTTTTCTTTTACAAACATTGCTTAATTAACCGCGAAAAAGTTCGCTTGAATCCATCAGTATTTTCTGCCCCGCAACCAGACGCTTACAGCATAACTGTTGCCCAGACATATCGCTTTTTGGGTGAAGGCTTATTAAAACAAGGACGTGTTGCAGAAGCGCAACGCACTATAGATTTACTTAAAGTTGAAGAACTAGAAGAGTATCTCCACAATGTACCTGGCAATCAACGGACTGCTAAAGGCATTAATATATTGCCCATAGAAAAACCAATTAAGCAACAACTAGATCAAACCCTTGATAATGCCGTTGTCTTAGGTAAAGAACTGACAAAATTACGTAACATTCCTCCACAGAAGCGATCGCCACAACAAAATCAACGCATTAATCAACTAGTAGGCAATCAGCAACAACTCCTAGAAGCATTTAACAAATTTATTACTAGTCCCGCAGTCACAGCACAGATAGATCAAATTAGCCGTACTGCTAGACGGCAAAATTTGGATTTAGAAAATATTAACGAAATCCGCGATAACTTGGCGCGATTACCCCAAAAATCTGTACTGCTGTATCCATTAGTTCTCAAAGATCGCTTGGAATTGGTGTTGGTAACTCCAGACTCCCCGCCAATTCACCGTCCGGTTGCTGTCACGCGCGAACAACTCAACCAGACTATCGTTACCTTCCGTGAAGCTTTAACAAATCCCAGCCGGAATATTAAAAAACCTGCCAGTCAGTTGTATGCATGGCTAATCAAACCCATCGAAAATGACTTGCAACAAGTAAAGACACAAACTCTGATTTATGCACCAGATGACCAGTTACGCTATGTTCCTTTAGCAGCCCTATACGATGGTAAACAGTGGTTAGTAGAACGCTTTAATGTCAATCATATTACTGCTACGAGTTTAACTAATTTAAATAGTCCACGAACATCTACTTTGCGGGTTTTAGCTGGTGCTTTTACTAGAGGTAATTTTGAAGTTGCACTAGGCAATCGACAAGTTGATTTTTCAGGATTGCCCTTTGCCGGACGAGAAGTGGAAAGTTTAGCGGCTATTATTCCCCAAACCAAAAAACTTTTAAACGATGATTTTAGTCCGCAAGCTACCGTACCGCAAATGGATGATTATCCAATTGTCCATCTAGCGACTCATGCAGCTTTTGTAGTTGGTAAACCAGAAGATTCATTTATTTTGTTTGGCAACGGCGATCGCGTTAACCTTACAGATATTGGCACTTGGTCACTTCCCCGTGTAGATCTGGTAGTTTTGAGTGCCTGTGAAACTGGCTTAGGGGGCAAACTGGGCAATGGTGAAGAAATTTTAGGCTTCGGCTACCAAATTCAAAAAACCGGCGCTAGGGCAGCGATCGCCTCTTTATGGGCTGTAGATGATGGCGGAACTCAGGCATTGATGAACGCTTTTTATACCACACTTTCATCAGGTAAATTTACCAAAGCCGAAGCTTTACGGCAAGCCCAAATTGCTTTAATTAATGGAGACTCACAGGCAAAAAATCAAGATACATCAGCAGCAGTCGGCAGTAACCTGACTCACCCCTACTATTGGGGATCGTTTATTTTGATTGGCAATGGATTGTAATGAAGTTCGTAGTCAGGACTTTAGTCCTGTCTTTTTAAGCACTGAAGTACTTACTACAAACTCATAATATAAATGAGACAAACTAACTAGTAGTTTGCTAAGGGAACTTTTCTGGATTAATGGGAAAAAGTCCAGTTTTTCTCTCCCCCTGCTTCCTCTGCTTCCTCTGCTCCACGGCAGTTGCTCCTGGGGGGAACCACGCCACTTGCTCCACTTGGGGAGACCCCAAGACCGCAGTGGCTCCCCAAGACCGCACTGCCTCCCCTGCTTGCCTCCACCCGTCATTTTTGGGTTGACAGATCACTAGTTCCCATTGCGTTACCAGCTAAATAAGCTGTTGTCCAAGCACTTTGAAAGTTAAACCCACCCGTAATGCCATCAATATCTAAAATTTCTCCGGCAAAGTAAAGCCCCGGAACTAATTTACTTTCCATCGTCTTGAAGTTGACTTGTTTGAGGCTGACACCGCCACAGGTGACAAATTCTTCTTTAAACACTCCCTTCCCAGCGATTAAATATTGTCCTTGGGTAAGTTCTTGTACTAGCTGATTTAAGGTTTTGTTAGAGATTTCTGCCCAGCGATCTTCTGTAGTAATATCTACACGAGCAATAATATATTGCCAAAGGCGGTGAGGTAAATCAACTCCACGATGTAAAGCGATCGCTTTGTTTGCCCATTGTGTTTTAACTGCTAAGATTTTTTCTCGTACTTGTTCTTGCTGTAAATGCGGTAGCCAATTGATTAACAATGTGGCTTGATAACGGTTTTCATGTAAAAGTCTTGCACCCCAAGCCGAAAGCTTTAAAACTGCCGGGCCACTTAAACCCCAGTGAGTAATGAGTAATGGCCCTGTTTGTGATAGTTGAGGTTTTCCACCAACAGATAACCGTAACTGCACAGGGTTAACGCTAATTCCAGCTAAAGCCCTAAGATGGGGATCAAGAATGTTGAAGGTAAATAGTGAGGGGACAGGTGGTTGAATTGAATGACCAAACTCTTGAGCTATTTTATAACCTATAGGGTTGCTTCCTGTTGCTAGCAACAAGCGATCGCACTTCTTGATTTCTCCCGACTTCAGCAGTATTTCAAATTCATTGCTAGGTAGTCGTTTGACTGAAACAACAGATGTTCCCGTACAAAGTTCTACCTCCGATACTCTGGCTGCATTCATCAAACAGTCCACAATTGTTTCAGAACTATCTGTAATCGGAAACATCCGTCCGTCAGCTTCAGTTTTAAGATTGACTGCGTGATCAGCAAACCAAGCTATTGTATCTTGGGGTTGAAAGCGAGTGAAAGCACCCCGCAGGGCTTTTCCACCTCTAGGGTAGTTTTGTACTAATTCACCTGCTTCAAAACAAGCATGAGTAACATTGCAGCGTCCTCCACCAGAAATGCGAACTTTAGCCAGCGGTTTACGACTAGCTTCAAGTAAAGTAACCTGGGCGTAAAGATTGGATTCAGCACAAGCGATCGCACCAAAAAATCCCGCTGCCCCACCTCCAATAACTACAACTTTTAACGGTAGCAATTTCAAAAATATCTCTTCTATAGCGCTTACTTTCTAGGCTAGTCTCTCACGACTCTGCTGGTTCAAATTCATCTTTGGTTGCGCCGCAAACTGGACATACCCAATCTTCTGGTATTTCTTCAAAGGGTGTTCCTGAGGCTATACCGCCATCTGGATCGCCTACTTCTGGATCATATTCATAGCCGCAAAGTGTACACACATGAAGTTCCATAATTTTTCCTTAAAGATTTTTGGTTATTGGATAAAAGTTTGATTTAGATAAATTTTAGTAATATAGGACTCCTATTTGATTTTTGAACACGATTCAGTACATATCTATCCCTTCTTAACTGTTCCCTGTTTCCTGTTTCCTGTTCCCTACCTACACAAATAAATTCACCGAATCAAACCGGATTACTATATGCCCTTAAGTAATAGCTTTATTTATATGTAATAAAAATAATGAGTATTTTTTAGAAACGCCACCAAGTTCTTTGAGCATAATTGATGATCCCTATGGCGATCGCCCCTAATAATAATAGCCAAATAACTCCGCCCGGAATAAACGTGAGAATGCCAAAACCCCTAAGTACCCAAACTGCTATGCCAACACCGAGAAAGACACCAAAAGCTTGGGTTAGTAAACGGTTTAAAGCAGATTGTCTCATCTTAATTCACCTCTTAACTGAAAATTTACTACTAACTATAATTTTGACAATATAAAGCTGGTTGCATCTAAGATTGCATTTGTGCCATTCTAGCTGTTATTAACTCAATTTTTCTTTATAAAGTGGTGCTACATTAAAAGCCACTTGGATGTTTTTTTAATTAATTGTAATTTAAAATACAGTTTGCTTAAGTATGATGCCTGAATAATGACCTAAAAATGATTAGTTCCAGGAAATTCAAATGTATGACTGGAATTAATATTTAGTTTGGTTGGACTCGAACCTATTTTGATAGTTTGTAGTCTTAACCTTAAAAGCTGGATAATCTGAGGAGTAACTTAAATCGTATGTCTGCGTCTTATATCTTAGACTCAATTATTACAGGTTCAGATATGGCTGCTAGTCATGAAAAACAAAGATTGCTGATCCAGGGTGAAATTTTGGTGCAAACGCAATCGCATACAGCCTGGGGTGGTGCTGTTACCGCCTGTATGTATTTACCGTTAGTGCGATCGCAGGTGTGGCAGCAATTAACAGATTATCCTCGCTGGGTGCAATATTTTCCTGACATCACTCAAAGCGAAATTCTCTATAAAGGCGAAGTTAAGCGTTTGTATCAAGTAGCACAAAAAGCCTTTTTATTTTTCACAGCTCAAGTGGAAATTTATCTTAACGTTGTGGAAGTGGTAGGGCAAAAAATTCAATTTAAGATGGAAAAAGGGAATTTTCTCGATTTTGCAGCCAATTTAGAGCTAAAAGATTGTGGAAATGGTACTTTGTTAGCTTATAATGTCCAAGCTACGCCTAATATCCCGATACCTTCAGTTTTCATTCAACAAGCGATGAACTTTGAATTGCCCGCGAATATGCAGAAAATGCGGCAAGTTCTGTGTAGGTCTTAATAAAACTATTTGAAAATTTTAGTAATAAAATTGGGCATTGCTGCGATCGCCACAATATATTAAGTATCAAATCTGATTATACTAAACGGTAATCTTTCTATGTGGCGATCGCTGAACTAAAAATGAAGAAAACTTGGTTTTACTTGCAAAATGCTGTAACTACACAGATGTTTTGCACTCCCTGTTTTTTGAGAATCTAAAATAATGAATTTAATTTTATCCAGCTACTGAGGTATGAGGTAGTATAGCGGTTTTTATGATGAATGAAATACACCACTCTAGTCCCTAACCCCTAGTTCCTAGTCCCTTTTCCTTAATGAAGTGTATTGCACACAACTAAGAAGCACTATAGTAATGGCAAATAGGTAACGGGCGATCACAAACTAAGCCACAATTACCTATTAGCAATTACCAACAATTGATTTCCAATTTTAGATCGACTATCAGAACCTTTTTTGATGTAGCCCATCAGATACAGGAATCCTTATCAGTTTTTGGCTAGGGCTTTATTACCTGAAGCAGTGGGTGCAAACTGCTTGACAAGATTAGCCAGTTCTTGTAACTGGTTAATTGCCTCAGCACCCTCCAACTTCATGAGTTCACGGTCATCCCGCATCTCTGTCCAAGTAATCCCATAATCGGATACCAAAAACCGAATTAGATGATTATCTCCCAAACTGACCATAAATGAAGCACTATTCATTTGGTCGCCACACGTATAACAGGACGCAGGATACCCACGCCGTTCTAGTACAATTGCCAAGGCTTGCAGGTTCATTACCAAGTCTTGGACGAATTGTCGATGTTGATGCGCTAGTCTTAGAAACACGTTTGCCCTCCAGACACCACAGTCATGTTAGTTTCTTTTATATTTTCTTTAGATTTTCTCACCCATTGGTATTGTAAACTATCCATTACAATTACCAGTCATAAGATAAAGTCATTAATTGACTTCCTTGCTTAGGGTAGTGGATAACTGTTTAGCTTGCCGTATCAAACTATTCAGTTTGCAGAATCAATTTATCAGACAGAATTTATAAATTTAATATTTATTTATACGATTCCGTCTGAGTAGATGCTGAGTTAGATCAATACGCTTTAAGAGTAACTCAAATTTGACATTGTTCAACTATAGAAAAGCTACGGTTTTATTTTTTACCTAATATCATCAGTAAAATTCATTACATTTAAAGTCTTTTCATAACTCCTCAATATTTTTTATAGCCTTTATTTAGTAATGGATTTGTTGATCTACTTAGAGAATTTGGTCTTAATACAAAAGTTGGATGTACCAAGTCAAGCAATTTGATACCTATGAAGTTTGGTAGATAATAGTGCAAATTTTAGATATGAGATTCAGAATTATTGACTGAATTGTAACGATTTTTTACACTCCGTATTTACTAGATATCAGTCATCTATAGATTTGACACTGAGAATAACTAAACTCAAAAATAGTATGTTGCCGAAATGGCAATATTTTTCAATTTTTGGAAACTGTGCTAGAAAATTTACCTAAAATCTCAGATCTTTAATTGAATGTTTACAAACAGTTATGCAAGTTCCCAAAAGCCAATTTCAAGTAGAGCGTATAGAAAGAAGCGCAAATGCCCAGTTTGAGAATCTCCAAAAGGTATAAAAACCTAGTTTTTACAAAACTCACTCAACCAATAGTATTTGATACTTAAACTTTGTCACTCTAACGAAAGTTATAAATAGCAAATTAAATAGAGCGAATTACAAGAATCGGCATAAATTTACGCTATTTCGGGGTAAAGACAGATTTGTTGAAACAACTTTCTGCAGGCTGGCTCACCTGCCCTCTTACCTACACAGCGATGGGATATTTTTTTAGTTGGAAGTCCCTTACTGGATACACTATTGCTTCATCTGCTGGATATTTATAACTATCCATAAAAAACTATTTTAAGAAGGCAAAAGGAAAAAAAGCCTTTAAATTTAGACTTTTGAACCTTTTTCAACTGGATAGTTATTTTCACCGTACTTAACTAGTAGTTAATTTTTTTATATTCAAAATTTCCTTGAGTACGGAACATACATTAGAGGTTATTAGCCTAACAGTCCATACTCAAGATAGAAATTTTTACAAACCCGCTAGAAATTTCTTAAGATACTACTTGCCACCAACCAAAAGCCGGGCCAATAAAACGGATAGTTACCCAAGCTGCAACCATAATACCGATGCCTATCCAAGCACCACGAGTAGTCCAAGCAACAAATAATTCAGCTTGGCTTTTAGTGATAGGAACCCAAGGCAAGATTCGAGTTTCTTGCCCGTATTTTTCTTTGAGTGTGGTTTTTCGACGTTTTGCTTCACCCATAATCAGCAATTCAAAATGAAAATCAACTTAGGTTCTAAGATGGCACTGGTACTAAATCAAGTTCTAGCAGTTTATGAAGCTGAGAACTTATGAATAAACTGATAATAGCGCTTGGTGGCAAGCGATCGCGCTACGGTTGACAAAACGTAAATAGTCAAGAGTTTTTAACTTTTGACTAAGCAGAATTTTCTTCACTAGCATGGGAAAATAAACTTGGATCAAGATAGTTTATCCGTGCTAGAGGACTAAGAGCAGCAAGAATCTGTGCCCCATAGCTACGGTTAATTACACGACTATCGAGTAAAGCAATGATACCTTGACTTTCTCGCACAGGAGCGATCGCCCGCTGTAATTCATTCAAAGCAGCTGGTAACAAAAATAAACGAAACCAGTCTTGATGCGATCGCTTATAGTGAGCAACTCTACCAGCCACTAAAGGATTTTCTAGAGATGGCAAAGGCAATGTAGCAATAATTAATAAATGAGGTGCAGGTAAGACTGTTTGATGCTCCCGCCAAAATTCCCAACCACTGACTAAAATACCATTCTCATCCAAACAAGTTTTTTCCACCTGTACTCGTGAACCAAACTCAGAGGCTAAAATTGCTCCTACCTGAGCCTTCAGTGGTACATCGCCTACTAATACAACAATTAATCCTGGTGCTGTAGCACTCAGACAAAGTAGTGTCCGAACTTTGTGAATAAACGCTGCTTGAAATTCCGGTGTATTAGGTAAGGGTAACTTATGGGGCAAATAAAATTGAACTGCTTCTGCTTGACTATCAGAAGAAAATTTTAAACAAGTGACATCATCTAATCCCAAACGCTGACGAAAAAGCGGAGCCTCGGTTTCTGGTTCTAAAGCGCTGCCAATTAACACCACAGGTTGTCTTTGCCAAATCGGTGCAAGTATTTTTCCTAACTCCAAAGGTGTGTAATGTAAAGAAAATAAACCTTGGCGACGGGCGATAGTTGCCCAGAAGAGGGCAGGGGAGGCATGGGAGGCAGGGGAGGCGGGGGAGGCGGGGGAGGAAATATGTTCAAACTGCTGCTTGAAGTGTTGCCAGTTAGCTGGTAATTCTGGTACTGAATTTAAAACAGCATAAAGATGATTGAGAATTTCTATTTCTGGCTGAGAAATTAGATAGCACTCGTATGGATTTGCAGGATGCTGGAATAGTTCTTTTGTTAGTTGTACCCGTGCAGAGCGAATTACCTCAGCTTGTTGGGGACAAGCCAGCATCAGTTGATCCCAATCATGGGGTTGAATATCTTGAGTTAGCTGATGACGTACCCAACTTTCTAGATCATCTACCCCATCGATAATAGTGGGAATAGCTGGAGGAAAATAATCTGAAGATGTGAGTTGTCCTTTTAACCAAGCCTCAGGGGAAATCAGGAATAGTCCTTGGAACTCAGAACCTGGCCAAGCGTCACCTGTTCTGATTGGTTTATGAGCTTGTAGCCATTGCTGTAGTCGAGGAATTTCTATTTGCAGCAAACGTTGCTGTACTGCCTCTGGGGCAACAATAATTACAGCGCCTTGCCACATCAGCGCCGATGCGACAAAACTAGTGCGATATCGCCCTTGATAGCCAGAAACTGCCCCAACTTGAATTAAGGCACTACGTCCTAGGCGCAAGGCGCGTGCTACCAACCGGGCCATCGTCAAATGATGAGGCCAGGAAGGGAACCCCTCCTGCGATCGCAGGAAGTTATGTAGTGACAAATGGACTTCTGCCTCAATCACAAGCTTTTAATTCCATAAAAAGTAATTTTTACTTTCAATAGCCCCATTTCTATTATGTTGTCAGTTGTCATTTGTCAGTTGTTAGTTGCCAGCGATGCACTGAGATTGATAAAGCGTTATCTGTTACTCATTATTGACCACTGACCACTGACCACTGACCACTGACCATTAACCAATTATCTAAATTATGCCTACTTACACAGGAATTTCCAGCGAAGCCTTCAGACATCCACTGGATCGCCAAGCCGAGCAAGCTTTACGAAATTTACCAGGATTTGATTTTTTAGCTCGTAAATTTGTGGAATTTTTCGCTGAGCGCCCTCAGTTAATTTATCTAATGGGCAACACCATCCAAGTCGGGCCACGCCAATATTCCACTATTTACCAGATTTTTCGAGAATGCGTGCGGGATTTAGATATTTATCCAGAACCAGCACTATTTATTGAGCAAAATCCCCAAGCGAATAGTTATGCACTGGGGCAAGAACATCCTTACATAGTCATAAATACAGGGATATTGGACTTACTAAACGAAGCCGAAATTAAGGCGGTGCTAGCCCATGAACTGGGACATATTAAATGTGGTCATACTATTTTAATTCAAATGGCAATATGGGCGAGGAGTGTTGCTGCTAGAGTTGGTGACTTGACCTTTGGCATTGGTGATTTTGTCAGTCAAGGTTTGTTGCTGGCTTTTTATGAATGGCGACGTAAAGCCGAATTGTCTTCGGATCGTGCTGCTTTATTAGTCACGGATGACTTAAATTTGGTCATTTCTTCAATGATGAAAGTCACTGGTGGTAGTATCAAATATGCCAATGAGTGCAGTTTACAAGAGTTTATTAAACAGTCAGAAAGTTATCAGGCACTTGATGAAGACGGATTAAACCAAGTGTATAAATTTTTGATGTACACTGGGTTTCAAGGTGCAATGCTAACACATCCTTTTCCTGTAGAACGCTTGCAGTACCTACGAGATTGGTCAGTATCACAAGAGTATCAGCAAATTCGCCAAGGAAATTATCAGCGATCGCCCGAATCCGGAGCAGTTAATGTGGCAGTCGAAACCTCTGACCAAGAAACAGCAGATTTACGTCGGCAAATTGAAGAATTGCAACGGGAAATTAACAGAATGAAAAGATCAGAGTAAGTGGGCATGGGGCATGAAAAGAAGGCAGAGGGGCAGGGTGCGGGGTGCAAGGGGGAGTTTGAAACTACTTCCCATTTATTTTGTGGTTAACACTCTTTCCTGTTCTCCCCCTGCCCCCTGTTCCCTGCCCCTTGTCCTGTTCTCTCCTGCTCCCCTGCTTCTTTTTCATGTCTTCCCTGCACAAACTCGCTGTAGCATAATTTATCTTTTGGGATTACCTCACAACGGATAATACTTTTTAGGTTGTGATTTAAGCATTGCTCAATATGGTTGTTAACTTGACAAAACGGTTGTCTGTATTAACTGTTACTATTTTTGCCCTAATCACCTTCATGCCTGGAATCGCTTGGGAAACAACTGGACAAGTCTATACGGCTTCTGATATTGTCCTTGCCCAAGTTACAAATGCTGCCAGCAACTTTGCTTCATTGTCCGAAATTAACCTTACTCCCCAACAGCGTCAACAACTTCAAGGAATCCGTCAAAGAAGAAATAGAGAAATTAACGCTGTCTTAAATTCATCTCAACGTACCCAACTTGCCCACAATTTACGTTCTGGTAATGATATCAATCAGGCTTTAGAAACTCTAAATTTGCAGCCAGAACAACAAGAATTAGTAAAAGCGATCATACAATTTACAAACTTGAAGATGAAAGCAATTTTATCTCGGCATTCAATACAACTAGGACAGAAGTGAGAAAGTAGGGAAGGCAGGGGAGGCAGAGGAGCAGGGAGCAGGGAGCAGGGAGCAGGGGGGCAAGAAGAATAACAACTGACTACTGACAACTGACAACTGACCACTGACCCGCGTAGCTTATTAAATTCCCAAAAATTAGGGTAACTCTGGCATACTCCAGAATTACCCCCAATTAAGATTTTAAATTGTAACCAAAAATGATTTAGGCAAACGCAGCAGTTGTGACATCATTATTTGCCAAAATTTCTTGCAATTCTTCAGCATCTACAGTTTCTTTATCAACCAGCATTTGCGCTAGCTGATCTAGAATATGCCGATTATTCACTAGCACTTCTTTAGCGCGTGTATAAGCTACATCCACAAGTTTACGGACTTCTTCATCAATGGCTGCGGCGGTTTCTTCAGAAAAATCGCGTTCTGACATGATATCCCGACCGAGGAACATGTTACCTTGCTGACGACCAAGGGCAACTGGGCCTAGTTTGTCGCTCATGCCAAAGCGGGTAATCATTTGACGGGCAACTCTTGCTACTTGTTGCAGGTCATTAGAAGCACCGGTGGTAACTTCTTCTTCACCAAAGATAATTTCTTCAGCAAGGCGACCACCTAAAGCTACTGCCATCTGATTTTCCAGATAAGCACGGCTGTACAAACCAGTGTCCATGCGGTCTTCGCTAGGAGTAAACCAAGTTAAACCACCAGCGCGACCACGAGGAATAATGCTGATTTTTTGTACTGGATCATAGTCTGGCATCAAAGCACCAACTAAGGCGTGACCGGCTTCGTGATAAGCCACTAAGGTTTTGCGCTTTTCGCTCATTACCCGATCTTTTTTCTCTGGCCCAGCTAAGACGCGATCAATGGCATCATTGATTTCA
Source organism: Halotia branconii CENA392 (assembly GCF_029953635.1). Lineage (NCBI taxonomy): Bacteria > Bacillati > Cyanobacteriota > Cyanophyceae > Nostocales > Nodulariaceae > Halotia > Halotia branconii. Next base: position 5,553,410 of record NZ_CP124543.1, on the reverse strand, counting down.
TCCATTGAAATTTCGGTCAAATTCCGCCGTGCTGCCAGAATTGCGGCTTCATTGAGCAAGTTGGATAAATCTGCACCAGTAAACCCAGGAGTCCGACGGGCGATTCTATCCAAGTCTACATCTTTAGCTAAAGTCTTACCACGGGCATGAACTTTAAGGATTTCGCTACGTCCAGCATAGTCAGGACGGTCTACTACTACTTGACGGTCAAAACGACCAGGACGCAACAGCGCAGCATCTAGAACATCAGGACGGTTGGTAGCAGCAATGATAATAATGCCAGTGTTACCTTCAAAACCATCCATTTCGGTGAGTAACTGGTTGAGAGTTTGTTCGCGCTCATCGTTACCACCACCTAAGCCTGCACCCCGCTGACGACCTACAGCGTCAATTTCATCGATGAAGACGATACAAGGAGCGTTAGATTTAGCTTGTTCAAATAAATCGCGGACGCGGGACGCACCCACACCCACAAACATTTCCACAAATTCCGAACCGGAGATGGAGAAGAAGGGTACACCCGCTTCGCCTGCGACAGCACGAGCTAGGAGAGTTTTACCTGTACCAGGGGGGCCGACTAATAGTACACCTTTAGGAATTTTTGCACCGACTGCGGTAAAGCGATCAGCATTTTTGAGAAAGTCTACAACTTCATTTAGTTCCAACTTAGCTTGGTCAATACCAGCAACGTCGCCAAATGTAACTTGAGTTTGTGGCTCCATTTGCACTCTAGCTTTGGATTTGCCAAAGTTCATTGCTTGGCTACCTGGGCCACTTTGAGCGCGACGTAGTAAGAAGAATAAACCAACCAGAAGCAATACAGGGAAAAATAAGCTGCTGAGTGCCTTAAACCAAAATCCTTCATCGGTTTGAGGCAAAACAGAAATATCAACACCTTTGGCAGTCAGAGTATTGATTAGTTCTTGGTCGTTAACCAAGGTTACTAACTTCTTATTAGGGTCATATTTGGGTGTAACTAAGGCTGTAGAACGGTCTGCACTCAAACTGACTTTTTCGACATTGTTTTTTTCAACTTCTTGAATAAACTGACTGTAGCGCCATGTCTCTCTGCTTTGAGGTTGTTTATCAAAAAATGCTGTTCCCAGCGCAATCACAACTATAAACAGCAGGGCATACAGCCCTGTATTTCTCCATCTTTTATTCACTGAGGTTAGTCCTCCTGTATTTTTTTGCGTTCACGCAGCGTCTTTTTAAAGACAGGGCTTTATTAAGAATTATGTTAACTTATTTTAAGGTATAACAGAATGGCGCGCCTGTCATGCTAAAAAAAACGCTTGATTTGCTGAAAACTAGGATGGTAGGGATCATATTGTAGCGACCCTATAGGTTGTTGAACGGTATGGATGGGAATAATTTCTACCACACTATTAGTGTAGGCGATCGCTTCAAATCGCCGAACTAATTCACTCGTCCAAGGTTCTTCTTGTACCGTCTGTTGCTGGTTTTGCAGCCATTTAATTAATTGCGATCGCACTATTCCCGGTAAAATACCTGCTGTTAGAGGTGGTGTCCACCAACTACCATTTTGCCATCCCCAGAGGTTGCCTGTAGTAGTTTCTAGCCAATTACCTGCGGTATCTACTAAGATTGCTTCTTGAGCATTTTGTTGGACGCTAGTCTTTGCCAACCATGCACTGAGGTAGTTTCCGGTTTTATGAGAAGGCAGACTACGAGTAAATTCTGATCTTGCCAAACTTGTGGTAATGCCGTTTTTTTGTTTTTCTGTTAAATCTTGTGGCAATAATCTACCTGTGATCCATTCCCGTCCATCAGGAAAAAGAGTAATTCTCAGAACGGGGAAATGTGCCAGGATAGCCTCTGCACCTTGGCGTACACGGTTCCAATCTGGTTGTTGCCAACCGAAAGATTGTAAAGAAAAAAGTAAGCGATCGCAGTGTAAAAGCCAATTAGTTAAACTACTATCGAGTGAATGATCATAAACTCGCAACGTCGTGAAAACCGTTGCCCCATAAAGTAAACCCAGATCGTTAATATTTAACTCTAAAGTTTGGGATTGAATCAATCTGCCATCATACCAAAAGATATCAGTTGTCATTTGTCAGTGGTCAGTTGTTAAGTAGAACGGCAGAAATAATTAAAAGTTTGTAGTGTATTCCTCCGGGTAAGCAAGCTACGCGTAACGTTTCGTCGAGAGGACTTTAGTCCTCAAAAAAGGGTTAAAGCCCTTACTACAAAATCAATTACAATGATTTTACATCGCTTAACATAGTTTGATTTATTCCAACCGACTTACTTAGTTGTCAATTAGTTATTTTTTCTGTAACCATTGACTACTGACAACTAACAACTAACAACTGACCACTGACTACTGACTCATATATTTAATCTTTTGGAGGAAACATAATTTTTTGAGTGCCTTCAGGAGTAGTAATTACCTTTCCACCCAAAGCTTCAATTCTATTAATTGCTATTTTACGAGTTGTTTCATCTACGTCATTATTTAACACCATTGACCAAGTGGCAATTTGAGCATATTTACTATTAGGATTACGACTCAAAAATTCTGCTGTTTTTTGAGAAATTGCAGCTACATATTTACTTTCTTCATCTGAATAACTATTAGCCCAATCCGCTGCCATTAAGAACGAATGTTGAGCAGCTTGAGAATTGCCCATAAATAGTAATTCATCAATTGCTTTATAACGCCACACATAATAAGATTTTTCCGGGACTTGAGGAGATAATGATTTTAAATTTTTCTCCATCAAACTTATAGTTCGTTCTGGCATAGCAGCATAAATAGAAGTACTAGCAGAAAGACTTAGATAAGCTGCTAAAAATCGGGGGTCATTTTTGAGAACTACTTCAAAATATTCTGGACTCAGGCTATAACCTGTTTTAGCGCGTGCTTCGTCATCACCAAAATAGGGTAAAAAATTAAGATATACCCAATCTGCAATGAAATTGTCGTAACCAAAACTAGGCATTCTCTTTAAGAAATTCAGCCGCAATTTTTCGGATTGAATATCTTTTTCTAAAGTCTCTATAGAAATAGCTTGTTGATTATATAGTAGTTTTTGCAGTTTGGGAAATTGAATTAAGCCAATTCCTAACATGCATAAACAAGCTACAAAAGGTGTGATCACAGCTTGGCGAGATAACAACCACATATTTTACTTGTCTTTATGGGTAGATTTATCTCATTTTATTATGATATTTTTTATGTAAAATTACTTATTTTAGGTGTAGGTTGGGTTGAGCAAAGCAAAATCCAACACTAGTCACGATGTTGGGTCTCATTCTTCGACCCAACCTACAATTTTTTACATTAATTTAGTCTTGACGTGCTACTACTTAAGATTATACTTTTCATCACCAGAGTTTACTGCACACGACCAAGCAGCGCTATAGCTTTTAAAAGTCCCAACTTCACTTTTCTTTATAAACAATTCTTAAATCATTAAGTTGTTTTGAGTTTACTTACTTTTTTTAAGTAAAATTACTGAAGCTTTCGTTATAATACTATAATTAAATTTTGTTTGTACTGAAAACTGCACTTACCACAATATTATGGATAATAATGTTACAGAAAGCATGGAAAATAATGGTCAAGCCATTACCACAAAAGTTAGTGATTTTGAGACAATAATTACTAATCTTAATGCTGATAGAAATGGATTTAATTTTGACGATATTACAGATGCTATCAAAAAAGCAATAGTTCAAGTTGTGGAATTAGAAATTACTACTTGGGTTTCAGAACCATCTACCGATTCAGGTAGCGAATTACAAAATGGGCAAGAGTTTCCCAAAGCGGGTAATCGTATGCATACCGTTATCAATCTTGTGAATGGTGATATCAAAAATGAAGTTGGTAGTCAATTTCTTGGTAGTAGCCCTTATACAGAACTACGCGAATTTCATTTAAGTCAAGTTAAAGAAAGCCGTGAAATTATGCAAAAAAATATAGAATCTGTGCATAAAATCTATGGAATTTTAATGGAAATGCTGAGAACACGCAAAGGTTCGCAACAATCTATATCTCGTTCTTAAGCATTATTGATAAATTGATATTTAAAACTAAATACCTACAGCGATTGAGTGCAAGCTGTAGGTTACATGGTATTAGTACAAATTAATAAATTTAGCACTATAACTAAATATTTAGTCAAAAGTATTCTAGAGGTTTTCACTATGTCTAATGAGATTCAAACTCAAGCTCGATGTTTGTTAGACAATCTAGTCAAGTCTGTACAAGGATTAGTAGACGATATCACAGCTTTAGAAGTAAATACGATGGTTGTCGAGCAAATTAGTGGAGCAAAGTTTAATGCTTGGCAAGCATATCAGACAATTTATTCTATCAATGACCCCGATTATTTTGATGAAAGAGGAATCCCTGGCGATAGTCCTCAAGATCAAAACTTACGTAACCGTTATCGAAGTTTATTTACACAACTTGAAAGAGAGTATTTTTACCTTATAATTGATCCCAAATCTAACCTTTATAAATTGCCCAATGAGAAAGTAGAAAGATATCAACAACGCCTAGAATTTTTAAAAAAACAAAAGCATGGAAACATAGTTGAAACCGATCCAAATTATGTGAAGTTAGCTAGACCAATATTACCTCCTCCAACTCCTGTGATTGAGGGAGAAAATTCAGCAAGTTGGCGAAAAGATTGGGAAGAAAATTCTCAAGAAATACAAGAATTATTGGATAATGATAAGTTTGTGCGTACCTTACGAAAAGTAGCAGAATTGAAAGCTGCACTTGACAGTGGTGATGCCACAAAATCTACAATTGATATTATTTATGCCCAAACTGTGATGCAGTTAGATGGTGATATTATCAGCCGTTATCATAAAGAACTGTTTCAGTTACCTGATTACGAGAAAGATTTAATTCTTAAAATACATACAGAAGGGGTAGTTGCAGGAGAAAAACAGTGGCGTGGAACACTGGATTTTTTAATTACTTTAGTACAAGGTATTGCCAATTCATCTTTATCTCGAAATGGTCGTTGATAATACAAATACTGCTCCGCAAACAGGCGTTACACTTTCTTATTGCTTGCAAATTCCTCAAGGCGCTGCTTTTAAACTCAAGTTTGAACAAGGACAGTATAGTTTTTATCTCAATGAGACAGTTGTAGAACAGATTCAGCAAGCGCAAAAAACTGGTTGTTCTTTGTACATTCCACCAAAGTTACTGCTTCCCTTCTGGTACTATAGCTTTTTCAATAATCCAGAAAGTCTGAGAAATAAGTCTCAAAATTCTTACTTGTTTGTGATCATCAATATTTTTAGATTACTTCTAAGTAAATCTTTAAATAAGAAAACAAATTTACAATCTGGACTTACCTTTAATTGCTACTATCAACAGTCTCAATTAACTGCATCTGTTGATGAAAAGCCAGATATACTTTTACAAAGTACCGTATTTTTGAGTGGTGATATATTTCATAAAATCCGTAGAGATTTTCTTCAAGATGCAAACTGCTTAATAATTGTTTCTGCTCATTATTGGCTCACTGAACAATTGTTAAGTTATCTACGAAAGAAATTAAATCTTTTAGCTTGGGAATTAGCTTCTTTTGCACCTACTAGTTTTGTAGCCGAGAAACTTTATCAAGCAAAAGCTGGAATATTACTGTCTATATTTGCTTGGTTAGTAGCAGCGATCGCTTTTGCTATTATCCGTTATGTGCTTGTTAATAAACTTCAAAGATTTACTTCTATTGACTCTAAGTACCTCAATTGGATTGCGTGGGGAATAACTTGTCTAATTCCTAGTTTTGTGCTTAGCTCTCCGTTGAAGTTTTTACTTTTCGTGTTGGTGTCAGTTTTTGTCCCACTACTTATGAAGTGGGCTTTAAGTTTTATTTTGCCCCAAATTGGGAAATCGACAATGCGGTGGTTGTTATTTGCGTAAGAATAAATTACAGAATTTATCTTTTCAATATTTGCCAACATTCTTGAGCGATCGCCCAATCTTCTTGAGTACGAATTACTAATACTCGCACTGCTGAATCTGGTGTAGCTATATCCTCATCTACAGGATGGTGCTGATTTTTTTCCGGATCAATTTTCAGATTCAAAAATCCCAAAGCTTCACAAGCGGCTTGGCGAATCCCTGGAGATTTTTCACCAATCCCAGCCGCAAATATCAAAGCATCTAATCCCCCCAGACTAGTTAGCATAGCACCAATACCAGAACGTAAGCGATGCACATAGATATCCCAAGCCAGTTGAGCGCGATAATTACCTTGAGCGATCGCTTCCATAACTTGAGGTAAATCACTGGATACTCCCGAAATTCCTCGTAAACCAGAAGCTTTATTCAGTAAATAATCGAGACTTTCGGCAGAATAATTAGATTGGCGCAACAAGTAAATTAAGATACCTGGATCGATGGAACCACAACGGCTGCCCATCATCAATCCATCTAAAGGTGTGAATCCCATAGTTGTATCAATACTGCGACCGTTTTTAACTGCTGCCAAAGAACAACCATTACCTAAATGACAAGTGATTAAACGCAGAGATGTTAAATCTCTACCAAGAATATCAGCAGCCCGACTAGAACAATATTGATGACTAATGCCATGAAATCCGTAGCGGCGAATGCCTTGCTCTACCCACTCATAAGGGCCAGGATAAATGGCTGCGGCATCCGGTAGAGTAGCATGAAATCCTGTATCAAAAACTGCTACTTGGGTGACTTCTCCTAAGCTTTGTTCAATCGCTTCTATTCCTTCTAATGCGGCCGGATTATGAGCTGGAGCTAAGTTAGACAGACTAGCGATCGCTTTTTTTACATCCTCATCAACTATCACACTACCTCGATAATTCTGTCCGCCGTGTACCACACGATGTCCTACCACATCAATTTCTGATAGTTGGCCAATCACCTTGGTAGCGCCGCGACTGAGGGTATAAAGCATATAAGCAACATGGGCGCGGCGAGAATCACCATAAATTGATTCTTGCAGCGTTTCACCCGTAGCTGTTTTTACCTTAATTTCTGCCACACCCCGATCTTGAGTCCAGTTAACTTTTCCTTCCCAAAGAGGTTGGGGCGCTTCATTAGGAAGAGCATCATCGGCAATTTCATACAAACAACTTTTTTGGCTGCTTGATCCGGCATTCAATATGAGTACTTTCATACTTTTGCATTACTGATGTTTGTGAATTTTGAACTACATAATTACTAATTTCAAGTAATTAATAAATTTATTACCAATAGTCTAGGAAAAGCAAAAACGTGAAAGGTTTCAAAAAGCTATCCTCAATCGTGCTGCTAGTATTAGCCTTTACCTATCCGCCTGCTTTGGCTCAAGCTAAGGATAGTAGTCTCAATAATGTTACTAATGAACAAAGTCAGGAGTCAGAAACGAATTTAGTTAAGGGTCAAAGTGGAGAACTTTTACTAACTCGACGACGGACTCGACGACAACATTATAAACGAGGGCGGAATCGACAACATTATAGACAAAGAAATCGACAACATTATAGACAGAGGCGGAATCGACAACATTATTATCGAAGACGCTATCGTTCTATAAATTATTCTGGACAACGCTATCGTCATGGAGAATGGGAACTTGTGCGCGATCGTCATGGAAGATTAATGTATAACTGGCAGCGGTTTTAATGATTGATGTTTAACTAAATACGGTTCATGTCAAGCTGAAAACTATGATTAACATAGGTTGGAAAGCTTGAAGGGAAGTTTCTATGCTACTTGCTATAAAGTAGGAAACTTCCCTATTTTTTATTGTTTTTTAACTTTTTACTAGCTAAATGGCATCTGCTGGCTTCGACTTCGCTCAGCCAGTAACAAACTTTTTGCTGCTTGTATAAAAGACTCAACTTCACTAAATTGCATTTAGAATATCCTGTAAAAAATCTGTATAGCTTTGTTTTATATATAAATAAATTGCGAAAGTTTTTATACTATCTTACCCTTGCAAAACTTGAGCAGCAGTCAACTTTAAATCAGCAAATACAAGCGAAGCGATCGCATTATCGCCTACATACACCTTCTCTTCATAAAAACCTTCTATCCATTCCAGAACTGTTACTTGCTCTTGTATCGGATCGACGATCCAATACTCATACCAATTCTGTATGAAGATGCGCCCAATTATCTCAGGCTTAGTATAAGAAATCAAAAACGTAGACCGAAGGGCTTGCCGTAGGCTACCGCAAAGTACGCAAAGTACGCCAAGATTAAGAGTTTAAGAGAGTTTGGCGCAGCTTCACAAAGAAACGGTATCAGCAATACCCCGCGCTCCATAAAATAATTAAGTTCGTAGTCAGGACTTTAGTCCTGAGTTTTAAGCACTAAAGTACTTACTACGAACCAATAAATTTTGCCGTCTAAATTCTAATGACTTGTTACTGCTTCTTCTAGACGACTTAGCCTTTCTGCCAATAGCTTCTCTAAAGAAACTAATGCTTTGGTGAAACCATCGATGCCTTCTGCTAGTTTGTCAGATGCCATGCGGTCAGCAGCGTGCATCTTGTCAAAGGTAGCTTTGTCAATGGACATCTTTTCAATTTCCAAGTTTGCAACTTTGGCGGGGTCGAGTTTACGTGGTAGTTCGCCAACGGTTGCTTGTAATTCTCCCAATAGCGCTGGAGAAATCGTCAGCAAGTCACAACCTGCAAGTTCGGTAATTTCGCCAACGTTGCGGAAACTGGCTCCCATGACTTCGGTTTTATGACTGAATTTCTTGTAGTAGTTGTAGATTTTAGTAACAGACAATACACCAGGATCTTCAGCAGAAGGGTAGCTATCTCGTCCAGTGTCTTTCTTGTACCAGTCAAGAATCCGTCCGACAAAAGGAGAAATGAGGGTAACACCAGCTTCAGCACAGGCGATCGCTTGGTGCAGACCAAATAATAAGGTTAAGTTACAATGAATACCTTCTTTCTCCAAGATTTCCGCAGCTTTGATACCTTCCCAGGTGGTAGCAATTTTAATGAGGACGCGATCGCGGCCAACTCCAGCAGCTTTGTATTGGGCAATTAATTCTCTCGCCTTAGCGACGGTAGCATCTGTATCAAAAGACAAGCGAGCATCTACTTCTGTGGAGACCCGACCGGGAATAATTTGTAAAATCTTCAAACCAAAGGCAACTGCCAAACGGTCAAAAGCCAGAGAAACTATCTGCGCTTGGCTTGCACCTGCTCCGGCATCGTTTTTAGCTTGGAGTAAAGTTTGATCAACAATTTCCTGATATTCTGGCATTTGTGCCGCAGCGGTAATCAGGGAAGGATTGGTAGTAGCATCTTGGGGTTTGAACTTCTCAATCGCTTGAATATCCCCAGTGTCTGCAACCACTACAGTCATTTGGCGCAATTGTTCTAGTAAACTTTTAGACATAAAATACTCCGGGATGGTTGTTTATTGAGGATTTACTGATTTCCCTATTCTTTAAACTTGTTTCGGTGTCTACAATTTATGATTCTGGCAATTTTTCTTCATCATTGCCCAATTTTGCTTTATGTCCACAGCCACAGCCTCATTCTAGATGCATCAAGCTGAAATTGGCTGTCCAATCGAATGCACTTTAATTAAACTAGTTGTTCCTGATTTACCAATTGGCACACCAGAGGTAATCACTACCTTATCACCCAAACTCGCTAGACCCATTTCTACAACTGTGTCTACCACATTCATAAACATCTCTTCGGCATTGTAGACTGGCGGAATTAGCAAGGGTTCAACACCCCAAGACAGAGCAAGTTGACGATAAGCGGTTTCATCAGGAGTGAGGGCAATAATCGGTGTAGTCGGACGATATTTAGACACCATTTTTGCTGTACTTCCTGAAGAAGTGTTACACAAAATTGCTCGTGCGCCTGTTTCATAAGCGATGCGACATACTGCTTCGGCTACCGATTCGGTGACGCTGAGACTACCTGCATCATGACACCAGGCATGTCTACTACCTTCATTTAAAGACTGTTCTGTTCTGACTGCGATATTGTGCATCACTTGGACAGCGGCGCTAGAGTATTGTCCCACAGCAGTTTCACCAGAAAGCATTACCGCATCTGTACCATCCAAGATTGAGTTAGCGACATCGGTAGCTTCAGCACGGGTAGGATCAGGAGCGCTAATCATCGACTCTAGCATTTGGGTAGCTGTAATTACTGGCTTACCAGCTTGATTACAACGGCGAATAATGTCCTTTTGAATTAGAGGTACTTCATGAATCGGCATTTCTACCCCTAAATCGCCACGAGCAATCATTACAGCGTCGGCAACTTCAAGAATAGAGTCAAAATGTTCTACAGCCTCTGCTCTTTCGATTTTGGCAATTAAGCGAATTGAAGCCCCAGCAGCTTCGATCATGCGTTGGGCTGGTTCTAAATCTTGAGGCGATCGCACAAAGGAAACCGCTACCCAATCTACGCCTAACTGAATACCGAAGCGCAAATCCATCAAGTCTTTCTCGGTAATAGAACTCACAGGTAAAGGAGTTTCTGGGAGGTTTACTCCTTTGTGAGTTGAAATAACACCACCAATTTTGACCAAAGCTCGAATTTTATCAGCATCGCGATCGGTAACAATCAACTTGACACGACCATCATTAATCAAAATCGGTTCGCCTGGCCGTACCATTGCAAATAAAGTCGGCAAGGGTAAGGGTAATTCGTCGATGCTATCACCCTTGTCTTGCAGCAAAAAAGTGACTTCCTCACCAGTTTCGACTGTTAGCCCTGCCGGTGGTAGAGTTCCCAACCGAATCTTCGGACCACACAAGTCTTGCATAATCGCGATCGGCTTTTGCTGTTCAGTACTAATTTGTCTGAGATGCCGAGCAGTTTGGGCGTGAAATTCATAAGCTCCGTGAGAAAAGTTCAATCGCGCTACATTCATGCCCGCTTCCACCAAAGCTTGCAGACGCTCAGGTGCAGATGTAGCCGGCCCAACAGTACAAATAATTTTGGTTCGACGCATAGGATTAGGGTTTAGGTGTTGAGGAAAATGCGATTTGGATGCCTCAGGCGATCGCCTTAAACATTACCAAATTTGCATGTGTTTCATATTACTAAATTGCTAAGTAAAGACACTTAATTTAATCTTGCTTTTAAGCATTTACCCAAATCCCAAAAGTTAATCACTTTGTAAAGACGCGATTAATCGCGTCTCTCCTGAATCAAACCACGGCAACTTGTTCTTTCTGTGCCATCACCAACATCAGGTCAACAACACGATTCGAGTAGCCCCATTCGTTGTCATACCAAGCAACTATCTTGAAAAAGTTGGAGTTCAATTCAATTCCAGCACCCGCATCGAAGATACTAGAGTGGGTATCGCCTTGAAAATCTGTCGATACAACTTCTTCATCTGTGTATCCCAAAATACCTGCTAACGCCCCTTCTGCTGCTTGTTTCATCGCAGCACAGATTTCTTGGTAACTGGTAGCTTTAGCAGTCTTAAAAGTCAAATCAACCACAGAAACATCGGGAGTAGGAACTCGAAACGCCATCCCAGTTAACTTGCCTTTCAACTCCGGTAATACCAGTGCCACGGCTTTAGCTGCACCAGTAGAAGAGGGAATAATGTTCTGGGCTGCACCTCTGCCACCCCGCCAATCTTTCTTGCTAGGGCCGTCTACAGTTGGCTGAGTAGCAGTCATGGCGTGAACTGTGGTCATCAATCCTTCGGTCAATCCAAAGTTATCATTGATCACTTTAGCAATGGGAGCCAGACAGTTTGTAGTGCAGCTGGCATTAGAAACGATTAGATCCTTGCTAGGGTCAAATAAGTCATGATTGACACCCATCAATAAAGTAGGAATACGATCAGGATCTTTGGTGGGAGCAGAAATTATTACTCGCTTTGCACCTGCCTTGAGATGGTTTGCCGCTCCTTCATATCCAGTGAAGAGTCCTGTAGATTCTACGACATAATCTACACCCAACTGTCCCCAAGGTAACTCTGCGGGATTCCTAACTGATATGCAAGGAATAAAATGCCCATCAATAACGATACCGTCTTCCTTTGCTTCAACCTTGCTTTTGAGCTTACCGTGGGTCGAATCGTATTTAAATAAATAAGCGAGGTTATCTGGCGGTACTAAGTCGTTAATGCCTACAAACTCGATATTGGGGTTATCGATGCCAGCACGTAATACAAGTCGTCCAATTCGACCAAATCCATTAATACCAACTTTCAATTTACTCAAGATTAAACCTCCTGTTGTGGGAAGCTGAACAAAAACAGAAAGTTAAAAGTCAAAATAAATTGCCTTTTACTCTTTACTTTCTGATCCTGACAGCCTTAAGTTGGCTAAAGCATATTTAGCTGGCATCTTTTAAGGTTTCCATAACTAATCGAAAAATCCTCACAATTGCTCTGACCAAGTGTAGCTAGAGATCAAATTTTCTGTTTGTTTCAACACATTTTTGCCATCGACAAGTCTTTATTGACTGCTTTGGATAGTAGAAATGCGATCGCAGTTAGTCAATATTTTGTCACTGCCAAAGGCAGGGGAGTAGGGAGTTGTTAGCAGAGTGGAGGTAGTAACGGATCTTGTACTTTGACCAATCCAGAGCGTCTACCGAAGAAGGGGCTTGATATTCATGTTCCGCTCCACAACTTCAGGGCAGGGCTTGCTCCCCCCGCTCCCTGCCCCCTGGTTACTGAGCGCAGTCGAAGTATGCCCCTTTGCCTTTTGGGTCACGAGCAATCACTTGTGAAGATGAACAGAGCGATCGCTTATGGTAGACTATTTAAAACAATACGTTACCAAAACACGCTACTAAAACCGATCAGTGTGACGTAGCACACTTGACAGTAGTTTAGTTCCAGCATCAGGCATCTTGATTAGTGATGGCGCAAACTTTTTCAACATAAGCACACTACTCTAGTTATAATTTCCTATAAGTTGAAAAAACTCTTAAAATTTAGCGTAATTATTGCGCTTCTCTCACACCGACTAGCTGACAACAACATTAGGAGGACTATTTATGGCGCTTGTACCAATGCGGCTGCTTCTAGATCACGCGGCTGAAAACGGTTACGGCATCCCAGCTTTCAACGTTAACAATTTAGAACAGATTCAAGCGATCATGAAGGCGGCGGCAGAAACAGATAGCCCCGTAATTTTGCAAGCTTCTCGTGGCGCTCGTAATTACGCAGGAGAAAACTTTCTGCGTCACCTGATTTTGGCAGCGGTAGAAACCTATCCTCAGATTCCCATTGTCATGCACCAAGATCATGGTAATGCTCCATCTACTTGCTACTCAGCAATGAAGAATAACTTTACCAGCGTCATGATGGATGGCTCACTAGAAGCTGACGCTAAGACACCAGCCAGCTTTGAATATAACGTCAACGTTACCCGCGAAGTAGTAAACGTAGCTCACTCCTTGGGTGTTAGTGTTGAAGGCGAACTTGGTTGCTTGGGTTCTTTAGAAACCGGTGCTGGTGAAGCTGAAGATGGTCATGGATTTGAAGGTACACTTGACCATTCTCAACTACTAACTGACCCCGACCAAGCAGTTGATTTTGTCGAAGCAACTCAAGTAGACGCTTTGGCTGTGGCTATTGGCACTAGTCACGGTGCTTACAAGTTTACCCGCAAGCCAACTGGCGAAATTTTGGCAATCAGCCGGATTGAAGAAATTCACCGCCGTTTGCCTAACACCCACTTGGTAATGCACGGTTCTTCTTCTGTACCTGAAGATTTACTTGCACTAATTAACCAGTATGGTGGTGCGATTCCTGAAACCTACGGCGTACCTGTAGAAGAAATTCAAAAAGGTATCAAGAGTGGTGTACGCAAGGTAAATATTGACACCGATAACCGTTTGGCGATTACTGCTGCGGTACGTGAAGCTTTGGCAAGTAATCCTAAGGAATTTGACCCCCGTCACTTCCTCAAGCCTTCTATCAAGTACATGCAAAAAGTTTGTGCTGAACGCTATCAACAATTTGGCACTGCTGGCAATGCTAGCAAGATTAAGCAAGTTAATCTGGAAGATTTTGCAGCTAAGTATGCTAAGGGTGAATTAAATATGATCACCAAGTCAGCTGCTAAAGTTTAATTTCGTTAACAAATAAATAAGCCGGGGGACTTTAATGTTACCCGGTTTTTTTATGGTGTGCGATCGCTGATTGTGGACATAAAATCTGTTAACACCTGTTCTAGTTAATATCGTGGATAGATTTGGAAGCAAACTCAAAGTAGTATTTGTGCCAATCTGAAAACAGATCAATACGTTCTGAACCTGCAACAGCACTGTGATTAAAGTATCGATACTTGTTTTGACCTACACTAAGTTTAGGTTTATTTGTAGAAAAATCCCAATCAGTTCTTCCTAAAAATAAGTGTTCACTATTTACCAAAAAGCCGTGCCAATGAGGTACATTTTTGTACACTCTAGCTGAAATCGAAAATCTGTCACGCCAGTCATCTGGTAATCTATTGATGAAATTTTTGATCTGCATCACTCGTTGTCTACTTTCTGCTGCCCAATTAATATCGTAAGTTTCAAGCTGGAGTGATTCTAAATAATCACTATCAACAAGTAAGATTTCAGTATTGATATGTGCATTTGCATAGTCCTTTAATAGTTTAGGAACTTTACCAGCAACAAAATTCCATGAAAATGTCATAGAAACCGCCAATATTTTAATTTCTACATAATTTTTGCTATTAAACTCATCATTTTCAAAACATTCTCGAATCCGCCTTTCCGTATCTTGAAGTGCTTCTAAATAATCAGTGTAAGGCTTCTCATTGTGAGCTATTTTCTCTATGTTATTGTTAATTTCTTTAAGAATAAAGGTCATTTCTTGACTTTGATGAGTGAGTTTTCCAAGTTGTTTGTGGGTTTCTACTTCTACTCCACTGCTTGAAACTTTAGCTTTTACCAAACGAGTGATTAAGTCAGAAACAGGTTTGCGGTAAATTATGCCAAGAATTAGCGCCACAAAATATGGTGCTGCAATATGTATGTTATTAATCATGTGATCTCAACTATGGTAATGAATTACTAATGGTTTATTCGGTGCGATGATTTCTTGATTCAAGAGGAAAACGATTGCACTAAAGAACTTGTTAACAGTTTTTTTGGTGATGAAAAAAGCGGGCGATCGCTCCTCTGCTCCTCTGCTTTTTCACTTAACGCAGGGATTCTAAAATAACTGTTATTGTTATTAAACACAAAAGGATCATTCCCAACTTATAAAACAAATTTCCCACAAAGGGCAGTAGCATTATGAAAATATCCAAAGCTCCAAAGCCTATTGATAGAACGTAAGCGATCACGAAAGCAAATATTGCTAATAAAAAACTCTTGATGAGCTTAGCAGTTAATTTTTTCATGGTTGTGAACTTCTCAGATAAAGTTGATGTGATTCAAGTTTTAAGCTCATCCCATCTTGTGAAAGGGTGGCAATACGGTTCGGATAAGCTCTTGAAGCATGGAGGAAAGGAAGTTATTGTCTAGTCTTCTTCTTCCCCTGCCTCTCTTCTTCCCCTGCTTACCTCAACAGATCAGTTTGTTAATCGAACAGTATTGGAAGGGGTGGTATTTCACGTCAGTAGTCATTTGTTTTTACTACTGACACTAGAAGAATCATGAATTTGTGTTTTTAGTAGATAAAAACGCAAAAACGGATGTGTGAAGCTTAAGCTTCAACTACATCCGTCGTGGTTATTCCCATCGATGCGATGATCCTTAGTATAAATTTATTCAGTTGTTTAGAATTACCCTCACACTAGGTGCAATTCATTTCAAAAATGTATGAGGTACAGCTGTGCTGTCGTTACCTCTAAAATCAACAAAGCTTAATTCCGTGGACTATTGATGGACAAAACTGAAATCCATATTGACCGTATTGACTCCTCTGCTCACGATGCCAGATCAGAATATTTGCATGACCTTGCTGTAGATGAAAAGTCTCAAACAATGCACTGTTAAGCATTGTCATAACTTGATCTACAGTTTCCAAGGTTTCTCGCTGTCTAAGTAACGGAGGAGTCTTCCAAACAGCTAAGTCTTCTGGTGCAATTAGAAAGTTTCGGTAAAATCCATATTGGCACTTGGTTTTATACTGTCCTCGAATAGGACAGCACTGGATTTCTATAAATCCAGCCGTATTGGATTGCTGAAGCCTAGCTACGTGGTCTTCACAGGAGTCAAGGATTTGCTCTATTGGGAGGCATAAACTATCCATACACTGTAAATTTGATGTTGTGTGTAAATTATAAAAACATGTTTTCCATGATCAAAAATGTAGCGTATGCTACTGAAATAAATAAAAATGAAGATTTTTTGAAGAAAATCTCAAAAAAACTATAGAAAACCCCATAATTAACAAGATTTCATAAAAATAAAGTTTTGTAAAATTAATTTCTGTATTAGAAACGACAAAAAAAATAAGAAAGAACCATTTCAATGTCAATATAATTTACATCTAGATTTTCGTTCTAGCTAGAATAAAGATTATGAGCCAAGAAAGCATTGAAGACCAAGAAGAACTACGGGAGCTGCTCTACTTTTACTTAGACAAAATGGGAGCAACCCAGGTAGAGTTATCTGAAGGGATGGGGGTTAGCCGTCCAGTTGTAATTAATTTTTTGAATAAAGGTAAAAAGCAACGATTGCCAGTTGACCGTAAAAACTTGATTAAACTATGCGAGAGTCTGCAAAAAGGTAAGGTATCCAAAAAGAAATCAAAAATAGAGCTTGAAAGTAACTCAGGAGAAATTGAATCTAATATTGACGAACTGCCTAATCCTGAAAAAATGCGTGAATTGTTGGGAAAAAGCGGAGTGGACGAGTTACTGGAGTCCGCCGGGTTTTTGCCAGAAAAAACCAAAATTATTCGAGTAACTCCAGAAGTGTTTTTTCAAGTGGCTCAAGTAGTTACATTACTTGAGTTTTTGGATTTTGAAGATTTAGTGCCTACAACCCAGGAGTTCTTAGCGATCGCCAGTAATAAAATAGCGATCGCCAGCAAAAAGCTTTTTCAAGAAAATTCTAACGATCAGGAAAATGACTACCTAAAATCTCTGATTGATAACCTCGAAAACCACCCAACATTAGGTTTAAAACTGAGACTCGAAGTAATTGACAAGCTACAGCGAACTTGGAGAAGACTTAAAGCTGGAGGCAAAACAAGCTTTAGTCAGCAAGAAGCGATTAGACTGTTCATGAGCATTGCGATCAAAGAGCAAATGCCTAAAAACTTACCTAACCTTCATATTAGAGTTGAAAAAACAGAATTTCAAACTTTATCTAAATATATAAACGCGGGAGAAGAGTATAAAGATTTATACCAGAAGTTTGTACGAATTGGTTATCAGGCAGAATGCGAACTGAAAACTCCAGGTTCTTATTCAACAAGACAAATAGAGGCCAAGTCCTTTGATTTGCTTAATCCAGTAATTATGGCGAAAGTGACTTGTAGCTTTAGTTACAACAATCAACCTAGTGAGTTGATTGAATGGATTTATACTTCTGGAAACACAATTTTAGAGAATGCTATTGGTGCTTGTAGCTTACACATGGGCTTAACAGAAGATATAGGTAACATCAGCATCTCGACAAAAACCTTAGACAGCAGCATTGATTCTTTAGTTGAAACAACTATAATTTTGGGAAAGCAGCAAAAGTATCAAGGGATTTGGGTAGATCGGGACTCAATGATCACTATGCTACAAGCGACTGTCTACGCTGCTAAACAATGGATTGTAGATCAGAATGCAAATGACAAACTCGATATAGAAATCTACGTTTCAGCGTGCAAAGCTCTTTCTGAATTGAGAAAGCGATTAACTAGAGCCAGGAAAGCTTTTCAGAATTTTCAATTTCTGGATGATGAATGTCAGCCAACTGAAATTAATAGAATTGCCGATATAGCTATAGATGAACTGAAGATAATTCCCAAGGAAAACATTTATTTTTCATATCGGCTCAATTTTTATCGTTGTTATCTTCTGGCAAAACGACTGGAGCTAAGACTATCTAACACTCAAGGCAATATCAGTAATTTAAAGTCGCTCATTGCAGAAATTCAAAAAGTATTTGAGGATGATGAGGAAGTAAAACAAGAGCTTGTTCCTATACAGGCTCTTATACAGTCAGAGATCTATTTATATGAGCTTTCCTGCGGACATGAACCAAATTTATTTGAATCCCACCAAAGAAGCAAGTGGCTTGAATTAGAAGAATGGGATAGTAAAATTAAAAACGCAATTAAACGAGGATCTTGCTATAAAGACCCAGGTTTGGATATTTATAAAGCCTTATCTGAAATTTATGGAAATGCCGCGCGAATAGAGTTCTACCTGAGCAATGATAAAAATACACTTGAAAAAGCCATAGAACATTTTCTCAAAGCAGCACACTACGCATCACGTATTGGCTCAACTCAGCGAGTGACTAGATGGTTAGCTTTAGCAGGACGAGTCGGGGTAAGACTTGGAGATGGTAACTTGTCAATACAGGTCTTTAAGTTTGCTGATAAATTTGCTAATGCTAGTTTAACAACTGGTCACAGTGAAAACTTCCGCCAAGCAGTTCTTTCAGAAATTTCTTTGCTGCATGGAGAATATTTACTATTAATTCAGAATGACCCTACTAATGCTTTAGAGCGTTTTTTAAAAGCCCTTAAAGGCTCTATATATTTAGGCTTAAATCGCCGTATTTGTGATGCTCTCTTCGATATTTTTAGGTGTTCAAAAAAACTGGGTAATTTCAGCACTAAAGAGGGGCTAACAAGAGTATTTATGGGAGAAGATCAATTAATTGAATCAAATAAAAACAAATTAAATCCAACAAGTAACCGCACCTCTGAAAAAGTTTTAGATTTGTTGTGTTACCTATGGAGTAGAGAAAATAATCCTAGCTGGTTCCAAGTACAAAGTGAGTTCTCTAAACTTGCTACAGATATTTGGCAAGGATGGCATAATGATACATCTGAGCCTGGAACAACGACAAAACATCCTATTGCCAAACGGATTGAAAATGAATCTTGGCTTTGTCAAATTTAAAATTTGCTCAAAATATAACATGGAAAGGTAAACATCCTGTGGTTAAGTTAGTAGTTCAAACTGATGAAACTGGATCAAGCTTACTAAAAAAAGCTAGCGCATCAATAGAATACACTTAGACTCACTGGAGGAGACAGTCAACAATTTATTGCAGTCATTGGTGAAGCTGAAATCGTCTTTACCTGATGACTGTAGAAGAAAAGCTGCTGAGTGTTCTGGAGTCTAAATATAGGATGCTCCAAGCGCATTAAGTATTGAGATGATTCTTCACTCTATCCCGTAACATCTCTACAGCTTTTCGCGTATCTACAACATTACGTTGTAATATGTTGCGAACTCCATTAAGATAAACCTCCGATATTATAGGGTAACTTCTATCTGTTAAAGAGGATGGTCTTTGCACAATCACAGGAGATTCACCCGTAAACAGCTTGTTGAGTTTAGAATTATCCTCATTATCATTAAGAAATGGAAGCTTATCCAAGACTTCTGCATCAGTATAAAGTTCTTTTAAGGCAGGAACTTTACCAGTTTTAAGTGCAAGTAATTTTTGTTGCTCCCTACTTAATAAGAATTTTACAAACTCAATTGCAGCTTTCTTTTGCTTTCCTTGAGAATGAGCATTAATCATTAACTGCCATCCGCCTAATGCGGAAGCATAGGTTGCATTCTTATCATCACCTTTAGGTAATAACGTCACCCCAACATCACCTTGAAGATTTGGCAGCTCTGGACTTTCCTTAAAGGTATCGGAGTAAGCATATAGCCAGTTACGCATGAAGGCAGCATTGCCTTTTCTCCAAGTTCGGTATGCCTTTTTATGATCGTAGTCTATAAGGATATCCGGTGGCGAAATTTTACCAATCCAGTTTTTTGCTCGCTCAAATGCTTTAGTAGTTGCTTCTACATTAATATCTACATCTATGACGTTATTCTTTACGGCAACAACAGTACCGCCACCATGAGAAAACTGCCACTCAAGAGCGTTACATACTAACCCTTCAGATGGATCACCTTGCCAAACAAAACCCCAGAAGTCCTTATTTCCTAGCTTTCGCTCTTGATTCTGAATTTCCACAGCCTTCTGTTCCAACTCCTGCCAAGTATTTGGTGGAAGGTCGCTTTGAAAATACTTTTTCAGTAGGTCTTTGCGATAAAAAAGTAGCCCATTATCAATGAACCAAGGTACAGCGACAAGCTTAGTATTATTACCTACACGAACTTTATTATTTTCAAAGATATTAAAATTAAATTTATTGGAAAAGTCCTGAAAAATTGGTTGTAAATTTGCTGCGTGTCTTGCCATTAACCCAGTCCAAATTACGTCAATAGCAAACACATCAACTTCATCCCCTTGCTTGAGTGGAAGTTCTGGATCAAGTGCTTCTAAAAATTGATCTAGACGTTTACTAACTCCAGTTTTAACAGGAATAATTTCGACTTTTACACCAAAATCTTTTTGAAATTGTTCAGCAGCACTCTTCTCCCAAGTGCGTGTCCAATAATTATCAATTGACTCACGATCCGGTTCAGTTTGCAACATCACCTTGATTGTCTCACCATGCAAGTCATTCTGATTATAATTCCAAAATAGTATTACATTTACAAGGACAAAAATAGCAATCACTGTCTGGAATTGCCACCTTTTGATATTTTGTATTTTTCCCATCATCCATATCAACACCGCTAAGGCGATGAGAAAGATTACCCATGACAATGTCCAATCTTTCTCTTCTAAGCCAGGAGAGACAAATAAAAGCCCAAGAGCAGTAGCTGTAGCAATTAGTGGCTCAAAGGGAAAGTCACTAGTGCGAGTACGGAACCAAGTTACAAACTGATCAACTAACCAAAGTACAGAGATGCATAAGATAATCAATCCACTTACATAGGGAACAAGCAATTTTGGCGGTTCCGATAGATCCATAGTTAACTCCTTTTCATTTCTGTATTATGTTTTCAACACAGTGTTATCAATTAGACAAGTTTGTATTTTTACAATTACAGTAATTCGTTATAATAAATAACATAATCAGTATGTGATAACTCCTGAATCGAATTACCAAATAAATACATTGTTATTTCGTGTTATTCCTAAAAATATCTGATATATATAACGGTTTTCTTTACTGGCACACCATTACCACAAATGGCAAAAATTATCTTCAGGACAACTTTTGTATAAATATTTTTTATTATAATTGAGAGTTAGTTTTTCCGGTTCTTCAGTACTTGATATGGCAAACTAATTTAGATTAGTTAACATAGTTTGATTTATTCTCCCCGACTTACTTATACTAGCAGAAACACTAGGCGATTAGAAATCGCGGCTACACAAACAAAGTCCCTGACGCTCGATGACTCGCTACCGCTACGCTAACGGGTGATGCTCCTTCGTCGCTCGCTAACGATTCGCTAACGCAATCGATGGGAACCGCCAAGACTGTGACTCTCTCACCGCCTACGCGGAATATCTTAAAACTCGCACAGGCGGTGAGACCAGCGCTGCGGGGTGGTTTGACAAACTTATTAGTTGGATTTTGATTAATCTCATAACATGACTGTTCACGAAAACCGAGAAGCATTTATTCCCTACAATCGCACCGATATTATCAAACTTTGTCTGCAAGATGGTCAGCTAGATCAAGCCGAGACAGAAACATTTAAAGAATTTTGTCAAATCTTAGCTGCATATTATCACTTTCGCTTTTATCACACCTTAGAAATTATCAAAGAAAACTACATACCCTTCAACCCCAATGCAGATATCCAACCCATGACTCCACCAACATTTGAACAGTATGATGAAATGGAGTTAAAAGTGGTTGATGCATTTAAAAATATTGTGGAAAGAGCTAATTATATTCTTTTACCTCAACCACTTGTGCAACGAGCATTAGATACAAAATCTCTAATTGATTTAAAAACGCAAGTTGATTTCGATGAATTTGATCGATTCATCTGCTATTATCAGGGCGACACTAATAAAAAAATTTCGATCAAAAAATTATTTTTTTGGCAAGAAGAAAAAATTATTGATATTTTTGAGCGAATTGTATTGCTAGTTAAATTCAAAGAAGCAGATTATTTTAGGAATAAAAAAGATAAAATCAATGAATTGAAATTTATTCCCGGTAAAATGTATGTCTACTTCTATAAGAATATTCCCAAACTAGATATTGACTTGCTCTTTCCTAACGTAGCAACGAGTATGACCTGGAAAGATCGATTACTATTTGGGATTCCTGCCATTGGTGCAGCAATTCCGCTAATATTAAGAGCATTGCCAAACCTATTATTACTGCTTGCTGCGATTTTACTGGTGCTAAATATACCATTTTTTATCGAATCATTAGATGTAGAACCAGATAAAGTCCGCAATGTAATGCCCGTATTAGTAGCGACTCTATCATTAGCGATCGCCTTAGGTGGATTTGCCTTTAAACAATATACTAATTATAAAAACAAAAAAATCAAATTTCAAAAAGATGTCACAGAAACACTGTTTTTCAAAAATTTAGCTAATAACGCTAGTGTATTTCAAATGTTCATCGATTTAGCTGAAGAAGAAGAATGTAAAGAAATCATCTTAGTGTATTATCATTTACTCACTAGCCCGATTCCCCTCAATCCTCAACAATTAGATGCTCGCATCGAAACTTGGATGGAGAAAAAACTAGGCACGACAATCAATTTTGATATCCAAGGGCCATTGAATAATCTAGAAAATATTTATGGCAAGGTAAACACAAATGACAAAACAGCACCGGAAATTCCTTTATTGACTTATGATGACCAGGGATGTTGTCATGTTCTTCCTTTAGAGGATGCGAGGAGGGTAATTGATTATGTTTGGGATAATGCTTTTTTATATAATGGGATAAATTTGTCATAACTCTGCAATATATTTCTCCTAGCCATTTCAAAGTTACTCGTAAAATTTCTTGACACTCCAGTAAGGAAAAGGGTCTAGGAACTAGGGGCTAGAGTGGTGTATTTCATCCATAAGAAAATCGCTATAATTATTGCTTACATAACTAATGTATAATCCCAAATTAATGGATCGACGGTCTTTTTTACAAGGTATAGGTGGGCTAGTACTTTCACAGTTGTTAGTTGGATGTAATGGAAAAAACCAGACAAAATTAAATGTACAGCTATTGAAAGGTTCTATTCCTAGTCAGGTAGTTAATAAATTTCGCCAACATTTACAGCAGAAGGTGCAATTAAAATTTGCCCCAGTCGAACAAATACAAAATTTATTTGAGCAATTGCAAGGTTGGCAAAAGCAACCAAAACCCACTCAAGAACCGATTTGGAGTCGTTTTGTCCCATTTAGGCAATCTCCAACTCCTGTAGCCGATTTGGCGACTTTAGGAGATTCTTGGCTGGAAACGGCAATTAAACAAAAACTGATTCAGCCGTTAGCAGAGACAGAGATTAAACAGCTAAAACATTGGTCTATTTTAGATGCAAGATGGCGACAACTAGTAACACGAAATGACCAAGGCAACCTGGACACTCAGGGAAAAATTTGGGCTGCTCCCTACCGTTGGGGTAGTACGATGATTGTTTATGATCGTGACAAATTTCAAAAGTTAGGATGGAAACCACAAGATTGGAGTGATTTATGGCGAGATGAACTGCGATCGCACATTTCGTTATTAGATCAACCTAGAGAAGTAATTGGTCTAGTTTTGAAGAAACTCGGAAAATCATACAATACAGAAAATCTGGACACAGTACCAAACTTAGAAAAGGAACTCAGAACATTAAATCAACAAGCAAAGTTTTACAGTTCCAATAATTACCTACAGCCTCTAATTATTGGTGATACTTGGTTAGCAGTTGGTTGGTCAAGCGATGTCATACCAGTTTTAGGGCGTTATCCCCAACTTGCCGCCGTTGTGCCTCTGTCAGGAACAGCAATTTGGGCAGATTTGTGGATTCGCCCTATAAATGTAACCAAAAGTGATTTATCATCTCAATGGATTGATTTTTGTTGGCAACCAGATGTCGCTAAACAAATTGCTCTTTTGACCAAAAGTAATTCACCAATTTCTACCAATATTGTTCCTACCGATATTCAAGAACCTTTACGCAACCTGTTACAGAATAACAGTGAGGTTTTTGCTAAAAGTGAATTTTTGCTTCCTTTACCTCCATTAGTGACAAAGCAGTACAAGTCTTTATTCACCAAAATCAAGGCTTAATTAGAACGCAACAGACCTAACATATTCTGAGCATTCATTTGAATATTGCATGAGGTTGGACTTGTATTAAAGTTACAAGTATAAGTCGCCAACATATCTTTTTGATAATTGAAAACTCGAACGTTATAATCTTCCTTCCTGACTTGGCTACCCAAGCGATTGACAAAACTATAGCGCTCCAGATAGTTTAGTAAACTCCAAATTTGCTGATTTACTATCAAGTCTACTCGGCCAGGCTCTTGTCCAGAAGGTGGATATGCGATCCAATTATCCAACAGCTTGTTTTCGGAGTTTTCTTGTGCCCACCATAAACTAGGAGTGGTTAATCCTATGAGGCTAATAGTGTTAGCTGTAATAACATTACCATTTGGCTTAGTCAATAAATCTAGTTGTAATGGAGCCTTTGAAGGTTGTGGAATTGAGGACGTTTCTGCTAATGAAGATGAGGTTGGTAAAAGAGAAGTTGCAGTTAGACTAATAGCTATTAATAATGAAAGTGGTATTTGACGACCAGACAGTTTATGTTTAAGCATAAGCTATATAAATATTATTATTGGCTCACAGATCCCCGACTTCTTTAAGAAGTCGGGGATCTTTTAGGGATCTTGAGTAAATTAAATATATTGGGCTAATTAAATTGTAGAATATGACAGTTGTATTCAACAGCGAACGTTGATTGAGCGTTATACTTTGCCCGAAATGGGCGACCTGTGGACTGAATCTTATAAGTTAACAACCTGGCTACAGGTAGAGATTGCGGTCTGTGAAGCCCAAGCCCAACTGGGTTACATCCCATCTAGTGCAGTTGAGGAAATTAAAACCAAGGCAAATTTTGACCCCAAGCGGGTACTAGAAATTGAAGCAGAAGTCCGTCATGATGTCATCGCCTTTCTCACGAATGTTAATGAATATGTTGGTGATGCCGGGCGTTATATTCACTTGGGTTTAACCAGTTCAGATGTGCTAGATACGGCTTTAGCACTGCAATTGGTCGCTAGTCTAGATGTATTGTCACAGCGCCTAGAAGATTTGATTGGGGCTATTCGCCAAAAGGCGCATGAACATCGCTATACAGTCATGGCTGGCCGATCGCATGGTATCCACGCTGAACCGATTACCTTTGGTTTTAAGTTGGCTGGATGGTTGGCAGAAGTGTTGCGACATCAAGAACGCTTAAAAATTCTGCGCGAAACGATCGCCGTTGGTAAAATTTCTGGGGCGGTAGGAACTTATGCCAATATTGAACCTCGTGTAGAAGCGATCGCTTGCCAAAAACTTGGACTCCAACCCGATACAGCCTCAACACAAGTGATTTCCCGCGATCGCCATGCTGACTATGTGCAGCAGTTAGCCTTAATAGCAGCATCCATTGAACGTTTTGCTGTGGAAATTCGCAATCTACAAAAAACAGACGTTCTAGAAGTCGAAGAATTTTTTGCCAAAGGTCAAAAAGGCTCCTCCGCCATGCCACACAAGCGTAACCCCATCCGTTCTGAACGGCTGACAGGAATGGCGCGACTGGTAAGAAGTCATGCCGGTGCAGCCTTAGAAAACGTTGCCCTTTGGCACGAGCGCGATATTTCCCACAGTTCTGTAGAACGGGTAATCTTGCCAGATGCTTGCATTTTGACGCACTTTATGTTGGTGGAAATAACCCAATTAGTGAAAAATTTATTGGTTTATCCAGATAACATGGCCAGAAATCTCAATTGCTATGGTGGTGTAGTATTTAGCCAAAAAGTGCTACTCGCTTTAGTAGAAAAGGGAAGCAGCCGAGAAGAAGCTTATACGATCGTCCAAGAAAACGCCCATGCCGCTTGGAATAAACCAGAAGGCGATTTCCACAATTTGATTAGTAAAGATCCGCGTGTTACTCAAAGGCTGTCTTCAGCAGAAATTGAGGCATGTTTTGATCCTCAGCAACATCTGCGGCATTTAGAAGATGTTTACCAAAGGTTGGGTATATAAAACTGGGCATGGGGCATGGAGAAGAGGAATTGGGGCAGAAGAGAAGTGCGGTCTTGGGGAGCCAGTCCGTTGGGCGGGTTTCCCGACTTGAAGGAACTGGCGTGTCTCCCCAAGTGGAGCAACTTCGGGGTGCAGGGTGCAGAGGGGAAAGAAAAAGCAGAGGGGCAAGGCGCAGGGTGCAAGGGGGAAGTTAAGAATTTTATTGCTTCCAAACAATGGTTTAATGCTGCAATTGTCAAAACTCGTGGGTAGTATAAATAACAAATATTGGCTTACTTATTAACCCTTGAGTGCCGTGATGGTTGAAATCTTGGCCATGCTTTCTGCTTCTGCCGCAGCAGGAATGAGAATAGGCATACCTCTATTGATCATTGGACTGTTACAAGGCAGCAGTTTATGGTCACAAGTCCCAATTTTATCTCACATTTCCTCACCACTGTTGTTAGGCTGCCTTACTAGTTGGTCGTTAGTTGAATTATTTGCTTTAAAAAAACTCTGGGGGCAAAGAATACTACAACTAATTGAGTTATCACTGTCTCCCTTAGTAGGAGCAATTATGGGGTTAGCAGTCGCCTCCGCAACAGCAGCACCTAACTGGCTGATTGCCTTAATTGGAGGTTTATTTGCTTTAGTGCTGCAATTAGTTCAAGTTGGCTGGTTCTACCGCTTGCGTGGTTTACCATTGTGGGCAGTTTTTCTTCAAGATACCTTGTGCATTGCCTTGGTGTTTTTTGCCTTCGATGCGCCTAGACAGGGGGGATTAATTGCTTTGATTCTTCTGTTGTTGGCAGTATTGAGTGTAAAGCAGTGGTATGACTGGTATCACCAAGGTAAGAAGTATATAAGTAATTGAACTCGTACTAAGTTGCTAGAATTTGTTGATACGCTTGAATTATTTGCCGAGCGATCGCATCCCAACTAAAATGCTGCAATGCATAGTTTTGGGCATTTAATCCCCGTTGCTGGCGTTCTTGAGGATTTTGCAAAGCTTCTTTGATTAACTTTACAAGTATTTGTATATTTGTTGTACATACCCACCCGGAATTACTATCAATTACTTGCTGATAAATATGCACTTGATCGGAGATGACTACAGGTACTCCTGCTACCATAGCCTCAGCTACAGCAATGCCAAAGTTTTCATAATATGAAGGTAACACAAATAAGTCAGCAGCTTGTAGTAAACTAGCTTTTAAATCACCGCTAACAAAACCAGTAATTGTAGTGTGCGATCGCAGAGGTGAATTTTCAATTTTCAATTTTATCTTTTGTTCGTAATCTGGGTCTTGGGGATTTGTTCCAGCTAAAACAAAATGAAAATTGCAATCAATCGCTATCAGCTTTTCTAAAGCTGGAATCAATAAATCTAAACCCTTTTTCGGGTCAATCCGCGACATAAATAGTATCAAAGGCACATCTTCAGGTATTGCCAACTGACTGCGTACTACACTTACCCTATTATCATTACTCAAGGGGGGAATAACACCCAGAGGAATTATTAAATCTTGCGTCACTACTCCAAATCGTTCTGAAATTTTCGCTTCTTGCTCACTAGTAAAATGAATTGCTGCTGCCCCAACTAAATTGGAACGTTCCAGAAGCGCCACATAAAGTTGTTTTAATTGTTTCTTCTTACGTAAATCAGCCGGATCAAGAGTACCTAAAGGACGCAAAATATAAGGTAAATTTTGTTGACGACACACAGTAGCAGCAGCACTACTGATAGGAGAAAAAAGAGCATGAATATGTGCTAAATCAAATTCATTGGCATGAAGTTTTAGCCATTTTAATAAATCAAGTGAAAATTTGTAGCGACGAAATGGCGCACAACGAAAATAAATTATTTCATAGCCATCTTGTTTAATCGGTCGATTCAAAGGAACATCCAGAGGTTTTTGACCACTATCACCATTACTATCAGTCGTCAAGATTGTCACTTCCACTCCCTGTTTAGCTAGTACGGGAGCAAGTCCTAGTACCATTTGACTAGGACCACCGTAAATGAGAGAAATTGAAGGGACAATTTGTAAAATTTTCATTGTTTTGTTAATTGTCAGTTGTCAGTTGTTATTTGCTACTGACTAATGACCACTTATTAGTCCAGTTTTACAGAAATAACTATGTAGCAATTCTAAATGAGTCGTGAAAATCTCTGATTCCTCTCTCTGCAAACTCTGCGCCTCTGCGGTTAGGTTATTTTACAAATGACTTAGAACTACTTTACCGAGCGCCCTTTGACTTTACTCAGGAACCAGAGCCGAAGTGCTAACTCCTGCCTTCATTCACTAATTCTTGATAAAATTCAAATTGCTGTTTTGCCAAAGCCTTATTTGTATATTTAACCATTGCTTTTTGATAACCCATTTCACCGAGAGATTGGGCAAAATCTGGCTTTTCTATTAACTGCATTAAGCAACTAGCCAATGCCCTGGCATCACCTTCAGGAAAAACTAAACCAGCATCACCAATTACATAAGGAATTTCACCAGAATCGGAACCAATCACAGGTACTTGACAAGCCATTGCTTCAATAATTACATGGCCAAATTGTTCTTTCCAACCAACAGAAGTTAAAGTTTTAAAATTGTAGGTTGTTTCTGAAGGCAGTACCAAAGTACTCATCAGATTTATATAATTCGCAACTTCATTATGTGGAACGCTTTCTACTATTAGCAGTCTTTCTTTAAAATTATTTTCTGTTGCTATTTTAATTAACTCTTCTTGTAGAAGACCACGTCCTAGTAGTAGTAATTTCCACGGGTAATTTTGTAAACTAATTAAAGCTTTTAATAAAGTTAACAAACCTTTTTCTTGTACAAATCTTCCTACAAAACCTACTACAAAATCATTTGAAGCAATACCTAACTTAGTTGCTAGTTCCGGTTGGGTTTTTGGCGTAAATAAACTTTCATCTACACCAAGTTGTGGCATAACTTTAATTAATCCTTTATATCCTCGTTGCCGTAAAACTTCTGCCCCATCTTGATTACCAGAAATGATCCCGTGGCTATGGTTAAGGTTATACTTTTCTAATAAAGCAACTGGTAATTTGAGTTCATAAGGTAGATTCCACCAAGTAAAAAATATATTTTTAGCTTTTAGTCCTAATAGGTGATTTAAAGCAATCATCTGAGTGTATGCCAGACCTCTAGAACCTTGCTCTACCTGGATAATTTGGGGACGAAATTGCCGCAATAAAGAGATTAAATCAGTACCAAAGGTCAGTAGTCCTTGGTGATTTTGACTAAAGTTAGTAACTGGAACTATTCTAAAAGTACCTTCATCTCGATATTGAGTTTCAATAGTAGTGTTTTGTACACCCCCAGGTTTCCAGCTTTTGGGAACTACAACCGTTACTTCAATTCCGGGTTCTAATTGAGATAAGGCGCGTAATTTTTCACAGTTAAGATCTACAATATAAGTATGGCTGGCAACTAAAATTTTCATTGACATTTGGTAACTACTAATATTAAATAGAAAAAGGATAAACATTGTTCATCCTCCTTTAACTTTTTGATTCAAACACTTTTAATTTGTTGATCAAGACGACTATAAATTTGCCCATCATTCCATGATGATTGCATAACTGTACCCAAGGCTTTAAGAAAACCTAACGTGTAGAAAAAAGCGCGAGTCAAAATTTTAATCGGGGAACCGCTTTTATGACATGGGGGTCTTCCGAGGACGTGACAGTCAAATAAACGGGCGTATAATCGTAAAGCCTGGGTAACAGTCAGGTTTTTCAGCCCCAGCAAGAAATGATTGTGGTAGAAGGTGAGTTGATATTTGAGCGATCGCATACTAATATCATGACAACCCCCCGTTTCTTCTCCTAAGTGGATTAAATAAGCCTCTGGGTCGTACCAAATCTTATATCCGGTCTGCCGCAGCCGCAAACAAAAATCTGATTCCTCGCGGACTGCACTACCGCGAAACCTTTCATCAAACTTTAATCCGTGGTTGGTAAAGATTTCACGCCGAAAAGACATATTACAACCCCTTGCTGTCAGAACTTGTTGGGGTTTGATTGTATGTACTAAGTCAATATGATACCAAGCAATTCCTGGGTCCATAGCCTGGGGAGGCAGATATTCAATTTGCAATTCTCCACCAGAATCGCCCAATTTCATTCTGTCAAAAACTCTTCCTGCCACAGCCCCCACTTCGGGATTTTGCTGATAGTTTTTGGCATGGGCTGCAATAAATTCTGGAGTTAATTTAACATCATCATCAATAAATAAAATTATTTCACCATTTGAGCGCCGTACACCATAATTACGCGCCCCTGGCAAACTTGCCCAATCGAGATGAAACCATTTAATTTTACCTAGTGTTGCCATTTCTTCTAGGTAAGCTTGAACTTCTGGCTTATGTTTGGGAGATTGGTCTACTACTAAAACCTCAAAATTCGGATAATCTTGATTAAGAACATCCACAATACTATCTTGTAGCGTTTCCTCTCGCCCATAAGTTGGGATGATTACAGAAATTAAAGGTAAATCAATCATGTGCTTTTATACTCATATAAATTTGCTGTTTTGATGATATAACCGCCTGCCATGATTACCCTTGCTATTTTTCAGTTACCATAAGTCTTGATAACTTTTTACTGGTTTAATCATTTACGCCGTACTACTTAGAGGCTTTTTCTGTGTTCCTTGTTGAGAATTAGTATTTTCCTTCTCTTGTTTATCTAAAACTGGTAATTTAAATAGCACTCCTGCAAAAAACCAATAATAGACAGCTACCGGGTCAACATCTAAAGGGTAGTAGTAGGTGTTGTAACTAATAAACAATATAAACACCCATAAAGCAGCTCCGTAACTGCGGAAATTACGGTTTTTTATAGAACGATATGTCTTAAAGGCAGTGATTGTCAGGGTAGTAACTAAACCGACAAAACCCAGCAATCCCAAAATGCCTATCTCGTATAATACTTTTGGGTAGTAAGTTTCCACAAGTTTTGTTACACCCAATGCACGAGCAGAATTAGTCGCACGACCTAAACCACTTCCTATAGGGCTATCTACACTTTTCCAATTTTCCTCAAATTGCTGGACGATAAATTCTTGGGGCGGTGAAGCTTCCCAACGACTGCTAAAACTATCTAGTCTTTCTTGCACGACGACAGGGTTAGTAATCATAGCAACTCCCAGCACTAAAGCAAGACCCACCCCTATGGGGATAAAGCGTTTAAGGTTCTTAATTTGTCCTGTGAGCAATAGTAAAATTACAAAACAGGTGGGTACTAGACCTAAAGCAATTCTCTGTCCAGAAACTACTGCGTTGACAAAGACCAAGGCTAAAGAACCTAAACCTGTGAGTCGCCAAAATATTGAAGGGTCGGTGAAACCTGTAGCAAAGGCAAAAAAAGTACTAGAAATTAAAAACCATGCCCATTGCCAAGGTGCAACAAAGGTTCCTGGTAAACGAATTACTCCCTGGCTAGGACTATAGACTAGGGAACCACCAAAATAACATCTAGCTTCTAAGGTTGCTTTAAATAAGGCACTACCTTCGGCATCTCTAGTACCTTCACATACCCCAGTTAGTAATAATAGATATTGCAGAAATCCCAGCAAACAACAAATAAGTATTAAAGAAACCTGTAGCCGTGATAAAAATAGAAAATCCCGTTTATTACGGATGAGATAGTAAGCACAACCAATCAGGGGAACATAACCTAAAAATACTTTCAATCCCAAAATACCCATACCTATGGGTATTTCATTTGGTGGTTTTTCTAAGAGTCCTACAGGAGGTGGATTTAGTTGTTGTCCACCATTGATAAATAGCAACGTTAATAAACATAAGCCCAATAGAATAAATAATGGAGTTCTAATCGCTTTGGGAAGAATTAGAGGTAATCCTTGCTTCTTACAACTTTGCCAAATTGCAATCAAAGCTGGAATGTAAAAAGCATCTTTTGTTAATTGCAAAATCGGACTGTTGCCAATGTAATAAGTAATAGTACCTCCAAAAGGTACATAAATCAAAAAGGCAAAAAGAGCTTCACGGGGGTATTTGTAGGAAAGAGACAAGACAAATATTGATAAAACGGCTGGAACTGCTGCCTTAATTCCACCAACTAAAGCAATTAAAATACCAAAGAAAACACCGCCAAAGGCGGCGGTAGTAAGCAAACTCGTGAGTTCTTTGCGTGCTTGGGTTGCTTTGCGTTTCTGGGCTAACCTTTCTTTAAGACTAAGGGTAGGAACTTCTTTTTTAGTCTGCTTTTTTGATTTTTTAGATTTTTGGGATTTTGATTTGAATTTCTGCATAGCAGTGTCTTTAATAATGTTTAAAAAGTCGTTAATACAGAACTGGATAAGTTATACAATCCAAATTCATTTATAATTGATTTTCTTAATAATCTCCGGTTAAAAATATTGAATTTTAACCGTTTTGAATCATAAAATAAGTGTTCTCCTGTTTCTAAGACATAAACTGCACCTGCAAATGGTAAAGGCTTAATCGCATTGAAATTGCTCTTTAAAATATTTCTAACTTGCTCATGATCTATATAATATTTATAGTACCCATAACCACGGTTATATTCTGCTTGTTCGGGAATATTATTCAAATCATAGCGAAGAATATTAGAAGTACCACACATCTTATAAAAGTTGCTTCTTTTTAGATAAATATATTGACTGCCTTCTTGATATTTATAACCTCTATTAATAAACCATCCATTACTGTTAGAATTTCGATTCACAAACTCGGCTAATTTTTTACTAACACAATCATCGGCATCAACTGCCATCGTGTGCGTAGGATAAAATCGCTCGGCATAGATTAATCCTTTCAATATTTTCCGTCCTTTATCTGTATTACCTTGAGCTACAGGGTTTGTTTCGTTTGCAGGTGGAAAATTAACTTTCAAGTATGTGATGTGGGGATGAGTGAAAGCTATTTTTGGCTTTTCATGACAAACAACAACAACGCGAAAATTAGGTGAAGTTTGATTGCAAACTGATTTGATGCATCTTTCAAATAATTTTGTCACGCGTTCCCAAGATCTAGAGACTTGCGGGCTTTTAAGTGGGATAACAAAAACAAGCATCCTAAATTAGTTTATCTAAACTAGCTAAAAAATCTCAAACTAAATGATACCTTATATCTAGCTTAAATGCTAGAACTATTAGTAGTTTTAGCTTCTAAAAATACAGTCATACCAATTCGGAATTTATAAGAAAGTCATAATCATTTCACCATGTTAAAATCTCTTATAAAACGAGGTGGATAACAAATGAAAGCGATTGAAGTTACTGGTAAAATTGATGCTCAAGGAAATTTAGTTTTGGATGAGCCAATTCTGGGAACGCCTTACCCTCATCAGGTGCGAGTAATTGTCTTAGTCCCAGAACAGGTAGAAGTAAAAGAGGTTGACCCTGATGATACACCTCTTGAAGAGATTAAAGCCAGCTTAAGGAGAGCTTTGCAACAGGCAAAAGCCGGGCAAACTAGACCGATTAGTGAGCTATGGGACAGAATTGATGCAGAGTGATGAGGCGGTTATAATTCGGTTCTCTGATGAATTTGAGGAGGAACTTTACAGACTTTCCAAAAGATTTCGCAATATTCGCTCTGATGTGCAGCCGATTATTGAACAATTACAACAAGGAAATATTATTGGAGATAGAATTGCAGGAATAGGCGAGGAGTATATTGTTTATAAGGTGAGAGTTCGCAACAGTAATATTCAAAAAGGTAAAAGTGCTGGATATTGTTTAATTTATCAAGTTGAGTCACCTACAACTATTTTGCTATTAACAATTTATTCTAAATCGGATCGAGAAGATATTGGTACAAATGAAATTCGAGATATTGTAGCTGATTTTTATCATAAACAAGATTAAACCCATAATCTTAATTGTGTTTTCCTTACACCGCTTAAATTGCACCATGTTAAAATCTCTTATAAAACGAGGTGGATAACAAATGAAAGCGATTGAAGTTACTGGTAAAATTGATGCTCAAGGAAATTTAGTTTTGGATGAGCCAATTCTGGGAACGACTTACCCTCATCAGGTGCGGGTAATTGTCTTAGTCCCAGAACAGACAGAAGCAGAAGAGGTTGACCCTGATGATACACCTCTTGAAGAGATTAAAGCCAGCTTAAGGAGAGCTTTGCAGCAAGCAAAAGCAGGACAGCGTTTACCACTATCCCAAATGTGGGAGGGAATTGATGCCGAATGAACAACCATCGGTATTGATTGATTTAACTCCTGAATATAAACAAAATTTGCGCGACCTTTCCAAAAGATTTCGCAATATTCGCTCTGATGTGCAGCCGATTATCGAACGATTACAACAAGGAAATATTATTGGAGATAGAATCGCAGGAATAGGCGAGGAGTATATTGTTTACAAGGTGAGAGTTCGCAACAGTAATATCCAAAAAGGTAAAAGTGCTGGATATCGTTTAATTTATCAAGTTGAGTCACCTACAACTATTTTGCTACTAACGATTTATTCTAAGTCTGATCGAGAAGATATTGGTACAAATGAAATTCGAGATATTGTGATTGATTTTTATTAGGACTTACGCAACGCCGATACTGTCATTGCGACCGGAACGGAGTGTAGGGAAGCAATCCCAGCGTTAGGGTAGATTACTTCGCTATCGCTCGTAATGACGGATTTACATTATTTTTGCGTAAGTCCTGATTTGTAATCAAGAAGATTAAAATAACTTTTGAAATCTTGACATTTTTTTGTATTTTCTTGAAAAAGCGATCGCACACCAATAAAATCTTAAATCTGAAACACCTCCAACCCCAAGAAAGTCATATTATTAGCTACAGACTCCACTAAGTATCTGGGAATGTGAGGAATGTCAAATCTTGTTAAGCGTAAATCACGCCAACTCAAACGCCGTCCCTTAGGCTTATTTTTAGTCATTTTAGCTTGGAGTTTAACTATGGGTTGGCTTCTGGCATCGACAACTAGCGCTTACAGTGCTACTCCCGCTTCAGAAATTAGCACAGTTGATGTAGTACCTGCACAGTACCAACTAGGACAAGAACTATACTTAGACAACTGTTCCACTTGTCACATCGCTCTACCACCAGCTGTGTTACCTACTCAAACCTGGAAAAATCTTTTAGAAGACTCACAGCATTATGGCGCACAACTCAAGACTTTAGTTGATCCGCCTCGCATTCTCGTATGGAGATATCTATCTACTTTTTCTCGTACAAAACTAAAAGACGAAGCAACACCCTATCGCGTTAATAATTCACGTTATTTTAAGGCTTTGCATCCACAAGTCGATTTGCCGCGCCCTGTGCAAATCGGTAGTTGTGTCAGTTGTCATCCTAGCGCTAGTGACTATAACTTCCGCCAACTCAGCCAAGAGTGGGAGAAGTAAAGAGATTAGACAATGAAAAAGACTTAGGGACTTCCAACTAAAAAAATATCCCTTCGCTGTGTAGCCAGGGGGCAGGGCGCAGCACTTCGGCTTAATTTCGACTATGGTTCTTGAGCGACTTGCCTTGAGTTTATCCTGAGCGTAGCCGTTGGCGCAGCCTCTCGTAGAGAAGGGCGCAGTCGAAAGGAGTAGAAGGACGCTCAGTAACCAAGCATAGGGGAGAAAGAAAAATCTTATCTGAGAAAATAGGATAATTTATTTTTTGGAAGTCCCTTACTGAAAACTTCTACTGCTTTTTTATTTCTCTTGCTCTCCAACATGGCGGGCAATTGCTACCTAGCAAGGTCGGCGTTCTCTGCCTCAGTTGGAGGTGAAATGATACTATTAAAAGAGTTTCAAATTTAAACTATAAAATAAAACCAATCAGTTGATTAAATGATTGGATCTACTTTTTGGTGTTTTTGAGTTACATTCTCCTTTGATACCCATCCACAACCAAGACGGCTGGGTTGGGTGAAATTCCTATAATCAATGCCAAACCTTTAATTCCCATCACCCTTGATTGAGTTCCATAAACTGCCATGCTAAAACTCTTGTTGGGCGATCCCAACGCTCGTAAACTTAAAAAATACCAACCTTATATCAGTGAAATTAATCTCTTAGAAGAAGATGTTAAAACCCTCTCCGATGACGAGTTAAAAGGCAAAACAGCAGAGTTTAGACAGCGAATCGCCAAAGGCGAAACCCTGGATGATATCTTGCCTGAAGCTTTCGCCGTGGTCAGGGAAGCTGGTAGGAGAGTCTTAGGATTACGGCATTTTGATGTTCAGCTGTTGGGTGGTGTGATTCTCCACTCTGGGCAAATTGCGGAAATGAAAACTGGGGAGGGCAAAACCCTGGTTGCTACTTTACCGAGTTATTTAAATGGCCTGACTGGCAAAGGTGTACACGTTGTTACAGTTAACGATTATCTAGCCCGTCGTGACGCAGAATGGATGGGGCAGGTACATCGTTTTCTGGGCTTGAGTGTAGGGCTAATTCAAGCGAGTATGACTCCCTCAGAACGCCAGAAAAACTATGAATGTGATATTACATACGTTACTAACAGTGAGGTAGGTTTTGACTACCTACGGGATAATATGTCTACATCAATGGCTGATGTGGTACAACGCCCGTTTAACTATTGTGTAATTGACGAGGTAGACTCGATTTTAATTGATGAGGCACGGACACCGCTGATTATTTCTGGGCAAGTAGAAAGACCCACAGAAAAATATTTAAAAGCAGCCGAAATCGCATTTACTCTCAAAAAAGATGAGCATTACGAAGTTGACGAAAAAGCTCGTAACGTGCTGTTAACTGATGAAGGTTTTGCAGAATCAGAAAATCTTTTGGGAGTTACGGATTTATTTGACCCAGAAGATCCGTGGGCGCACTTCATGTTCAATGCTATTAAAGCTAAAGAACTGTTCCTTAAGGACGTTAACTATATCGTTCGCAATGGAGAAGTAGTAATTGTCGATGAATTTACCGGACGGGTGCTACCTGGACGGCGTTGGAGTGATGGTCTGCATCAGGCAATTGAAGCTAAAGAGCATGTAGAAATTCAGCCAGAGACTCAAACTCTAGCAACAATTACCTATCAAAACCTATTTTTGCTTTATCCCAAACTCGGTGGAATGACGGGAACCGCCAAAACAGAAGAGCCAGAGTTTGAAAAAATTTATAAATTAGAAGTAGCGGTAATTCCTACCAATCGCGATCGCAGACGGCAAGATTTGTCTGATATGGTATTTAAAACCGAAATGGGCAAGTGGGGAGCGATCGCCAAAGAATGTGCCGAAATGCACCAACTCGGTAGACCAGTTTTAGTAGGAACCACTAGCGTTGAAAAATCTGAACTACTCAGCCGTCTCCTCAAACAGATGGAGATTCCCCACGAACTACTCAACGCCAGACCAGAAAATGTAGAACGAGAAGCAGAGATTGTTGCCCAAGCAGGACGCAGTGGTGCTGTAACGATTGCGACTAATATGGCGGGGCGAGGTACAGATATCATCCTTGGTGGTAACTCCGAATACATGGCGCGTTTAAAACTGCGGGAATATTTATTGCCTCGGATTGTCATGCCAGAAGATGAAGATGTCTTTGGTGTGCAAAAAGCCGCCGGATTGCCTACAGGACATGGTGGGGGTCAAGGCTTTGTTCCTGGTAAAAAAATCAAAACCTGGAAAGCTTCCCCCGAAATTTTCCCCACTCAACTTTCTAAACAAGCAGAACAGCTATTAAAAGAAGCTGTGGAATCTGCGGTACGGGAATATGGCGATCGCAGTTTACCAGAACTAGAAGCAGAAGACAAAGTAGCTGTAGCAGCAGAAAAAGCTCCCACCGATGACCTAGTGATTCAAAAATTACGCGCAGCTTACAACTGTGTGAAGCAGGAGTATGAACAATTCACCGAACGAGAGCATAATCAAGTAATAGAACTGGGCGGTTTGCATGTAATTGGTACAGAACGCCACGAATCCCGGCGGATTGATAACCAATTACGCGGCCGGGCTGGACGACAAGGCGACCCTGGTTCGACACGATTTTTCTTAAGTTTAGAAGATAACCTGCTACGGATCTTTGGTGGCGATCGCGTGGCTGGATTAATGAACGCCTTCCAAGTCGAAGAAGATATGCCCATCGAATCTGGAATGTTAACTCGTAGTTTAGAAGGCGCACAGAAAAAAGTCGAAACTTATTACTACGATATCCGCAAACAGGTATTTGAGTACGATGAAGTGATGAACAATCAACGTCGTGCCATCTACGCCGAACGTCGTCGCGTATTAGAAGGTCAAGATTTAAAAGAACAGGTAATCAAGTACGCCGAAAAAACGATGGATGACATCGTAGATTTCTACATCAACCCAGATTTACCTTCAGAAGAATGGGAATTAGAAAAGTTGGTGGAAAAAGTCAAAGAATTTGTTTACCTGCTTGCCGACATGCAGCCCAATCAATTAGAGGATATGTCTGTCGGCGAAATCAAAGCTTTCCTTCACGAACAAGTGCGAATTGCCTACGACCTCAAAGAAGCACAAATTGATCAAATTCAACCCGGACTGATGCGACAAGCCGAACGTTTCTTTATTTTGCAACGTATTGATACCTTGTGGCGGGAACACCTGCAACAAATGGATGCCTTGCGTGAATCAGTAGGATTACGTGGATACGGTCAAAAAGATCCGCTGATTGAATACAAGAGCGAGGGTTATGAACTATTCTTAGATATGATGGTCAATATCCGCCGAGATGTAGTTTACTCGCTGTTTATGTTCCAGCCCCAGCCCCAGCCAGTAGTGCAAACATCATCTGAGATGGTGTAAAGTTAAGCTCCACAAATAAATAACAAATCTCACGCAAAGACTCAAAGGAGACTTTGCGTTTTTGTGTATTGATTATTTACTGATGTACGGCATATATAGCGTTTTTCTAGTGTTGCATGATTGCGGAATGTGGGATTTAATACCATTTCACTTTAAAGTTGATACATTTGGGCAAGCAGGGGAAGCAGCACTTCGGCTACGCGGCAGTTGAGTTTCGACTACGCTCAACTACCGCGTAGTCGAAACTCAGTGACCGGAGGCAGGGGGAGTAAGAAAAGTAATTTGTATCAATAATTTCGTGAAATGGTATAAGGGCTACGCCCCGCATTAAGCGAAGCTATGACGTAGGCTTTACGTTACAGATGATTCAGCAACGTCCGTTTTTCTTATGGATGAAGTAGACTATTCTAGTCTTTAGCCCCTAGTACTCTGGCAAGTCAACTTTGCTGGGTTAATGGGAAAAAGTCCAGTTCTTTTCTCCCCCTGCTTCACGGCAGTTGCTCCTGGGGGGAACCCCCAAGACCGCACTGCCTCCCCTGCTTGCCTCCACCCGTCATTTTTGGGTTGACAAACCACTAGTGGTCTGTCGCAAAAGTTTTGATAGGTTAATCAACTTTTCAATTTATCTTGTTTCTCTCTTCCTTTGTGTACTTTGCGTCCTTGGTGGTTCGTTATTTTACCCCGCAAAATTAATGGGACAGAGTACTAATTACTTTTACTTAGTTAATTTTGCTGTGTTGCCATAGAGTATCGACGGTCACAAATTGATAGCCTTGTTGTAGTAGCTGAGGAATCAAAATATTGATTGTTGCAGCCACGTCTTGTCCACCGCAAGCACCATCATGTAAAACAATTAATGAGCCATTTTGTACTTGGTTAAGAACACGTTGGACTACGGTAGCAACTCCCGGCAATACCCAGTCTTCAGGTACAACACTCCACATCACTGGACGATAATTCCACTGTGAGAATAACTCTAAAGTTTTGGGTGTAAATAAACCATTGGGCGGCCGAACATCACGTACTTGTTCGGGTAGCAACTGACAGGCATTGTAGATTGCTGTTTGGGTTTCTCCTAAACTCTCCTTAAGCTCACTGGGAGAAAGTACCGGAAAAGAACGATGATCATAGCCATGCAATCCTATCCAGTGTCCGCGATCGCTGACTGCTTTAGCAATCGCTGGCGAACGATTAACACAAGCACCCAACCAAAAAAAACTAGCTTTAATGTTGTAATTGTCTAATACTTGCAACACTTGAGGCGTGTATTGAGGATGGGGGCCATCATCAAATGTCAGGGCGATCGCTTTAAAATTGCGATCGCCATTCCAAAGACAATTAGGAAAATTTGGTTGCAGAATGCGGTAGACAATTGGTAACAAAGGAGAAAGTTGCATTTTGATACTGTTTCTTAAGAAAAATTTATATGACTAGACATCTAAGGTAACAACTTTAGGACTTACGCAAAGATAAAGCCTCGCAAAGCTAATCGCCGCTAATTTCTACCAATTGTTCCCCAGTACTTAATAGCGCTAATGCTTCTAATAATGTTGAAGCTAAAATTTCTTGCAACCGAGCATTCGAGGTGTTGCCGCAAGTTAACCAAATGATTTGTGGTGGTACTCCAAGTCGATCAACCAAATCCACAAAATCACTGTCTTTGGTCATAAATATAGCTCTTTCAGCTTTGGCAGCCTCAAAGATTTTAGGATCTTCGGCATCTCGCAGTCCAAGATCGCGTAGAGCTATTGCTGTTACCCCAAAGGTATTTGTAATCCAAGATGCGATCGCAGGTGACAAATGTACATCAATCCAAATGGTTGTCATGCAACCAACACAGGATGGTTTAGTTTACGTGCTGCGTACACTAGTGATGCTCTTATGTCATCCATTTCCAAATCTGGTAGGTCTTCTAAAATTTCCTCAGCACTCAATCCTGCTGCAAACAGATCTAGAACATCAGAAACTCGAATCCTCATACCACGAATACAAGGACGACCCCCACACTGTTTAGGATTTACTGTAATTCGTTCAAGTAGGTTTGACATTTTTATTATTTTCATTGGCAATATGCTTACAATTCCAAGTTAGCAAGTAATGCAACCTGTGAACGGTTGCTATTGCTATTTTAAAGCTTCAAAATCTTGTAACAGAAGGGAGTATAGTTTATACAATCAGTTTTTTACTGAAATTTAGTTTGACGCTGGAGAATTAACACAATGTCTACTGACAAAATGTCTGCTGACCTAGTTGCTTACGTTCAAGAAAGTGAATTTGATTCTCTTTTAAGTCAGGAAGCAGTAATTGTTGTTGACTTTACTGCTACTTGGTGTGGCCCTTGTCGCCTCATTAGTCCGTTAATGGAGCAACTTGCTGAGGAATTTAAAGGTCGCGCCAAGGTCGTTAAAGTAGACATCGACAATAACAAGCCGATTTTCAAAAGATTTGGTCTTCGCAGCATCCCAGCAGTTTTAATTTTCAAGAATGGTGAACTGAAAGAAACTATCGTGGGAGTTTCTCCTTATGAACAATTCAGCAGCGCTGTTGAGAAAAATATTTAGCTCATTTTAAGAAAATTCAGCAATAAATGGGGCGATCGCTTTCACAAATTCCCCAGTTGATTCATAAGGCAAAACATTTCGTCCTGGCAATTTAATTCCTCGACCTTGAGGTAAACAAGCAAGGTAATCAGTTAAACGTTCATCAGGTGTTTCTTGTTTACCTTCTTCGCTAATACTGGATGCTGTTTCCCCGACAATTACTAGTGTTGGTTGCTTAATATAAGTGAGATTTTTAGCATAATTTTGTCGCCAAAAACCAGCTAAAAAAGAAAATACTGCATAACGACTGGTAGTATTTTCTGCACCTGCAACCAAAGTATTTAACCACTCTGCATCAACTGCATCTTCTGAACCAAACAGTTGACGAATGGAGAAAGAACGCAAAAATCTGGGGCTACGTGCATAGCGATAAAAGGCATTACCAAAAGGCGAAGCTAAAATATTCCAAATTAGTTTTTGCTGCCATACTGCTGATTTTTTGGTAATTACAGGCCAAGCTGGAGGCCCAGCAAGTATTAGTCCAGCAATTAAATTTAATTCTTTTTGAACTAATTCAATAGCAACAGGTAATAAAGCACCTTGTACTACTACAATTACAGGTTTCTGCACCACTGATTGTAAAAAGTAATGTAATTGTTCTGCCCAATCTTTGGGAGTGTAAGCCACAGAAGGCATATCACTTTCACCACATCCGAGTAAGTCAGGATTGTAAATGGAATTACGATGACCTTTAGAATACCATTCACCACAAAAACGCTGCCAAAATTGCCGCGATAATCCCACACCAATAGGGTGAATTAATAGTAAGGGAATACCCTCAGATATGGAATTAATCGGTTGATGTAATTCATAAGCACAGCGATAATTCTGCCAAGTATAAAATTGGGTAGGAGATTGTTGCATTTTTTTGAGTTATTCTTACCTGCTAAAAAATCATCTGTGGATGAATTAATTTGTATCCAGCAGCTTTAATCTTTTGATTGGATACTGTGGCGTTATATGAACGGTTACTCTTTATAGAAGAGTCCCATGTCAATTGAGGCAAACTATATTTTGCCAATAAAGTATCTAATAATTCACGACTAGTTAGATGTGCATCATCTACTAAATTATAAATACCTTGTAAGCGGTTTTGACGAACAAATTCTATTGCCGCAACAATATCATCAAGGTGAATCCAATTTGTCACATCGTCGCCATTACCGGGACGGGTTGTACCAGGGACTTTACTAAATATTTTTACTAATTCTCTATTAGGGCCATAAATGCCACCTAATCTTAAAATGCAAATACGGAGATTTTCGCTTGATGCTGCTAACAAAATTTCTTCAGTCTCTCGCAGAATTTCTCCATTAATATTAGTCGGATTAGCTGGTATCTCTTCGTCTACCCATGCTCCATTTTGATCGCCATAAACTGAATAACTTCCTGTATATATCAGTTGTTTAATACTGGGAATATCCTGCAAAACAGAAACTAAGGTTTTGGCAGTATTAATATAAGCATCTTGATAATAATTAAGGCCTTTTGCACCAACGCTTAATAGCACAATATCTTGATCTTGCAATAATAATTTGAGTTTTACTTGGTCATTTCCTTGAGTTACTACAACTTTTTGAGCTACTGCTTGTAGTTTTGGGACACGTTCAGGAGTAGTTGTAGTAGCAGTAATTATAAAAGTCATTTTTTGCTGCCAATACTGGGCAACCGCACAACCAACGTAACCACAACCAATAATTGCAATATTCATGATAATTTAGACGCAACACCCAAAGTTTGACCAGTGAAAAGTGAACAGTTATCAAAGCGTATTATGGAGAATTTAAACCCAACTATGTATTTTAACTGGTAACTGTTAACTGATAACTGTTAACTGTGAATAGCCCCATCAGGCATAATAGCGCCAGCCAAATTAGCACCAATCATTTTCACCAAAAGGCGTTCACCAGAACGAATACGCGCTCCTGTTAAATCAGCCCCACGCAAATCCGCACCGCTAAGATCCGCACCAATTAAGTTAGCATAACGTAAATTTGCTTCTCTCATATCGGATAAAAGTAAGTTGGCTCTAAATAAATTTGCTTCTGACAAATTCGCGCCTCTAAGATTAACTTTGTGCATAAAAGTATCACTTAGATCAGCACCACTCAAGTTAGCATAACTAAGGTTTCTACCAGATAAATCCTTATTACTTAAATTAGCTTGACTAAAGTCTTTCCCACTCAAATCAGGATTTTGTTTTGGTGGCTGACGATTGTTTACAGATGATGTTTTTGGTTGAGGTGAAGATGATTTTCTTGGTTGATATGAAGATGATTTTTTTGGTTGAGGTGATGGAGAATGAGAAAAGGTTTGATGTTTACCATTAAAAGAACGTAACTGATCA
The DNA here is from genome assembly GCF_029953635.1 of Halotia branconii CENA392. NCBI lineage: Bacteria > Bacillati > Cyanobacteriota > Cyanophyceae > Nostocales > Nodulariaceae > Halotia > Halotia branconii. Next base: position 5,509,522 of record NZ_CP124543.1, on the reverse strand, counting down.
CGGGCTTCATTAATTGCTTTCAATTTTTCTTGTGCTTTTTTGTGTAAGCGCGTATTCTCTCTGGGAATACGATCAGGATGCCAGACAAAAACCAAATCTTTGTAAGCCTGGTTCACTTCTTCAAGTGTCGCCCCAGGTTCTAACTCTAATACTCTATAATACTGCTCCAGCTCGCTCATAAGGTAGTTTTAGTGGACAATCAAATTAGTTATGAGTGTGCAGCCTTCTATCGGCTTAATTTTTCATGGGATGTCTGTTTTGATATACAGTCTTAGAGAAAAACAGTTTAATATGCTTGAGGATATTTGACCAAAATTTAGAACTGGCAGTTCTATAACAGCTAGTGACATCAAGTAAACTGATATCCAAATATTATACAAGCGTAGCGCAGCAAACTAAGTCCATCGATAACTCTTTTGTTGGCATACCCCAAAATGCTATCTTTTTTTGATAGACACCGAAATACCATCACAATATCTAACTACAAATCGCTGCACATCTAAGCTACTTTTAACATGAAGTTTTATGTCTATATTCAGTTATTTAAAGATATGCAGTTCTGTAATTGAAATTTTATTTTCTTTTTTGTACTTTTGACTTAATATTATTACCGACCCATTTCTCCATTTCTCCATCGATTCATTGCTCTTAAATATGCTGTAACTGGAATTTGATAAACTTCAATAAAAATCCAAATAATAATTGCTAAATGTGATAAAAAAGTCAATATTGTCCAGATATATGGTATCCAGGTAATAGGAGCATTTAAAGTTGGGGGAAAGTAATAAGCTACTATACCAATTAAAGTCGTGGGCAAAACTACAAAAGCAGTTGCTGCTAGCCCATAACCCCAACCCAATTCCACACCTTCTAATTGGGCTTCAGTCCAATTAAAACCATTCCAACGCCAAATCAAAGGAGGTTGCCGAGAAGGCATTTTGATTTGCTGTTGTTCTAAGTTAACGGTAAAAATTTCATGGCAGAAATCACAAGCCATAGTCTCCATTAATGGCATGTGAGAAATCTTACCTATCCGACAGACTGGGCAGGGGTAAACTCCTTGATAGTCAAAAGATGTGGTTAAGATTTTGGAACTGGGCATAATGAAACTCAGTTGTACTCAAAAGTTGATCGAATAGATGCAGAATGGGATATGAGAACAGAGATTTGTATTCTGCGTTGTGAGCGATAGTTTATGAGTATTGGAATCGAATTTTTCGAGATTTGTCACTGGTGATTTTGATAACCCCTTACTTAAAAATAGAATTTGTATAAATCTGGCAGTGTCTATTCACAAACTATTTCTTGCCTACGCTAACAAGCAAAAACTCTTTATTGCCAGAGTTGTAATGAGTCTATCGCTTTTTTTAATGTTGTGCGGGTCTTGACGCTACCAATTCCTTCTGTTATCGTTACCTTAAGTAAAGGAATACATCAAATTTATAGCCCATCATCCTACAAATGTTCAGCAGCAGTTATTATTTTTATTTTTGGTTTAAGGCGGTTCACCGGGAGTGAATGAAGTTTCCACCTGGAAACCGCCCGGTGAACCGCAGAGCAAACTCTGCGGTTTTTGTGTTTTAAGGAGCAAAATTTCATCGTGATGACATATTTCAGTAGCTGGTTTTATGGTTTTTACTTTTGGCCTAGAGCAAGTTCCGGGTAGATAGCGTCATGCTGATGAATCAGAACGCACCCGGAACTGTTAAGTTCCGGGCTTTTTTATTGTTACTAAAAGCTAGGGAATAGAAAAGAAACAGGTAATTCCTCTTGTTCCCCTCTGCACCCCGCACCCTGCGCCAATTCCTCTTCTTCCCTCCCAATGCCCAATACCCAATTAGGAAAATCATGATTAACGCCAAACTTGCTCAACAATCTCATTCTAGCCACCAAACAATTGTTAAACTTTCACCAAAAGTTGCCTTCGGTGGTGAAGAATTGGTAATTATCGGTGGCCCTTGCGCGGTAGAAAGCTTAGAACAAATGGAGACAGTCGCTCAAAAGCTATCTACCGCATCTGTACAAGCGTTACGCGGTGGTGTCTATAAACCCCGTACCTCTCCCTACGCTTTCCAGGGTATGGGAGAAGAAGGATTAGAGATTTTAGCAAAACTGCGATCGCGCTACAATATGCCAGTCATCACCGAAGTTATGTCAATTTCTCAAATTGAAATTGTTGCTGCTCATGCTGATATGCTTCAGATTGGCAGCCGCAATATGCAAAATTTTGATTTACTGAAAGCTTTGGGACAAGCAGGTAAACCAATACTTCTCAAACGTGGTTTAGCAGCGACAATCGAAGAGTTCGTCATGGCGGCTGAATATATCTTAAGCCACGGCAATCTGGATGTGGTGTTGTGTGAACGAGGTATCCGCAGCTTTGATAATTACACGCGCAATGTTCTAGATTTAGCAGCAGTAGCAGCTCTCAAGCAAATAACTCATTTGCCTGTGATTGTAGATCCTTCTCATGCTGTAGGCAAGCGGGAACTAGTAGCACCAATGGCTAAGGCTGCAATTGCTTGTGGGGCAGATGGGTTAATTATTGAGTGTCATCCAGAGCCAGAAAAATCTATTTCTGACGCTCGTCAAGCACTTGCTTTAGAAGATATGGTGAATTTGGTTGATAATTTAAAGCCTATAGCAGCAGCCGTTGGGCGGAATATCTCAGAAGCAACAGGGGTGGGTTTAAAACCTGCCCCTATTTATTGTGCAGCTTAATGTTTTATTGCATTAATTTTGATTAGTTTGTAGTCAGGACTTTAGTCCTTATTACACAATTTAAAGCAAAAAAGAACGAGCTAGGAAAAAGCTAGAAATTGATTTAGCATCTACTAGCTCTCCTTCCAAAATAGCTGTTTCCATTTCTTCAGGAGTCAATAATACAGTTTCGAGATCCTCATCTTCATCACGTTCTGGTAATGTATCGAGCTTTTCTAAATCTCGTGCCAGAAAGGCGTAGATAATTTCGTCAGAATAGCCAGGAGCCAAGAAAAACTCTCCTATCTTGTCCCATTTTTGAGCGCTATAGCCAGTTTCTTCGGCAATTTCACGTTGTATTGTTTCTAAGGGATCTTCAGTTGATTCTACAGTACCCGCAGGAAATTCTAATAAACGTCCCTGAACTGCAAAACGATATTGGCGCACGAGTACAAGTTTACCCTCTGCTGTTATGGGTATAGCTAAAGCACCGCCTGGGTGACGAATACACTCCCATTCTCCTTCTGATTTATTAGGCAAACGCAGACGATTCACTTCAAAATCAAACTTGCGTCCTTTATGAAATAAGCGCTGTTTTAGCAGCTGTGGTAATTCTCTACCTAATGGCATAATAAAATTCTGTTATCTTTAATACCGAGATAAACACTGTGATTAATCATCAAACCAGCGTCTTGTGCGTTTATTGGGTAGTAATTTTAATTGCCCTGCAATAAATGTACATCAGAACAGTCTACCTCTTTCACCAAATCTTTGATAGCACACCCAGAAATCGGTTCTACCCAACCTGGGGCAATTTCTGCAAGTGGCACTAATACAAAAGCTCGTTCCCGCATTCGAGGATGGGGAATTTGAAGGGTTGGTGTATTCCAGATTAAGTCATCATATAATAACAAATCCAAATCAAGCGATCGCGGTCCCCAATGTTCTTGTCGCACCCGCCCAAATTTTTGTTCTATTGCTAGCAAGGTATTTAATAATTGCTGCGGTGGCATTTCTGTTTGCACAAGAGCGCAGCCATTTAAGTAGTCTGGCTGCGGTGGCCCTACTGCTTTGGTTTGATATAAACTAGATTTAGCTTGTAAAACAATACTAGGTGTTTTAGCTAATATATCTATAGCCGCTGCTAAAATTTTTGCGGAATTGCCCATATTACTACCAAGAGCAATTGCGCTTTGCTTGTACTTAGGGATTATTCTACTTTCTAAGCGCTTGATCGCATCATTAGTCACATTTTTACCAAGTATTTTTAATAGTCTTAGTAGGTCTGAGAAATTACCATCAAACTACTGTTTTATTTTAAATAAATAAAAATAAAACAATTAAAAAAAACATTATGTACCAATAGATTTAGTTAATTATTTATAGGCTATTATACTAACACGAAGCGCGCTAACCCCAAGATGATTACGTGGCGGTTAAGTATCAAATACTTTAAGCAAAGAACTGATGTGGGTAAGCCTACCTCCTAGTTCAAGCAACGAGCAACTAATTTAAGTGACTCTGAATAAGGAGGAACCGCGATTGCAACCTGGTAATCATTACGATAACGAAGAATCGACAAATAAGACCTTACCTCCAACAAAGCTTGTGAAGGCAAGGCAACTATTGAGTCAGGTGAGTGGTGTCTCATCTGGTATAATTACTAGGCTAACCAGAAGCGATAAACCGTTTTATCGTCGAATCTGGTTTTGGACAGGCTTGAGTGTAGGCGGTGGGATTATCGCTTGTACCTACGTTATCGGCTCAATAGATCGGACTTTGCCTGATAAATCTGAATTGAAAGCTGTTGTGCGAGAGCAAACACTGACAATTAAAGCCGTCGATGGAACCATATTACAACAGCAAGGTGAAGTCACTAGAGAACAACTAAAACTAGAGCAGATACCTAATAACCTGCAAAAAGCCTTCATCGCTTCAGAAGATAGAAGATTTAAGCAACATCATGGCATCGACCCTCAAGGAATTATTAGAGCAGGTTGGAATAACTTGCGATCGCAAAATGTAGTAGAAGGTGGTAGCACCATCACTCAGCAAGTAGCCCGCATTCTTTTTTTGAAGCAAGAACGGACAATTTGGCGCAAACTTAAAGAAGTCCGCTTAGCACAAAAAATGGAGCAAGAATTGACCAAAGACCAGATTCTAGAGCGCTATTTGAATCTGGTTTACTTGGGGTCTGGTGCTTATGGTGTAGCAGATGCCGCTTGGGTATATTTTAGTAAAACGGTAGATCAACTTACCTTACCAGAAATGGCGACGATCGCTGGATTAGCGCCTGCACCTAGTTCATACTCCCCAGAGCAGAATCCCGAAGCTGCTAAACAGCGGCGAAACTTGGTATTGCAGCGGATGCAAGAAGATGGAGTAATCACAGCAGCCCAAAGGCAAGAAGCAACTCAAGCACCATTAACCCTAATCAGCAGTTTACCCAAGCGACTGCAAGTAGAATCTCCCTACTTTACCAGCTACATTCAAAAAGAATTACCGAAGTACGTTTCCCCTGAAGTTTTAGATAGCGGCGGTTTAGTTGTAGAAACCACCCTAGTCCCAAATTGGCAAAAGTTAGCAGAAGCCGCAGTTGCTAAAACGTTGCGAAATCAAGGACGCTGGGAAAACTTTAAACAAGCATCTTTAGTAGCAATTGACCCTCGTAATGGCGAAATTCAGGCTATGGTTGGGGGAAAAGATTTCGGGAAAAACCAGTTTAATCGTGTCACCCAAGCACAACGTCAACCAGGCTCGACATTTAAAGGTTTCGTTTATGCCACAGCAATAGCCACTGGCAAGAGTCCCTACGATAGCTACGTAGATGCACCCTTTGTAGTCGATGACTACGAACCCAAAAACTACGGTAAGACTTTCCGTGGCTCGATGAGTATGCGAGATGCCCTCACCCGTTCTATCAATGTAATTGCGGTGAAGGTATTAATCGATGTGGGATTTGAACCAACAATAAAATTGGCTCATAACATGGGAATTAAATCAGACCTCCAACCCACCTATTCTTTAGCTCTTGGCTCGAATGAAGTCAATTTACTAGAATTAACCAGTGCTTACGGTAGTTTTGCCACTCAGGGATTACACACAGAACCTCATGGCATTCGCCGTATCCTGAATCGCCAAGGTGAGGTAATTTGGTCAAAGAATTTTCAAGCCAAGCGAGTGCTTGACCCTGTTAGTGCTGAGATCACGACTTGGATGTTACGCAACGTTGTAGAAAATGGTACTGGTGCTGCCGCCCAATTAGGTAATCGACCTGTAGCCGGCAAGACTGGCACATCAGATGAAGCCCGCGATTTATGGTTTATTGGCTATATTCCTCAACTAGTCACAGGAGTTTGGCTAGGTAACGATGACAACCGTCCCACTTGGGGAAGTAGTGGTAGTGCTGCTTACACCTGGAATGAATTTATGGAAAAAGCAGTAGAGGGAATACCTGTAGAAAAGTTCCCTAAAAGACCAAAGTTAGAAGGTCGCAAAGGCAGCATTAAGGCCAAACCTGTCAAGCCCAAAAAAATCCTCAATCGCTCCCTTTCTTCAGACGAAGATAGTGAGGCAAATTCTCATAATTCCGATGATAACGGTTCATCCAGAAGTAGAAGAAGTAGAAGACGTTACCAACAAAACAACGATACCTCTTCAGAGTCACCTAGAAGACGGCGACGTTATCGTAGAAGAACATCAAGTTCTAGTGAATCTACTTCTGGGAGTAGCAGAACTAGACGAGTGGAATCAAAATCGCCTTCGAGATCTCGGAGTTCTTCATCTGCTCAAAATAAGAGTTCTGATTCATCATCACAACCTTCGTGGCGGGAGAGACTCAGACCTGGTCAATAGAGTTTTGTCAGTTGTCAACTAACTTGACAACTGACCCACGTAGCGTAATTAAATTCATCACGCGATCGCATATTATGAGTTACAAGTTATGAGTTATAAGTTATAAATTATGAGTTTTATTTCTTACTCCTAACTTTATTACTCGTACTAAATCGTGAATCTACGCCGCCTGATTCCAATTTTTGATAACTCTGTCTCTAGCTGGGCGTTAGAAGCGCGGTTACTGCGCTGGTTAACGTTAATTTGGCTGTTCGTCGGGTTGATTATGCTGTTTTCAGCATCCTATGCTGTCGCTGATGCACGTCAAGGTGATGGACTGTATTACTTTAAGCGTCAAATCTTGTGGGTTTTAGTTTCTTTAATCGGATTCAACATTATTGTTAATCTCCCCTTACGGAAAATTTTGAGGGTATCTCATTGGTTTTTAGCCCTGTTTTTGATATTAATTTTCGTAACCTTGATTCCAGGATTAGGTAAAAAAGCTTTTGACGCTGCGCGTTGGATAGCCATCGGGCCAGTGCCAATTCAACCTTCAGAATTGATTAAACCCTTTTTGGTATTGCAAAGTGCGCGACTATTTGGACAGTGGGAACGACTGACTTGGCGAGTTCGCTTCACTTGGCTGGGTATATTTTGTTTAGTACTGTTAGGTATTATCGCTCAGCCTAACTTAAGTACAACAGCACTTTGCGGTATGACTATTTGGCTCATTGCTTTAGCGGCAGGACTACCTTACAAATATTTGGGAGGAACAGCCCTCGGTGGCATAGTATTAGCAACACTCAGTATTAGTATTAAAGAGTACCAACGCAAACGAGTGATGTCGTTCCTTAATCCTTGGGCGGATGCTACAGGTGATGGCTACCAGCTAGTACAAAGTTTACTAGCGGTAGGTTCTGGTAAAACCTGGGGGGCTGGATATGGACTTTCTCAACAAAAGCTGTTTTATTTACCAATTCAAGACACTGACTTTATTTTTGCCGTCTTCGCGGAAGAATTTGGATTTGTTGGCAGTATGGCGTTATTGATACTTTTAGCTTTATTTGCCACTTTAGGATTAATCGTGGCACTCAAGGCAAAGAACCCAGTGAATCGATTAGTCGCGATCGGTGTGACAATTTTAATGGTAGGACAATCATTACTGCATATTGGTGTGGCCACAGGTTCGCTGCCAACTACAGGTTTACCCTTACCTATGTTTAGTTATGGTGGTAATTCTATGATTGCCAGTTTGGTAGCTGCTGGGTTGCTAATTCGCGTAGCCCGCGAGAGTAGTGAAGCGGAAGTATTACCCTTACGAAGAACCAGGGAAAATAAGCCTCAGCGGCGGATATTCCAGAAAACTAAACGTTGATTATGGCAAGTTTGTCTTTAACTTAGATTTAAAGATTTGTAGTCAGAAGTTAATGGCAGATGCAAAAGATCAAAACCGGACTACTTCATCAAGAACGCCACGAGTACCAAGAGTACCAAACAAAGAAAAAGATATAAGACTCCTATTTGATTTGGAGAAAAAACTCAGTACACCCCTAATTCCCTTTGGGTGCATCCCAGTTTTTATTTGACAACAATAGAATAAGTGTCATTGCGAGGAGGAACGACGAAGCAATCGCATTGACTTGTTTTTAGTCAGAGATTTTGCGATTGCTTCACTCCACTTCGTTACGTTCGCAATGACGTTCAAAAAAGTGGGATGCTCTCATTCCCTTTTTTCCTGTTCCCTCCCTACGCAAATATGTTTATTAATCAAATCAGATTGCTATATGATTAACAATACCTTCGCCAAAGTGAAAAAAGCTTTGATTCGTAGGTTGGGTTTCGTGCCTCAACCCAACCTACACAAAAATGGCGAAAGTATTGATTAAGTGCAAGTTTATAGAGAATTGGTACTAAGAGAAGCTTTCGATCTAAATAACCTTGTCATAGTAGTTCTATTGAAGTTATTCATTATCCATAAAATTTGTCTGGAGCCAATATTGACTACATAACAACTATAGAAGAGATGCCGTTAACAGTCATTTTTATAACTATGACCACTAAATAAATTAATTATAACTTCACCATTGATAGAGGTAGAGTATATATCATTGACCTTTGGGTAGATTATGCAAAATCTCTCAGGCTGTATAGTTAGGTAGTAATTATCAAACTCGTTGCCAGACCTGATGCTAAATCAGTAATTTTCTACCACTTTAACAGCCGAAATCCTGATGCAGTTCTATTTAATTTGTTAATTTGTTTTTAGGTTCTCTGTAAGCCATGACATCCCCTGAGCCTCAAACTGATTTTGGAGAAAATCTTCCACAAACCTCTTATGAGCCACCTCCCAAAAAACGGCGGTGGCTTCGGTTATTGTTAGCCTTTATACTACTGATAGGGGGTGGAACAGCTGTAATTTGGCATTTACTCTCTTCTGCAAATCAACAACCTTCAACCACTAATGCTCAACCTCCAGGAGTCAGAGTGAAGGTATCTCCAGTGCAAGTTGGCACAATAGAAGATAGTACAGATTTTATTGCCAGCCTTGAGTCTCGTCGTTCGGTAACGCTCCAGCCGAGAATCCAAGGTCAAGTCACCCAAATATTTGTGAGATCAGGAGATCCAGTTGCAGCAGGAGCAGCAGTTATTCAAGTAGATCCTAGGCAGCAAAAAGCAGCAGTCAGTAGTATCGATGCTGCGGCTCAAGCAGCTAGAGCGCAGTTGGAAAATGCCCGCGCTACTCTTAAATCATTAGAAGCGGAACGATTATCCAACGTTGCTGATTTGCAATTAAATCAGCAAGACTACGAAAGATATGAGAATTTAGCCCAACAAGGAGCCGTATCTCGACAGACTAAAGATCAATATGCCAATCGCTTGGCCACAGCTAAGGCTAATCTTGGTGCAATTAATTCTAAGATTCAAGCCCAACAAGCCACCATTTTACAGGCGCAAAGAGACTTGCAACAAGCTCAAGCAAATACCGAAGAGCAAGAAGTTCAACTTCAGTACTACAGAGTTACTGCTCCTTTTGCAGGTACGGTTGGCGATATCCCAGTGAAAATAGGTGATTTCGTTAATACTTCCACCCAGCTAGTTAGCATCACTCAAAACCAACCTTTAGAAGTCAAAATATCTGTGCCACTGGAGCGAGGATCACAACTGCGTAAGGGAATGCCTGTGGAACTGATGAATACACAAGGTAAAACCATAGGCAATAGTAGAGTATTTTTCATTTCACCGCTTGCCAGCAATAATACTCAATCGATATTAATCAAAGCACTTTTTAACAATTCACAGGGTCAGCTGCGAGCAGATCAATTAGTGCGAGCTAGAGTGATTTGGAATCAACGCTCTGGAGTCTTGATTCCAACTACAGCAGTCTCTCGCGTTGCTGGAGAAACTTTTGTCTATGTAGCACAAACAGAAAAATCTCCCAAGGGAGTTTCTCAACTTGTAGCTCGGCAAAAGCCAGTGAAATTAGGTGATATCAGAAATAATAATTATCAAGTTCTTGAAGGATTAAAGCCAGAAGACAAAATTGTCATCTCAGGACTCTTGAATCTTAAGGATGGCATTCCCATTGTTCCTGAATCTTAGTAACAGGGGCTAGGGGTTAGGGACTAGGGACTAGGGACATAGGAAAAATCTTTTGATGTCCTATGCCCCATGCCCTATGCCCCATGCCTTATTCCCCATTTCCCATTCCCTATTTTTATGTTTGCTGACTTTTTTATTAGGCGACCTGTATTTACAAGTGTCTGCTCCCTAATCATTTTGTTAGTTGGGGCAATTAGTATTCCAACATTACCTACTGACCGTTATCCAGAAATCAGCCCAACTCAAATCAACGTGACTGCTAATTATGTTGGAGCCAGTGCTGAAGTCGTAGAAAATACGGTAACTACTATCTTAGAACGCCAAATTAACGGCGTTGAAGGCATGAAATACATGACTTCGAGCAGTAGTAATAATGGTAGCAGTACGATCACAGTTACATTTGATGCATCGCGAGACAAAGATATCGCTGCGGTAGATGTGCAAAATCGTGTGTCTCTTGCCGAGCCGCAATTGCCAGAAGCAGTACAGCGAACTGGAGTCACTGTTAGTAAGCAGTCTAACAACATCCTTTTAGCGATGGGACTGTACTCAGAAAACAAAGAGTATGACAATGTATTTTTAAGCAACTATGCCGATCTTTACATCGTAGATGCACTGAAGAGAATTGACGGCGTGAGTGAAGCGCGGATTTTTGGTGAACGTCGTTATGCTATGCGCTTATGGCTCGACCCAAACCGTCTTGCTAGTCGTGATCTTACTGCTGAGGATGTAATTGATGCAGTTAATGAACAAAACCTCCAGGTAGGTGCTGGGCAAATTGGTCAGCAACCATCAGTGCCAGGACAAATGTACCAAATAGATCTGCAAGCAGTCAGTAGACTTACTGATACTAAAGAATTTGCAGACATGGTAGTCAAGACAGGTGCAGATGGCACATTAGTCAAATTGAAAGATGTGGGCAGAGCAGAGTTAGGAGCAGAGAACTATAATACTTTTTTGAGATTTAGAGGCAATGAAGGTGTGGGTATAGGGATATTTCCCACTCCGGGAAGTAACGCTTTAGAAGTTGCTAAGGCAGTAAAGGCAGAGATGGCGCAACTATCGCCACGCTTCCCACCAGGAATGAGATATCAGGTAGCATTTGATACAACATTATTTGTAGAAGCCTCTTTAGAAGAAGTTATTAAGACATTGTTAGAAGCGATCGCTCTTGTAGTCTTAGTCATATTTATCTTCTTACAAGACTGGCGGACTACAATAATTCCCGTGATTGTAATTCCCCTGGCATTGATTGGGACTTTCGCTTTTATCAAAATTTTTGGATTTTCTATTAATACCTTGACCATGTTCGGGTTGACCTTAGCAACGGGGTTGGTGGTAGATGACGCAATTATCGTAGTTGAAAATATCTCTCGCTTAATTGAAGAAGAAAATATGTCACCCCGACGGGCGGCTTCTGAATCGATGCGGGAACTATTAGGGGCAGTAATTGCCACTTCTTTGGTACTGATGGCGGTATTTGTCCCCGTCGCCTTCTTTCCCGGCTCTACAGGACAGATATATAAACAATTTGCCTTAACGATCGCCTTTTCGATTGCTATTTCTACCTTTTTGGCCATTACCCTCACGCCTGCTTTATCTGCTTTATTGCTGCGTCCAGGACAAAGACCCCGTGGCTGGTTAGGTTGGATTTTTGAGCGAGTTAATCGGTTTTTAGATTGGATGCGTCGGGGGTATGAGCGAACCTTAAACCGCTTATCTCGCATGGCTGCGATCGTTGTTTTGCTATTTATTCTTTCCTTGGGACTGACTGCTTGGGTTTACACTCGTGTACCCACGGCATTTATTCCTGATGAAGACCAAGGTTATTTCATCACCATTATTCAAGGGCCAGAAGGTGTATCCCTCAATTACACTAGCAAAGTCATGGCTCAGGTAGAAAAAGAAATTCTCAAGTTACCAGAAGTCACAGGAACTTTTGCTATTGGTGGCTTTGGTTTTAGTGGCAACTCTGCCAATAGTGGTGCTATTTTCACAACTCTCAAACCTTGGGGAGAGCGCAGTGGAGAAGAGCATTCAGCACAGGGAATTATGGGCAAGTTGACAGGAGTATTATCAGCAATTCCCGAAGCGAAAATTTTCCCAGTTAACCCCCCCGCTATTCAGGGTTTAGGCAGTTTTGGTGGTTTTCAATTTCAACTACAAGACAGAGACGGGAACAGCGGCTTAGGTACTATGCTGCAAGTCATGGGTCAGTTAATGGAACGCGGTAATCAAACACCGGGTTTACAAGCTGTGTTTAGCACTTTCAATGCCAACACACCCAAGATGTTGATTGAAGTAGATCGCAACCAAGCTAAAGCTCTGCAAGTTGATGTAGATGATATCTTTAATACCCTCCAAAGTTACTTGGGTTCGCGGTATGTCAATGATTTTAATTTCCTGCAACGGACTTATCGGGTGTATGTCCAAGCAGACGCTCAGTTTCGCTCTAACCCTGATGATATTGGCAAATTGTACGTTCGTTCTGTCAACGATCAGATGATTTCTCTAAATAATCTTGTGAAAGTTACTCCTGCAACCGGAGCGCAAACGATCAATCATTACAACTTGTTCCGTTCGATTGAAATTAGCGGCTCTGCTGCTCCTGGCTATAGTTCTGGACAAGCGACTTCAGCAATGGAGCAAGTGGCAAGTCAGGTTTTACCAGCAACTATGGGTTACGAATGGTCGGGAATTACTGCTGAAGAAAAACAATCTGGAGGTCAAGCTCCTTTAATTTTTGGCTTGGGACTTGTCTTTGTCTTCTTGGTACTGGCTGCTCAATATGAGAACTACGTTGATCCGGTAATTATTATGCTCTCAGTTCCTCTAGCTATTTTAGGGGCGCTGTTGGCACAATCTCTGCGGGGTTTAGCCAACGATGTATTTTGTCAGGTTGGTTTGGTAATGCTGATCGGTCTGGCAAGTAAAAATGCCATTTTGATCGTAGAATTTGCTAACCAATTGCAAGAACAAGGTCTTTCTTTGACCACAGCAGCAGTAAAAGCGGCACAAGAACGTCTGCGACCAATTCTCATGACTTCCCTTTCTTTTATTTTGGGGATTTTACCATTGGTTACAGCCGAAGGCGCTGGTGCAGCTAGTAGAGCATCTCTGGGTACAGCCGTCGCTGGTGGGATGATTGTTTCTACATTTTTGAGTTTGTTTATCGTACCTATTTTATACATTGTGGTGGGACGAATCCGCGATCGCTTGCGCCCCCGTCGCCAAACTCAGAAATTAGATTCTCATCGTGATGGCAAAGTTCCCTCTACGAGTCATCGGTAAAAAATTCAAGGAGTCAAAATACATAAAGCTTTTGACTCCTAATATCTCTAAACACAAAAGGGCATAAATCTATGGCAGCTTTAGTAAAAGAAGTAGCAATTGTCACTGGTTCATCACGGAGGATTGGACAAGCGATCGCTTCTAATCTTTGTATTTTATAGGGCATTGGTAAATTTTTCCCATACCCCATACTTCGACTACGCCCTTCTCTACGAGAGGCTGCGCCAACGGCTGCGGCTCCATCGAGCGTAGCCGAGATGCTCAGGCTAAACTCAGTACAAGTGCCTGATTCCCCATGCCCAAAAACTTCATCCCCTTTTGGATGGAGTTTTTTTATACCTTACGACCTCTCCCTATCTATGTCTTTTTTTTCGCTCTATTGATATTGACAAAATGCCTCATTATAGAAAAACAAACATATTATTTAAATAGCTCTGTAGAAAGATAAAGATTGAAAAAGAATGCCTAATATTTCAGCATTTTAAAGGAGCATTTTAAGGCTATTTTTGACTATTATTAAAATAATCTAATTATTTTTAGCTGTTACCCCAAATACTGAGAAAAATGCGGTTTAGAGACTGGGCGACTAGGGTGCTACTAATTTCTCTAATGTTTACTGCTTTAAGCGTGGCAATTTTAGTTGGAAAAATATCCCAATCACAAAGTAATACAATAACGCCATCAAATCAAGAGATTACTACAGCCGGGAGTGAATATCCCCAAGTAAAATTACAATCAGCAAAAAATCAAGCCGAAAAATCTCCAGATTTGCCCAAATCTCAACTTAAGACGAATAAAGCTGCTGTCAGGTACAAAACGACCCAAGCTTTTGTACAGTATAGACCACGGTATGAAATTGCCTCAGTAAACCCCAGTAATTATGGTGAAAGGTACGCCAAAGACGTTAATGGTGTAACTCTCAACAATCAACCGATTGTTGTTCTTCATGAAACTGGTTATTCTGCCTCTAGTGCTGTTAACTTTTTTCAAATACCTCATGAAGATGAAAATGTGCAAGCAAGTTACCACGCCTTAATCAAATTAGATGGGACGGTTGTTTACTTAGTCCCTCCAGACAAACGAGCTTTTGGCGCTGCTAACTCAGTGTTTGATGGTATTGAGGGGGCGGAAACAGTCAAGACTAATCCTGATTTACCATCGTCTGTAAATAACTTTGCCTACCATGTTTCTTTAGAAACGCCGCTAGATGGTCGTGGAGAGAACCAACAAATCCATAGTGGTTATACAGAGGCGCAGTATTATTCTTTAGCATGGTTAATTGCTCAAAGTCAAGTACCAAGCGATCGCATCACCACCCACAAAGCAGTAGACCGTTCTGGTCAAAAAGTTGACCCTATAAGTTTTGATTTTGATAAATTCTTGACTTTATTAGATACTTTTCGTCAGCTAAATCCCGTATATAGAGCCAATAAATAATAGAGACGCGCCGTACTGCATCTCTACTATTTATTTTTCGGCGTTGTATAAATGCGGGATGAATTGAGCTTGTTCACCAATAGTAAACCTAGATTTTTTGCACCTTTGCACCTACCCCGCGAGAACGCCTAATACCATTTCACGAAATTATTGATACAAATTACTTTTCTTACTCCCCCTGCCCCCTGCCTCCTCTGCTTCCCCTGCCCCCTGCCTCCTCTGCTTCCCCTGCCTCCTCTGCCTCCCCTGCTTCCCCTGCTTGCCAAAATGTATCAACTTTAAAGTGAAACGGTATTAGGCGTTCTCGTAAGAGTAGCCGCTACCGCGTCTATGCGCGAAACAAAATTCATCCCATTAATCAGCAACGCCTATTTTTCTATTGCAGATGCAGACAAACCTGTCAACTTAGTTACTTGTTCTACTGTCATCCCAGTCTTAAGTAAATTACGGGCAGTTTGTAGTAATTGTGACTCTGCCTGATCTGCGCGCTGGCGTTCTTGTTCGGCGCGCTGGCGTTCTTGCTCAGCGCGCTGGCGTTCTTGTTCGGCACGCTGGTTTTGTTTTTCTTCAGGCGTGGGTAATACTTCCCCTCTCAAGTTAGCCCAGCGTAACCAAGTTGCATCAATACCTTGATAATTTCCTTGCCAAAGCTGCAATGCTAACCCTAAAGATTTACTGACTAACTGATTTTGAGTATTTGCTGCAATTGGTTGATATTCGCTTTGCTGAATCGCAAAACCAGCGAAATTATCAGGGTTAAAGGGGTCATACCAAAAATATTCAGGTACGCGCATTTGATTTTGATAAATCAGCTTTTTTTCATTCTTATCTACGGCAGCAGTACTATCAGACAATAACTCAATGACTACATCTGGCGCTTTTTCTTCTTCCCAAACTACCCAACTGCGACGTTCTCCTTTTGGGACTCCCAGCACAGCAAAAAAGTCTGGCCCTTTAAAATCTTTGTTTCGCACCTGCGCCAAACTGTAGTAGACAAACATATTGCCGCCTACATACCCATCTTCTCGTTGTTCCAACCAGGGAATTAAGCCATTAATTAGCAAGTCCATCTGGGCTTTATGCCTGGCGCTTTCCATCGGGATACCGTCATCGAATGGCAATTGTGCTTGGGTAGGAGGGAGTTGAATATCTGGTGTAGCTAGAGTAGTTTCTAACATAGCTTTTCACCTGTAAAGTATTTCCATGTTACCGAATCAGGAATTACGCAAAATAACTCTTAATTTAGGAGTTCTAAACCAACCCAATTACCCCAGTTCCCGACTCAAACTATAAATTTTCTGCGTTTCCAGACTACCATTTAAAGAAGAAGGCAATTGACCTTTCGGTATTGTCTGCCGATCTAGTTGAACTTGCAAATTAGTTAAGGGATCATTACCAGGAGAAATTAGAAATTCTAGTTTCTGAATGTAAGGTACAGTTGCGAGATGATCCAAAATTTGGAATATTGCTTGTAAGTAAGGATGACCACTTTGGCGATACCAATCACAAGCAGCAACTTTTGGTTGATCAAAACCTAAATGCACTGTTAAGGATGGCTCATCAAATAAAGCCAGACCCAAAGGACGCGCTTCTTCTTGCAACAATAAATGATGGTTTTTTGCTAAATGCCGCAATTTTTCTAAACGTTCATAGCGTTCTGTTACTGCTTCTGGGTCATCTTGCCAATTAATTGCCACTGTCACCAGATAAGTCTGTAACAGCATGTGACCCAGCTTTTTCGCTTTTGTGGCTAAGTAATAAGAATTGTAGTCATTTGACTCAATTAACAATGGTACGCGATCAACTACTTCTAAGCCATAACCTTTGACTCCGGCGATTTTGCGGGGGTTATTAGTAATCAGACGAATCTTTTTAACGCCCAAATCCATCAACATTTGCGCTCCCATGCCGTAATCTCGCAAATCGGCGGGAAATCCTAAGCGTTCATTCGCTTCTACTGTATCTAGTCCCATATCTTGCAAGGAATAGGCTTTTAACTTGTTAATTAAACCGATGCCTCGTCCTTCTTGCCGGAGGTAAACCACTACACCTTGACCGGCAGTCTCAATCATTTTTAGCGCTGCTTGTAACTGCATTCGACAGTCGCAGCGTAAAGAACCTAAAGCATCACCAGTTAAACATTCTGAATGCATCCTCACCATCACTGGCTCATCTTTAAAGTGAGCCGGATCGCCCTTGACAATGGCAACATGTTCAGTGTTATCTAATGTGTGACGATAGGCGTAAATTTCAAATTGACCGAACTGACTAGGCAATTTAGTAACAACCTCACGATACACTAAGCGATCGTGCTTGAGGCGATAACTGATCAAATCGGCAATACTGATAATTTTTAAATTGTGATGTCTTGCATAATCAAATAACTGCTGCAAGCGCGCCATTGAACCATCAGGGTTTTGAATTTCACAAATTACCCCAGATGGATATAGCCCGGCCAATCGAGCTAAGTCCACAGCTGCTTCTGTATGTCCTGCTCGTTTGAGTACGCCTCCTTCTTTGGCTCGAATGGGAAAAATATGCCCAGGACGACGTAAGTCTGTCGGTTTTGTGCCTGGGTTGAGAGCAACTTGGATAGTACGGGCGCGGTCTTCTGCTGAGATACCTGTAGTCACACCTAATTGTGGCCCGGCATCAATACTAACAGTAAAAGCAGTTTGGTTAGTATCTGTAATGTTGCTGACCATTAATGGTAAGTCTAATTCATCCAAACGATCGCCCATCATCGCTAGACAAATTAGCCCTCGTGCTTCCACTGCCATAAAGTTAATCATGTCAGGTGTAGCAAATTGAGCAGCACAAATTAAATCGCCTTCGTTTTCTCTATTTTCGTCGTCTACTACCACAACGACGCGACCTGCTTTTAAATCAGCCAAAGCAGCATCAATCGAATCAAATTCAAAGGCTGGGGTTGAAGAGGCAGCACTATCAATGTTTTCCCCGATTAGAGAATCTGTTCCTGTGGAGGTTTTTTCCGAGGGAGACTTAATAGAATCTTCCTTGTTGAGGGGAGTAGTATCAGACTGCCGTGTAGGCTTAGACTTTGACACAGAGGATTTCCAGCTACCAAAAGTAAATTTTTTTAACAATTTCTCCTTTTAGATTGTAGCTCGTTTATATGGCAGAGAAGTAGACTAGCAATGATTTGATAACATGGCAAAATTTCTGCCGCTAAAATTGGGGTTTAGTACTACAATGCAACGACAGTGAAAGTGTGAATCTTGCTGCGACCCAAGTGTAGAGCTAAAACTTTGGCTTGTTGAGATAGTGTTTTTTACGCCTTGCTTCTAGTAGTGGATAAGTTG
The DNA here is from genome assembly GCF_029953635.1 of Halotia branconii CENA392. Classification (NCBI taxonomy): domain Bacteria; kingdom Bacillati; phylum Cyanobacteriota; class Cyanophyceae; order Nostocales; family Nodulariaceae; genus Halotia; species Halotia branconii. The sequence continues at coordinate 5,491,337 of NZ_CP124543.1, read as the reverse complement.
ATGACTAGTAACGAATTTAACCAACAGCGGATAAGGATTTCATAATCATGGGCAATTTTAGACGCGTACCCGTTGGGATTGTTGGCGCGTCAGGCTATGGCGGAGTGCAGCTAGTGCGGTTACTAATGGAACATCCAGAAGTCGAGCTAGTTTATTTAGGCGGTGAGAGTAGTGCTGGAAAATCCTTTGGGGATCTCTACCCGCATTTGGCTCATGCAGTGAACTTGCCAATAGAAACTGTAGAGCCAGAAATGATCGCTCATCGGTGTGAAGTGGTGTTTCTTTCTTTACCAGATGGTCTGGCCTGTCAAACTGCCCCAATACTGGTGGAAAAAGGATGTAAAGTACTGGATTTAAGTGCAGATTATCGATTTAGTAATTTGGCAACTTATACTACTTGGTATGGTGTAGAGAGAAGCGATCGCTCAACTGTGGCCACAGCAGTATATGGATTACCAGAACTTTATCGCGATCGCATTGCCGAAGCCCAAATTGTTGGTTGTCCTGGTTGCTATCCTACTGCCAGTTTACTAGCACTATCGCCACTTTTTAAGCAAGGCTTAATTGTGCCAGAAACTGCCATTGTTGATGCCAAATCTGGTACATCTACTGGCGGACGGCAAGCGAAAGTCAACTTATTGCTAGCTGAAGCAGATAACTCATTAACTCCACATAACGTTACCCGTCACCGTCATACTCCAGAAATTGAGCAAATTTGCAGTGATTTGGCAGGTCACGAAGTCACAATCCAATTTACACCCCACCTGATCCCAATGGTACGGGGAATTTTGGCAACTGTATATGCCACATTGCGCGATCCCGGATTAGTCAGAGATGACTTAATTACAATTTATACAGCCTTCTACCGCAACTGTCCTTGGATCAAAATTTGTGATAGCGGTGTTTATCCCCAAACCAAATGGGCTAATGGCAGCAATCTTTGTTATATCGGCTTAGAAGTTGACCCCCGCACTGGCCGAGTGATTGTCATGTCAGCAATTGATAACCTGATTAAAGGACAGGCAGGTCAAGCAATTCAATGTTTGAACCTGATGATGGGCTGGGATGAGACTTTAGGGTTGCCCAAGTTGGGATTTTATCCCTAGTACTCTGTCACAGCAACTTTGCAAAGTTAATGTGAAAAAGTCCAGTTCTTTTCTCCCCCTGCCTGCCTCCACCTGTCATTTTTGGGTTGACAGACTATTAGTAGTCAGTTATTTTTGCTACTTACTATACTTCGGTTAGCGGTAGTTGAGTTTAGCCTGAACGTAGTCGAAGGGCAAACCCGAAGTAGTCGAAACTCAGTGCATCGCTGACTACTGACACCTGACGGCGACGGGGCGATGGTTACTGAGCTTGTCCTGAGTTTAGCCTGAGCATTGGTTGCTGAGCGCAGTCGTCAAGCCTGCGGCATAGTTACGCTTAATGCGTAGCGTCTTTGACAGGAGAAGGGCGTAGCCGAAGTACTATTACGGACACTTTTTGTTCGCGTCAGCGTCTCTGAAAGAGAAGAAGTGGGTAACGCGATCGCCTTTTGATGAGTTACTGGAGTTTGGACTAAAAAGCTAGAGAAAAGCAGTCAGCAGTAACACTGACTGCCGTAAAGTCAATGAAAGTAATCAATAAATCATTGACGTGATGATCCTGACACAACTAGAAAAATTCCGCCAAGGTATCTACGATAGTTTGGGGAAGGCCAAAGATGCAGTATTTGAATTGATGGATGCAGTATTGACAAGTCCGAGTATCCCATCATTTGTAAGCTTGTCACAAAGCCCAGTATTTCGACGGCAATGGTCGAGCATTTATGCAGCACTACATGATAGTCGTCCACCGAAAATGTTGCTGATGAAGCTACTGGTACAGGAGGTAGAGACGGATGAACAGCCATTTCTAGCAGGAGATCATAGCTTTTGGGCAAGACCAGAAGCGAAGACACTAAAAGAAAGAACTTTTCATGGGGATAGAGGGGGGAGCATAGGCATCGGACAAAGTTACAGTACGTTAGCGTGGATACCAGAGGCGGATGGGAGTTGGGCATTACCGTTGAAACATGAACGGATAACCACCTTTGAAACGCCAACGAGTAAAGCCGCATTCCAACTAAAACTTGTCACCCGTGAGTTAGGCACTAGACCACTTGCAGCTTATGACCGAGGCTACGGCAACGCCAAATTTGTCCAAGCCACGGAGGAGATTAACGCAGACCTATTGTTGCGTTTAGCATCTAACCGATGTGTATGGGGTACACCCGGTACTTATAAAGGACGAGGCGCACCATGTAAACATGGTCACAAGTTTAAGCTCAATGACCCCCAAACTTGGCCAGAGGCAACTGAAACTCTGGAAGTTGAAGACCCGAAAGTTGGTCGAGTGAAAGTAATGCGTTGGAGTGGATTTCATTTCCTTCAGTCCCCAAACCGGGCAATGGAAATCATTCGCGTCGAGGTACTCCAACCAGTAGGACGTAATCGGAAGTTTCAACCTTTATGGCTAGCTTGGTTGGGTCAGACAATGCCTCCATTAGAGAATCTCTGGCAAAAATACCTATGCCGCTTTGCTTTAGAGCATTGGTATCGATTTGCCAAGCAGAGGTTATATTGGACACAGCCTCAATTGAGTTCTACTCGGGCCGCAGAGCGATGGAGTGACTTGATGCCCCTGCTAACTTGGCAACTCTGGTTCGCAAGAGTTGCCTGTATTGATTCCCCCTTGCCCTGGCAATCGACTCAGGATAAACTGTCTCCAGGACGTGTAGCACAAGCCTTTCCTCTAATTTTAGCCACTATTGGCACTCCTGCTCAACCCCCGAAAACTCAAGGGTTATCACCTGGGCGTGCCCAAGGGCATCAGCCACCTCAACGTCCCCGTTATCTCACTGTCAAAAAACACGCATCTAAAAAACCTAAAACCGAAGAATCACTTAAGAACGCTAATCTAACTGCTGCTTAGTTTCTGCTTCTTTTTTAACGATTCCACTTAACTCAGCCTCTAACAAAGCTGGGTAACTTTCTTTTGCCTTCTCTTCATTCCTGCTAAATGCAGATTAGTCCAAACTCAAGGAGTTAATCAATCAAATTTTATGCAATGAACTACACAGTATCGCTGTGTTTGGCAGTTCTTTAAGCAAAGGCGGAAAAATCTAGATTTGGTGGAATGTCTTGAATCCGTCCTGGGCCAATCGCTCGCAATGCTTCGGTGAGGGAAATATCACCAGTATACAAAGCACGACCGACAATTACACCAGTGACACCTTGTGGTTCTAATGCCAACAGACTCAATAAATCGGTAACAGAACTAACTCCACCAGAAGCAATTACGGGGATGGAAATTGCCCCAGCGAGTTCTCGCAAAGCTGCTAAATTAGGTCCTGAAAGAGTACCATCTCTGTGGATATCTGTATAAATAATTGCGGCTGCACCAAATTCTTGCATTTGTACGGCCAACTGGGTTGCTAAAACTTCCGAGGTTTCTAACCAGCCACGAGTCGCCACTAATCCATTACGGGCATCAATGCCGATAATAATCTTGCTAGGAAATTCTTGGCAGAGTTCTTGTACTAACTGGGGTTGTTCTACGGCAATAGTTCCGAGAATTGCCCACTGTACGCCCAAGTTAAATACTTGCTGTACGCTATTGCGATCGCGCAATCCCCCACCGATTTCAATGGGTACTGATACTGCTTGAGCGATCGCTGCAATTGCTTCTAAGTTTACGACTTTACCTGCTTTTGCACCATCTAAATCAACTATGTGTAATCTAGTAGCACCTTGATCAAGCCATTGTTTGGCAACGTCCACAGGGTTTTCACTAAAAACTTGCGATCGCTCATAGTCTCCCTGATATAGTCGCACACAGCGACCTCCTAATAAATCAATAGCCGGAATTACATCCATTTCCTTTAGTCCCTCTTATCTGAATGCGTTCAAAGTTGGATAGACGCGATAAATCGCCGTCTTTACAGCAAATCTATTCGTTAATTATTTCTTGACACACTACTAGCTTTCCCTGTTCTCTTTCATTTTGAGTTGCTTTACAGCTTGTCTAAAACCCAACACAACCAAAATGTTAGAAAGCGTCAAAAATACTTCTGCACCCCCGTGGAGCCAATCTACATTTGCTAAAGACTCGCCATAATGGATTTGGGCATAAATTCCCGCCGGGATAGTGATCCCAACAAATACCAGAGTGCCGTAAAATCCATAAAGCGCTAAACGTGGCATTTGCTGACTGCGGCTGAGAAACCACAAGAAACCCAAATAGGGAAATAAAGAAAGGGCAAACAGGGTTTCTTTAGAAATCATTGCTCTGATTTAATAGGTTTTGACTCAACAGGGTTATTCGCAGGGTTAAACGACTTGGTGGAACGCCAGATCAAAAACGCCGCCGCCCAAAGCGTAAAATTACCAACTAAAGTCATGCTAGCTTGAAGCGTTACCAGCCATTCTAAAGATTCGGCATTGTCGAAATAATGCCAAGTACAGGCACACATAGCGCTGACTAAAGCTGGTAACATGGCAAGGGATAATCCCCACCAAGCGCGGTTATTAGTTAGTTCGCCGTAAGTCCAGATTAACCAAATAGCGGCAATCCACTCAATAACGCTAGAAATATGAATAATCCAGGTGGGAATCGAAAGGGCGTGCATATTTGTCAGTTGTTAGTTGTCAGTGGTCAGTTGTCTCCCTATCTTTCCATAAGAAAATTCATTTTTTGTTGGTAGGATGGCGGATATGTCATTAACTATATAAATAAAAGTTAATAATCAGAAATGGCAAAGATGCGGGCGTTATTGTCTGGGTATTACGGTAAAGGTAATGGTGGTGACGAAGCTTTATTGGCGACGCTTTTGCAAATGCTACCATCTCATGTAACGCCTGTGGTGCTTTCTGGCAATCCAGAAGAAACTCGCGATCGCTATGGTGTGGAAACTTATAATCGGATGGCTCCCTTAGCTGTTTTGCAAGTTTTACGTTCTTGTGATGCTTTAATTTGGGGCGGTGGCAGTTTAATTCAAGATGTTACTAGTACTATTAGCCCATTTTATTATGGGGGTCTGATGGCATTGGCTCAAGCAATGAATCTAAAAACTGTGGCTTGGGCGCAAGGTATTGGCCCTTTGGTGCGATCGCAAACTCGCGTTTTGGCACGGCAAACCTTTAGTAATTGTACCAAAGTTAGTGTCCGCGATCGCGCTAGTGCTAGTTTATTAACTGATTGGCAAATTCCCTATACCCTTGCACCTGATCCGGTTTGGGCATTGGAGAGTCAACCAGTGCCAGGACTTTGGGATTTACCTGCTCCGAGAGTAGCTGTAACATTGCGATCGCATCCCCAATTGACGCAAGCACGTTTGGCAAATATCACTCGTGCTTTGGTTGATTTTCAAAAAGCTACACAGGCTTTTATTTTGTTGTTGCCATTTCAGAAAAGTGAAGATTTAAGTATTGCCGAAGCAATTCAACCACATCTTCGAGATGTCAGTCGAATTTTATCTTTGTCAGATCCGCAACTTTTAAAAGGTGTGTTCAAAGGCGTTGAAATGGCAATTGGAATGCGCCTGCACAGTTTGATCATGGCGGCTGCGGAAGGCTGTCGCTGCTTTGCTCTCAGTTACGATCCTAAAGTCAATCGTCTCATGGAAGACTTGGAAATGCCGGGGTGGGATTTGGCAAGTTTACCTGATGACCCCAATTTAATTAGTTTGACTTGGATGGAGCATTATGCTAACGGTGATCCGTTATCTTCTGAGCAAATTCAGGTTTTAGTAGATCGTGCTTTGATACACCGCGATGTTTTGAATGCAGCCTTAAGTTAACACCCTCCTACCTTATTTAGTACTCTTACTTGTGCCTTTGCACGGCAGTCGCTACAAGTCGGGGAACCCGCCCAACGCGCTGCCTTGCCTTTGCGCCTTTGCGTGAGCTTTTAAAAAGTATTTATGCAAGAAATCTAATGCAAAAATTAAGATAAGTGTTTTATATCTAAGTTAAACTGTGCCTACCATAACTGTTGATCATATTCTTGACCGCGCCCTGATGGGGTACGATTTATCTGCTGCTGAGGGAGTGGTATTGTTAAAACAAACTCAGCCAGAGGCGATCGCTGCAATTCGTGCTACAGCTGATAAACTCCGTCAAGCTCAAGCAGGTGATATTGTCACCTACATTATTAACCGTAATATTAACTTTACTAACATCTGTGAGCAGCATTGTAGTTTTTGTGCTTTCCGCCGGGATGATGGGGATGATGGGGCTTACTGGTTAGATTGGACACAAATTATAGAAAAATCCCAAGATGCAGTTAAGCGTGGTGCAACTGAAATCTGTATGCAAGGAGGATTAAATCCCCAAGCGCAGATTAACGGTAAGTCTTTGTCATATTACCTGAAGTTGGTAGAAACCATCAAACAGGAATTTCCCCAGATACATTTACATGCTTTCTCTCCCCAAGAAGTTCAATTTATCGCCAGAATTGACGGACTTAAGTATGCAGATGTGATTAGTGCTTTACGAGATACTGGTGTTAATTCAATGCCAGGAACAGCAGCAGAAGTATTAGATGATCAAGTCCGACGAGTACTATGTCCAGAGAAGATTGACACAGTTACTTGGTTAGAAATCGTCAGCACAGCTCATAAATTAGGTTTATATACTACTAGCACTATGCTATCAGGGCATATTGAAACCCCAGAACAGCAAATTGGACATTTGGAAAAATTGCGATCACTCCAACAAAATACCATTAATCAAAGATATCCGGCTTCTATTACTGAGTTTATTTTATTACCTTTTGTTGGACAAGAAGCGCCTAAATCCTTACGCCGTAAAGTCGGACGCGATCAACCAGTTTTGACTGATGCACTATTACTAGGGGCTGTAGCACGGATTTTTTTAGGAAATTACATTCCTAACCATCAGCCGAGTTGGGTAAAGCTGGGGTTAACTGGGGCGACGGAAGCTTTAACTTGGGGTTGTAATGATCTTGGTGGCACATTGATGGAAGAACACATTACCACAATGGCAGGTGCTGTTGGTGGTACTTGTATGGAAGTGGAAACTTTGCAAACAGCGATCGCTTCTTTAAAACGACCTTACCAACAAAGAGATACTCTCTATCAAAAAATCTGAACTAAGTATAGTAATCCGTCCTTTATAGAGACACTGAACAGAGAAACAATGCCCCATGCCCCATACCCAATAGTTTTTCATCCTTTCTATATGATCCCCAAGATACCATTCCAGGATAGGATGGACGTTGATTTACGTATTGTTGCAAATTAATGGATATGAAACGCTATTGGTCGCGTCTGCTTGCCCTAGTTTTGGTTTTAGCCATCGGCTTAGTGGGTTGTAATGGCAGTCCGGATAATTTGACAGGAGATTATCGCCAAGACACCTTGGCTGTAGTCAATATCATGAAACAAGCCTTAGAAATACCAGAAGATTCACCAAACAGAGCAGAAATTCAAGCAGAAACACGTCAAAAAATTAATGACTTTTCAGCTCGTTACCAGCGGACTAACTCTGTCTCCGGTCTAAGTTCGTTTACAACTATGCGAACAGCCCTCAATTCTCTAGCAGGACACTACAGTTCTTACCCAAATCGACCCATCCCAGAAAAACTGAAAAATCGTCTACAGCAGGAATTAAGACAGGTAGAAGCGGCACTAAAGCGTGGAGGTTAACTACACACTATCTAATTTTCAGAGTCATCAGTCAAGAGTTAAAAATTTTATACTCTTGACTACTCTGGTAAGTAAAAGGGGCTAATACAGTTCAGCAAAAATAAACTACTACTCTGTCAAGATAATTTTGCTGGGTTAATGTGAAAAAGTCCAGTTCTTTTCTCCCCCTGCTTCCCCTGCTTCCTCTGCCTGCCTCCACCTGTCATTTTTGGGTTGACAGACCACTACCCATTCTGTGTTCATTTTTAATTTTTATTTTTAATTTTGCCTTGCGGTACTAGGAACTAGGGATTAGGAGCTAGAGTGGTATATCTCATCCATATAAAACCGCTACATCAAATAAATTTACTGTTACTTTAAATAAAAAATTAGGCAACAGAAATAGCAGTTTAGGAGTCTCAAAAAAGTAAGCTTCAAACCGCTATTTCTGGAATAAGTTTTTGATACATGTCACTTTCAGTCTTGGAATTGGGGTTGATAATTGATTTGTCTTGTTATTTATGGGTATGTCTAACCGTCCTTTGAACTCTGTAAAATCAAAATTATTTTGTCAACGTCTGTTCGCTGCCATTTTCAGCAGTAGTTTCTTGATTCCTAACTTTGGGAGTCAGCCAGCACAGGCACAAGTAACAAAGTATTGCCAATTATCAACAGCGGCAGTAAAAGCTAAAGAAAACTTACGTTTGTCAGCTTTTAAAGGCAATCAAGATGCTCAAAACCGCTACCAGCAATTAGTACAACAACACGCCCAAGAATTGCAGAGTTGTCGTAGTCGTACCTGGCCACAAACTCAAGCGCTCTGGTTACGCTTATATCCCTGTGATATTCGTCCGGGAACACTCGACTACATTATGGATCGGATTGTTAACCGTGGTTATAACCAAGTTTATTTAGAAGTATTTTATGACGGGCAGGTATTATTACCAGCAGTAGCTAACCCTACGGTTTGGCCTTCAGTAATTCGTACTTCAGGTTCAGAAAATGTTGATCTCCTGGCCATAGCGATTCAAAAAGGACATCAACGTGGTTTAAAAGTCTATTCCTGGATGTTTACTACAAATTTTGGCTATACCTACGCTCAGCGTCAAGATCGAGAAGGAGCGATCGCCCGTAATGGTAAAGGTCAAACAAGCTTATATGTAGTAGATAATGGCTCTCAAGTATTTATTGACCCTTATAATCCCCAAGCAAAACGTGACTACTTCCAGATGGTACAAGAAGTATTACGCCGTCGCCCGGATGGTTTGCTATTTGATTATGTACGTTATCCCAGGCAAGCAGGAAGTGATTCTATAGCCACCAAAGTTTCAGATCTATGGATCTTTAGTCAGTCCACCCAAGAAGCTTTATTTCGCCGGGCACAAAACTACAAAGGACTGGAGTTAATTCGGCGTTTTTTAAGTAAGGGATATGTAACCGCAGGAGATATAGCTCAAGTTGATAAACTTTATCCCCAAGAAGGTGAGCCGATGTGGCAAGGCCGCATTCTACCACCAAGGCAAAAGTCAATTCTTTCTCCTAGAGACAGACAACCACTTTTACAATCGGAATTGTGGTTGCTGGCAGTTGCCCACGCCATGCAAGGTATCTTGGATTTTGTAGCTTTAGCGAGTTACCCAGCTAAACAGCTAAATATTTCATCGGGAGTAGTGTTTTTTCCTGGTGGCAATCAAACAGTAGGACAAGGCTATGATTCACGCTTGCAACCTTGGGATAGGTTTCCTACTGACTTGGAATGGCATCCTATGGCCTATGCAACCTGCAATAACGTGAATTGTATTACAGAACAAGTGCAAAGGGTTTTGAGCATAGCACCATCAAATACCCAAGTAATTCCTGCTTTAGCTGGTAAATGGGGTGGCTCAGTTAGTAATCGTCCATCCCTCGAAGCACAAATGCAAGCCCTACGTAAATTTGCTCCCCAACTGAAGGGAGTGAGCCATTTTGCTTATTCTTGGCAATATCCAGAGAACGATAGCGATCGCAAATTCTGTCGGTTTAAATAAGCAACGGGAAACTTCACATCACACAAACAGGAAGTTACAAACACAAACGTACTCTTTTGTGGCGGTTGTGGCGATCTTTTAGTGGTCTTTTTTCCATGAGCTTCCTTGCAGAAATAGATGAGAAAATGAAAAATAGTGATTTAAATTAAAACATCAATATGGATACAAAAGCTTTTAAGCGCACACTCCAACATTCAGAAAATTACAATCGAAAGGGATTTGGGCATCAAGCAGAAATTGCCACCCAACTGCAATCTGAATATCAAAGTAACTTAATTCAAGAAATTCGCGATCGCAATTACACTTTGCAACAAGGTAATGTCACAATCCGGCTAGCCCAAGCTTTTGGTTTTTGTTGGGGCGTAGAACGTGCTGTGGCCATGGCCTACGAAACTCGCAAGCACTTCCCCACAGAACGCATCTGGATTACCAATGAAATCATTCATAATCCTTCTGTAAATCAAAGAATGCAGGAGATGCAAGTAGGATTTATCCCAGTTGCGACAGGACACAAAGACTTTTCTGTTGTCGAAACTGGTGATGTAGTCGTTTTACCTGCTTTTGGCGCTAGTGTCCAAGAAATGCAGATACTCAACGATAAAGGCTGCAAAATTGTCGATACTACTTGTCCTTGGGTATCTAAAGTTTGGAATACAGTCGAAAAACACAAAAAAGGTGACTACACTTCAATTATTCACGGAAAGTACAAGCACGAAGAAACTGTTGCGACTAGTTCCTTTGCTGGCAAATATTTAATTGTCCTAAACTTGCCAGAAGCAAATTATGTAGCTAACTATATTCTCAATGGTGGAAACCGTGATGAATTTCTGCAAAAATTTGCTAAAGCTTGTTCCCCAGGATTCGACCCAGACAAAGATTTAGAGCGAGTTGGTATTGCTAACCAAACTACAATGCTCAAAGGTGACACTGAACAGATTGGCAAGCTGTTTGAGCATACAATGCTGCAAAAGTATGGGCCTACTGAGTTAAATCAGCACTTCCAAAGTTTTAATACTATCTGTGATGCGACTCAAGAACGACAAGATGCCATGTTGGATTTAGTACAGCATGATATGGATTTGATGATCGTAATTGGTGGGTTTAACTCATCAAATACCACTCAATTGCAACAAATCGCTGCTGAACGTCAACTTCCTTCATATCACATCGACAGTGTAGAGAGAATTAAATCAGAAAAATCTATTGAACATCGGCAATTAAACGGTGATTTAGCGATTACAGATAATTGGTTGCCAAATGGCGAAATTGTTGTGGGTATTACTTCTGGCGCTTCTACACCAGATAAAGTAGTAGAAGATGTAATCAAAAAGATTTTTATACTGAAGGCGATGGTGTGAAAATCTAGGGGAACGGTTCTTTCGCCAATTCCTCTTAATCGCCTCTATGTATCTAAAATTAATGCTTTAAATAGGTTTCATTTTTCAACAATCCAATTAGAACGTAAAAACATTTGTTGTATTTGTAACTATTTGCCAAAACGGCAAGCAGTCAAAAACTAATTTTGATATATTACAAAGATTACCAGGATGTTTTTACTTGCTATATTTTTGGCGGGATTTAAACCCGTCTTTTTTATTATAAATTTTTGGCATTTTGGCAGATTTTAAAAATGTCTATACGATATATTTGTTAAAATTACTAAGATTGAGCATAATTAAAACAATTCGTGCGACATAAATCGCCATTATAATTGTTTTTATGATCTGCTCTTCTTACCAACCTATAAATTTGATTCGTCCTCTTTTAAGAGATTTAAAGGTGTATTGCCACTTTCAAGCTATTTAGACGGGATAAAACCCGTCTTTTATTTTGTCTATCTAGCCGAAGTACTATTGTGATATAGGAAATTATAGTGCTTACAGCAACACTTTGAGCTTCTAGAGTTCTTGATATAAATACCTTTGCCATTTTTTTATAGGTTGGGTTGAACGAAGCAAAACCCAACGTATTTGTTGGGTTTCGTACCTCAACCCAATCTACGAATCAGGGCTTTTTTCACTTTAGCGAAGGTATTGTGATATATGGTTTTTAAATAAATGTATTTAATTATACTGCAATTATTCTTTATCAGCTTTTATTAGATTTAGACACATCCTAAAGGAAGATGACCAATCACTCAAATAATAGGTAAATTAATACGGGATGTTGTTATGCACTGGATTTATAGAAGGGTTTGGCTCACTGCCAAACCTTTTTTTATTTGTACTTAACAAGCCTAAATCCAAAATTTTTATCTATATATAGCAACTAATCGAGTGGCTGCTTTGTTAATAGTGTTTAAAGCTAAAGATTATATATAAAATAGCAAATATAAATCAAATTTCGCACATTTTTTTGTGTTATGACTTACGCATAAGTAACGAAAAAATAAACCGCAGAAAACGTGGAGGAGCAGGGAGTAGTGGTTTGTCAACCCAAAAATGACAGGTGGAGGCAGGCAGGGGAAGCAGGGGAAGCAGGGGGAGAAAAGAACTGGACTTTTTCACATTAACTTTGCAAAGTTGATGTGACAAAGTAGTAGGAAGAAGGATTATATTACAAATTCAAGGTATTCTCTCTCTAATCCCCTCTGCACCCTGCCCCGTTCCCCCTTGCCTCTTCTGCCCCATGCCCAACAATTAATTCCAATCTTGCTCTTCTTTTTTGCCTCGACTTTGATAAATTCCCCCAATACTATGGAGTTGGCGCGTTTTCTCAAAAAGTTCGGCTTCCGTTAAACCCCATTGCTGTAAGACTTTGTCTAAATCTTTTTGAATATCTCTCGCGCCTGGAAAGCCTTGATAGCGAACTCGTAGCCTAGCCAATTCCGCCAAATTATATTCTGTCGGCTGTTGAGCGAGTAAAATATCAATAGAGGGGCGATCGCGGTTGTAAAGTGGATGTTGTTGATCTTTACTTCTGTGCGGTTCAGTCATATTTTATACCTTTGGCTAGGTTGTTAATTCATCCCAAATTCAGAGGTAGAAACTTGTCTATAGCGCCATAATTGAGTCATGACGGCAACCACACCTTAGCTCATACGGCTCTCACCACTGCCAGTCAACTTTAAATAAAGATACATTATTTCTAAGAAAATACAAAAAAGTTTAAATGAGGGTGAACCTTAACTCACCCAAGTCCAAGCAGCAAGGGAGCAATAACCCGCTATGTTTGAACACTTCACTTCCGAAGCAATTAAAGTAATTATGCTAGCTCAGGAGGAAGCCCGTCGTCTAGGACACAACTTTGTAGGAACTGAACAAATTCTCCTGGGATTAATTGGAGAAGGAACTGGGGTTGCTGCTAAAGTGCTGAACGATTTGGGCGTTACTCTCAAAGAAGCACGTCGCGAAGTCGAAAAAATTATCGGTAGAGGTTCTGGTTTTGTACCACCAGAAATTCCTTTTACCCCCAAGGTGAAAAGCCTATTTGAGCAATCATTTAGAGAAGCTAATAGTCTTGGTCACAACTACATCAACACTGAACACTTACTCTTGGGATTGACCGAGGCTGGTGAAGGTGTCGCCGCCAAAGTGCTACAAAATCTAGGGGTTGACCTTAAGAGTGTCCGCACTGCTGTAGTTCGCCGTTTAGGTGATGATGCCACAGTGGTTGTAGGTGGTAACAGCAGCCCAAGACGTACCAAAGCATCAACTACAGAGGAATTTGGCAGAAATCTCACCAATTTAGCCCAAGAAGGTAAACTTGACCCTGTAGTTGGTCGTCAAAAAGAAATTGAGCGCGCTATCCAAATTCTTGGTCGCCGCACCAAGAATAACCCAGTATTGATTGGAGAACCAGGAGTTGGTAAAACTGCGATCGCAGAAGGTCTAGCTCAACGCATTGCTAATCAGGATGTCCCGGAAACTTTGCAAGATAAGCAAGTCATCAGCCTGGATATGGGGTCGTTAGTTTCAGGAACTCGCTTCCGGGGCGACTTTGAAGAACGCATCAAGAAAATCGTGGAAGAAGTCCGTTCGGCGGGCAACATCATCCTAGTAATTGATGAAATTCATACCTTAGTTGGTGCTGGTGGCACAGAAGGCGGCTTAGATGCTGCTAACATCCTTAAACCTGCCTTGGCTAGAGGTGAACTCCAGTGCATCGGTGCTACCACCTTGGATGAATATCGTCAGCACATTGAGCGTGATGCAGCTTTAGAGCGACGTTTCCAACCGATTATGGTTGGTGAACCTTCTGTAGAGGAAACTATCGATATTCTCTACGGTTTGCGTGGAGCTTACGAGCAGCACCACAAAGTAGAAATTTCTGATGCGGCTGTTGTCGCAGCAGCGCAGTTGTCAGATCGTTATATTAGCGATCGCTTTTTACCAGATAAAGCAATCGATTTGATTGATGAAGCTGGTTCTCGCGTTCATTTGCGGAACTCTCAGATTTCTAGCAACAAAGAACTGAAGCGTCAGTTGATTGGTGTTACTAAAGCCAAGCAAGAAGCAGTTAGACTCCAAAATTTCGATAAAGCCGGAGAACTGCGTGACGAAGAATTAAAACTCGAAGCAGATCTGCAAGCCGAACAAACTGAGCAAACTATCAACAAACCTGTTGTTGACGAAGAAGACATTGCTCAAATCGTGGCTTCGTGGACTGGTGTACCAGTTAATAAACTCACTGAATCTGAGTCAGAATTGCTGTTACATCTAGAAGACACATTGCATCAGCGGTTAATTGGCCAAGAACAAGCGGTTACAGCCGTCTCTCGTGCCATTCGTCGTGCCAGAGTTGGCTTAAAGAACCCCAACCGCCCCATTGCCAGCTTTATCTTCTCAGGCCCCACCGGAGTTGGTAAGACAGAATTAGCGAAGGCATTAGCCGCTTACTTCTTTGGTGCTGAAGAAGCGATGATTCGGCTAGATATGTCCGAATACATGGAAAGCCATACTGTCTCCAAGTTGATTGGTTCACCTCCTGGCTACGTCGGATATGACGAAGGCGGACAACTAACCGAAGCTGTGCGACGTAGACCATACACAGTGCTGCTATTCGACGAAATCGAAAAAGCACACCCCGATGTCTTCAACATGTTGCTGCAAATGTTGGATGATGGACACGTCACCGATGCTAAAGGTCGGAAAGTTGACTTTAAGAACACAATGATTATCTTGACTTCCAACATTGGTTCTAAGGTAATTGAAAAAGGTGGCGGCGGTTTAGGCTTCGACTTTGAAACTCAAGCCGATGCTAGTTACAACCGTATTCGTAACCTCGTCAATGAAGAACTTAAAGCTTACTTCCGTCCTGAGTTTCTTAACCGTCTTGATGATATTATCGTCTTCACTCAGCTTTCTAAAGATGAAGTCAAAGAAATTGCTGAGATTATGCTCCGCGATGTCTCTAGCCGCTTGACGGAAAAAGGAATCATCTTAGAAGTTACAGAACGCTTCAAAGAGTTAGTAGTACAAGAAGGCTATAGCCCAAGTTATGGTGCTAGACCATTACGTCGGGCAATTATGCGCTTGTTAGAAGATTCTCTGGCTGAAGCAATGTTGTCAGGGCAAATCATTGATGGCGATACAGCTATTGTTGATGTTGATGATGACAATCAAGTGAGAATACAAAGCTCAGAAAAACGAGAGTTATTGTTAGCTAATGCTGGCTAATATTTCAAATAACTAAATGTATTGAATATTTTTACCCCTGGTAGTAATACTGGGGGACTTTTTTATTGAAAGCAGCGGGAAACTCCATTCCTTCATGGGTAGTTATACCGTTTCACTTTAAAGTTGATACATTTGGGCAAGCAGGGGAGGCAGGGGAAGCAGAGGAGGCAGGGGGAGTAAGAAAAGTAATTTGTATCAATAATTTCGTGAAATGGTATTAAATCAGTGAACACTAAACAGTGATAACTTCTTCCCCTGCCCTATACTTCGGCTAAACTCAGTACAAGTTCCCTTTCCCCTGCCCTATACTTCGGCTAAACTCAGTACAAGTTCCCTATGCCCGAAAACTTCATCTTGCAAGTGGCGTGAAGTTTTTTATTATGTCTTTTGGTTAATCATAATTAATTCTTATGATAGATGTAATTGTTATAGACCGATTGGTAGGATTTATTTTAGTAAAAAACATTTATTCAACTTACAAAAATGAACATTCTTGCTTGGATTGTTTTAGGTCTAATTGCTGGTGCTATTGCTAAGGCTATCTACCCTGGTCATCAAGGTGGTGGGATTCTGGGAACAATTGTATTAGGAATAATTGGCGCTTTCGTTGGTGGTAGTTTGGGTGTACTTTTAAGTACAGGAAGATTTGCATTAGCGGCTGCCAGCCTGAGTATTCCCGGTATTATAGTGGCAGTTATTGGAGCAATTGTCGCTGTGTTCTTGTGGAATTTGATCACCCGCAGTAGTGCCGTGTAAGAATTTAATAAACCGTAGTTAATTAAGAGTAAACTTCAGGGAAATCATTAACTATTATTTATCCCTGGATTAAACTAAAAAGATAGCGCTTACCTAAAAAACAGGTTGGCGCTATTATTTTTGAACCATAAAATCATCAAACTGAGTAGTGCGATCGCTATAATGTTCTATGAATAAATCTAAACGTGAAGTATAAAATTTATCTTGATATACTCTTGTCAAAAGTTGAAAATAGAAATAGGCGATCGCATATTGCTATTTTTGGTAAAACATCTGTAAAACCTGCCACTTTCATAAGTAAAAATTTTTATAGACCAGAACTCAGGTAGATTCAAAATGGATATCAAAGATGGATTTGTCGGCACCATTGGCAACACACCGCTGATTCGTTTAAACAGCTTTAGTGAAGAAACAGGTTGCGAAATCCTTGGCAAAGCAGAATTTCTCAATCCTGGGGGTTCCGTCAAAGACCGCGCTGCACTTTACATCATTGAAGAGGCAGAAAAAAAAGGTTTACTTCAACCCGGTGGCACTGTCGTAGAAGGAACTGCTGGTAATACTGGCATCGGACTGGCGCATATTTGTAATGCCAAAGGCTACAAATGCTTAATTATTATTCCCGATACTCAGTCACAAGAAAAAATAGACGCACTAACTACCCTGGGGGCAGAAGTTCGTCCCGTCCCTGCTGTACCCTATAAAGATCCAAACAACTACGTCAAGCTATCTGGCAGAATAGCTGGCGAAATGGAAAACGCAATTTGGGCAAATCAGTTTGATAATCTAGCTAACCGCCGCGCTCACTATGAAACCACAGGGCCAGAAATTTGGACACAGACAGATGGTAAAATTGATGCATGGACAGCTGCAACAGGTACTGGTGGTACTTTTGCTGGCGTAGCATTCTTCTTAAAAGAACAAAATCCGGCGATTAAATGTGTTGTTGCCGACCCTTTGGGTAGTGGACTTTACAGCTACGTCAAAACAGGTGAAATCAAAACCGAAGGCAATTCCATCACCGAAGGCATTGGTAACAGTCGCGTTACAGCCAATATGGAAGGCACACCTACTGATGATGCCATTCAAATAGATGACACAGAAGCCTTGCGAGTTGTTTACCAACTGCTACGAAAAGATGGGCTATTAATGGGTGGCTCTACAGGTATTAATGTTGGAGCAGCTATTGCTTTAGCAAAGCAATTAGGCCCAGGACATACTATTGTTACTATCTTATGTGACAGTGGTTCTCGGTATCAGTCACGGATATTTAACCGCGAATGGCTGGCTTCAAAAGGACTTTCAGTAGATTAGTAAGCAGGCAGAAAAGCTGAAGAAGCAAGGGAGCAGGGAGCAGGGAGCAGGGAGTAGAGGAGAATAATAATCTCCATGCTCAATGCCCAATGCCCACTTGCCCTGAGCAAAGTTGTTCGACGGAGTCGTTCCCGAAGGATAGGGATGCCCAATGCCTCATGCCCAATGCCCCATGCCCAATGCCCCATGCCCAATGCCCCATGCCCCACGCCCCATGCCCGTATACAGTTCATCTAAAAAATGACTCACATCATTCAACCATCAAACTTCCCAGAAGCAGACCAAATTTCTGCTAAATGTGTGCGTGTTTGCCAAAATCGCACCTGTAAAAAGCAAGGTGCAGTTAAAGTATTAGCAGCTTTTGTGGCTTTGCCAGTCCCTGAGGTGGCGGTAACAGCTAGCAGCTGTTTAGGACAATGTGGTAATGGTCCAATGGTCTTAGTATTACCCGATATGGTCTGGTATAGCGGGGTTCAACCCCAAGAAGTACCTCTATTGGTAGAACAACACTTATTAGGTGGCCAAAGGGTCAAACAGATGCTTTATTATCGGTTTCATCCCTAGTGGTCTGTCAACCCGAAAAAAAGAGCGAAGACAGGTAAAAGAAGAAAAAAATTGGATTTTTTACCATAAACCCAGCCAAGTTTTCTGGGCGAACTACTAGGGATAAAACTACTTAAAACAGGTTTGCACTATCGTTGATTGAAGTGAGGCATCAAATGAATATTCAGCAGCTACGTCAATCTTTGAAACTGAAGTGGCTGAGTTACTACGAGCAAAACCGTTCTTGGCTGACCAAAATACGGGTTTGGGGTACGTATGGTCAACTGAGACGACCATCGTCGGGGTTTATTTTGGCTACTCTTTCTGTCTTAGAGCCACAATTTGAAGAGATACTGCCTTTTATTCTGGATTTAAATAATAATCCCGATGAGATAGTTACAGCTTTAGGTCTTAACTTCAATCCTGACGAAGAGTTAACTTTATTAAAAGTAGAAGATTCTCTGGTTGCGAACCACCTCGAAAGTGAGTTGTCACAGGAGAAACATTCTGAAGGCGAATTACTTACCCTCCTGACTCCTGTTGAGATACAACACTCAGAAAAAATACCCATCGAACTACCAAACAAGCACGAAGCCGTACCAACATTAATAGCTACTACAGAAGCGGCTCACCCACCTACACCTGTGCCATTGGTTGCAGTTGCGACTAAATCTGTTGTCAAGACACCACACTCTGTCAAGTCACCCCCTGGATTTATACGGCAAAATGAAACAGTCCGATATTTGGTGACAAATCCTATTGTTCAAGAACGTCAAGGGCGAACAGGTGAGGCTCGTGAAGCTCTTGCCTCTAAGGGGAAGCAGGCTACGCATAGCATCTTACACACAAGACTCACTAATGCTGCGCCATCGCCTTTGGGACGGTTTCCCTCAGGGACATCCTTGATAATCACCACCGAGGTTTCCAGAAATGGTCAAAAGAGGCAGGGGAGCAGGGGGCAGGGAGCAAGGGAGAAAACTGAAACGGAGCTTGTTACTCCGCCTAAGTTCGAGCGCCCTAGAAGGGCGGGGCTTTATACCCATGTTCCGCCCTGCTCTACGGCTTTGGGCAGGAATTGCTCCCCCTGCTCCCTGCTCCCTGCCCCTCCGCTTCTTGGTAAATATCTGCGACCCTCTGGAAGACTTACTTCAGGAGTATCATTGGCAATTACTACTGATGTTCCCGTTACAGCTAAAACTTTACCGTCGTTGGCATTAACAAACGAGATTCCAAATAACAGCAAAGCTATATCAACACTTACCTTAGCTAAAAAGATGCAAAATAACGCTCAATATATAAACATGCAACCATCAGAAATTTCTCGAAAAGAGAATATGCCTACTACTAATGCTCGAAGTTTAGCTTCTTGGGTAGATGAATTTTGTCAAGGTACTAGATGCGATCGCTAATCAGCTATTTTTACACGATTGACCTATACTAAGGAGTAACGCGATTTTATCAGGTGCTAAAACCTGGGACTTACATAGCTTGTTTCAGGTTGCGATCGCAACTAAAAAGCTAGATTTTATTGAGATATAAGGCTGTAGTTGAAGACTCAACACCAATCTTACTTTTTCGCGTTACTCCCGTCACACTACTTTGTTAACAGCTGAAAACTCGGTTTCTCTTTAACATTTGTTATATAGTGTTATGGAAAGTTGCTACTGCACAAACCGTCAATTTTTTTCGCTCTCTGATGTTTTAGAGGTGTGAAATGAAATTTTACATCTGTGCAAGAGCAGCTATTTTAGTAAGTTTGTCTTTATCTAGACCCTCTAGTTCATCTAAATGCAGCCATCCATCCTTGAGTAAACCAGAAAAGACAAAGATGAGAACAGAATATCTATAGTCGTACTTGCCGTCTATCTCATGTCTTCTGGCACTTAAAAAGTCGTGTAAACGCCAGATATCATCAAGTTCTACAATTTCATTAGCTTGCTGGCGCACAACGGAAATCAAAGTATTAATTTCTCGCTTATAAGCTTTTTCAAAAGCTTCCTGAGCTATCTTTTTCTCTGTGTTTGACCACTGAGCATCATTGACTTGCATTCTCAAACCTTAAAATCATTTAGTCTTTTATTTTACCGGATTGTACTACCTCTTGTATCAAAAGGAAGCACTCTTGTAGCAAGAGCGCTTCCTTTTATCGTTGCAGGTTTACTGAGAGCAAATACCTTTAACGAGCCAAGTTTAATAACTCTTTAGGAGATGCTAACAAATCAATTGCTACAAAGAAAATTTTATTCTCAGAATTGAGTAAAAATCTCCATGCAATGTTCATTCCAACAGAAGCACCGAACCAAGGAGTTTGCACTTTGCCAGTAACTTTGATTTGGGTATAACCATCTTCTACAGATTCAGAAATACCGCGCTCTGGAATTAATTTGAGGTTTTGACACTCTTCCTTGAAAAACCGAAGAATAGCATCTTTCCCAACAATTGGTCTTTGGAAGGGGGGTTGTAGCGCACCGTCTGGAGCGAATAAATTAATTAGTGCCTCAAAGTCATTAGCATTCAAGTTGTTGATGTAACTTAAGACTGTAGGATTGTCAACTCCTTCAATTTTAATTTGAGTCCGCTTTCCTATTTCTTGCGGGGGAGCGACAGGTTCAGATACTCTAGTATATTCACCTAATTGATTTGGATCAAACCCCATCCCCACTACAGCATTGCGTAGAACCGTGATTTGTTGACCTGCATCTAGGTTTCTAATCGCTTGTAATACAGCTGAAGCATTAGCAGAAAGCTGATATGCCTCTGGAATCGGAGCTACAATTCCTTGCTCCATCCATTCTCCAAGCTGATACCAAAAACCAAGTTTGATGTTTACAGACCAAGTAGCATAGGTTCGACAAATCGGAGTGTCAGCGCGGTTTGCTAAATCACACATCACCTGTGATTGATCTTGGAAATTCATCTGTCGAATTTGATTCATGGTTATTTCTGCAAACTGCATGTTGGCTGCTCCGGGGGCAGCAATAGTAATTTGTTTACCCATTTCTAAGTAAGCAAACCAAATCAGTGCTAATTGATCTTCAGCATTTAGTTGAGTAAACCTAGCAATTGTAGCTGGCACGACATCAGCGGCTAGCGTATTAGGGAAAATACCGCGAGCTGAATCAATGGTAAATGGCATAAATCTATCCTGTTATATTTGCAATCAGCTAGAAATCGAATTTTCTCAATGAGAAGAAATTGAGATTTCATATCTTTAGAATACAGATATATGCACTTAACAAACCAAGTAATTATCAAAAAAAGTATTCTTTAGTATTTTATATATATCTTATAGTAATTCATAATGAATACATCGATTATTATCCTTGCTTTTCAAGCTAAAGACTATTTTGAGCAGTATTTTTATCTGAAAAAATTATCTAAACTAGGACTTACGTACTGTACAAAAAAACATCTTGTGTGTCAACATAAATAAGTTATTTTAGGCTTTTGTCAATCACTTTTGATTGGGTGCGTAGGCGTAGCCCGCACTTCGATAAAGCTCAGTGACCACCGCAGATATCGCTTTTTTCATCTATTTCTGCAAGGAAGCTCACACTGACTCTATCGGGTTCAGTATTTTAACTCTCTTCGTAGACCGATGGAAAAAAGACGACTAGGGTCGCCAGGAGGGAAACAGCTATTGAGTAAGAAAATCAAGTAAGCAACAGCTTTTTTACAAATGGCTGTCAATCGCTTATAGCAAAGGTCTGAGGCAGCCATTACCGCGAAACTTCCTTGCTCGGTCGCGGTTGCTCCTCGTAATTAAACAAATGCTGCTTAACACTCACACACTTTGATAAATAATCGGATTAGTCAAGTTGCTTGGCTCTAATCCAAAATTATTAATTCAATGAAATTGATTAGACGCTAATAAAATCAGAAACAGTTAGGGTAGTAGTCTTAATTCCCGTTAGCGTTGCCAAGATTTCAGGGGTAGAAGTCACTAGAATATTGTTGCCACGAAAACTCAGTTGACCGAAAGTTAAGCCACCAGACAATCCAATCAAGTCAGTACCTATGCAGAAGTCGGTAATAATATCAGTACCTTCTTTTGAGGCAAGGATAAATTTATCTTTGCCATTGCCACCTATGAGGATGTCGTTACCCTTACCACCAAAGATGGTATCTTTACCATTGCCACCTGTGAGGATGTCATTACCCTTACCGCCACAGATGGTGTCGTTGCCATTGCCACCACAGATTTTGTCATCACCTGGGGTGCCAGAGATAGTATCGTTTCGGTTAGTGCCAGTGATTTTAGCACCAACAGCGATCGCCACGGTGGCAGTATCAGTCAGGCTACCATCGCTGATGGTGTAGTTGAACTTAGCATTGCCACTCAACCCATTCAGTGGGGTAAAGACAATAAAATCATCTGCTAAGTTGTCTGGAGTGCCGTTATCATTCAACACCGCAGTACCGTTAGTTACACCGCTTACACCAGTAATGCTGAGGTTACTGCTATCAATGTCAGTATCATTAGCCAGCAGAGTACTAGCTTGAATACTTACCGCAGTATTGAAACCAGTAGTCAAATTATCATTAACGGCAATGGGTGCATCATCAACAGGCTTGATGTTGAGGTTAAAAGTACCGATGGTGTTACCGCCATTGCCGTCGCTGACAGTGAAGTTGAAGCTGTCAGTGCCGTTGAAGTTGGCATTGGGGATGTAGGTGAAGAAGTCGTCGCTGGCGTTGCCTGACGTGCTGTTGTCGTTAAATGTGAGTGTGCCGTTAGTGGGGTTAGTGAAGTCACTAATAGTTAAAGTATCGCCATCGATATCTGTATATCTACGTAGGATATTGCTAGCAAGGATATTAACGGCAGTATCTTCGTTAGTGGTAGCCGCAGTCGCAAAGCCAAACACCACGTAGCTCTCTCTTGCATCAGGTCGTCCGTTTTCATCGGCCTTGAATGCCCCGATAATCAGGTCGTCAATACCGTCGCCGTTAATATCTCCTGCACTGCTGACGGAGCGACCTGAGTAGTCACGCGCATCAATACCGTTAATCACAAAACCATTGCTGCCATCGAGAGATGAAAGATCGAAGCTGGCACTAAAGCCGCTACTGCTGCCAAACACCACGTAGCTCTCTCCTGCACGAACCAGACTGTTGGGGGAGGCCTCTGGTGCGCCGATAATCACGTCATCAATGCCGTCACCGTTGATATCCCCTGCACTGCTGACAAAGATGCCTGATCTATCACCCCTATCAATACCGTTAATCACAAAGCCATTGCTGCCATCGAGAGATGAAAGGTCGAAGCTGGCACTAAAGCCGCTACTTCTGCCAAACACCACGTAACTCTCCCCTGCACTAGGCTGTGCGTAGGCGTAGGGGTTGTCACCTCTTGTCCCGATAATTAGGTCGTCAATGCCGTCGCCGTTAATATCCCCGGCACTGCTGACGGAAATGCCGGAGTAGTCATATGCATTAACGCCATTAATCACAAAGCCATTGCTGCCATCGAGAGATGAAACATCGAGGCTAGCTTCAAAACCACTGCTGCTGCCAAACACCACGTAGCTCTCTCCTGCACGAAACTGTTTATTGGCTCCGGCATCTCTTGCCCCGATGATCAGGTCATCGATGCCATCGCCATTAATATCTCCCGCACTGCTAACGGAGCTACCTAAGCGGTCATCTGCATTAATGCCGTTAATTACAAAGCCGTTACTACCATTAAGGGACGAGAGATTAAAACTAGCTCTAAAACCACTGCTGCTACCAAACACCACGTAACTATCCTTGGTACCGAATGTCCCGATAATTAGGTCATCGATGCCATCGCCATTAATATCTCCCGCACTGCTGACAGAGGAGCCTGAATAGTCAAGGAAATCAATGCCGTTAATTACAAAGCCGTTACTGCCATCAAGAGATGAAAGGTCTAAACTAGCACCAAAGCCACTGCTGCTGCCAAACACTACGTAACTCTGTCCTGTGAAGTTGGCACCGAATGCCCCAATAATTACATCGTCAATACCATCGCCGTTGATATCCCCCGCACTGCTGACAGAGAAGCCTGAATAGTCATATGCATCAATGCCGTTAATCACAAAGCCATTACTGCCATCGAGAGATGAAACGTCGAGGTTGGCTCCAAAGGCACTGCTGCCAAATACTACGTAGCTTGACCCTGCATAAGTCTGTCCGTTGGGGTCAACACCTGATACCCCTATAATCAGGTCATC
The DNA here is from genome assembly GCF_029953635.1 of Halotia branconii CENA392. Taxonomy (NCBI): domain Bacteria; kingdom Bacillati; phylum Cyanobacteriota; class Cyanophyceae; order Nostocales; family Nodulariaceae; genus Halotia; species Halotia branconii. Next base: position 5,467,219 of record NZ_CP124543.1, on the reverse strand, counting down.
GAAGCCGTCGCCGTTAATGTCCCCTGCATTGCTGGTGGAGAAGCCCGCACTATTGGCATAGAAAATTGAGAAATTTATATCAATGTCGTTAATAACAAAGCCATTGCTGCCGTTGAGAGACGAGAGGTTGAAAAATGAAGTAACCTTGGGTGCATCATTCACTCCGTTAATGGTCAAGTTGACGCTTGCTGTATTAGTCAAGCTGCCATTGCTGGTGGTGTATGTAAAACTATCAGTGCCGTTTTGACCGACAGCCACAAAGTCAAATGAAGCATTCGGCTCGTAAGTCAAGCTGCCATTAGCATTGAGGGTAACTAAAGCACCAGAACTCAGGGTAATGGCAGTGCCAATAACAACTTGCCTACCATCAATAGCTGTCACCGTTAGGGAGTTGGTGTCGTTGGCTAAGACATCTATATTAACGGCAGTGTCTTCATCGGTAGTAGCAGTATCGTTAACCGCAATAGGAGGTTTATTAGTAGGCGTAGGAGATGCGAAGCCAAAGACTATGTAGCTTGATCCTGCACTAGACTGACCGTTGGGGTCGGCACCGAATGCCCCGATAATCAGGTCGTCGAAGCCGTCGCCATTAATATCACCCGCACTGCTGACAGAATTGCCTGAGAAGTCATATGCATTAATGCCATTAATTACAAAGCCGTTGCTGCCATCAAAAGATGAAAGGTTTAAGCCAGCACCAAAACCACTGGTGCTGCCAAACACTACGTAGCTTGACCCTGCAAATCTCTGACCGTTGGGGGATGCACTTGATGCCCCGATAATCAAGTCATCGATGCCGTCACCGTTGACATCCCCCGCACCGGAGCCGCCGCCGTTAATTACAAAGCCGTTACTGCCATCAAGAGATGAAAGGTCAAGGCTGGCACTAAAGCCACTACTGCTGCCAAACACCACGTAGCTTGACCCTGCACCTGGTGCCCCTATAATCAGGTCGTCGAAGCCGTCGCCGTTGATATCCCCGGCATTACTGACAGATCTGCCTAAGTTGTCATCTCTATTAATGCCGTTAATTACAAAGCCATTACTGCCATCGAGAGATGAAAGATCAAGGCTGGCACTAAAGCCGCTACTGCTGCCAAACACCACGTAGCTCTTACCTGCTCTAGACTGTCCGTTGGCCTCGGCCTCGTAGTCCCCGATAATTACATCGTCAATGCCGTCACCGTTAATGTCCCCCGCACTACTGACGGAGCTTAATAGGCTACGAGGGTTAATCACAAAGCCGTTGCTACCATCTAGGGTTGATAAGTTGAAGTTGGCAGCAAAACCACTAGTGCTACCAAACACTACGTAGCTCGGCGATCCAAAATTATCTGTCCCGATAATTAGGTCGTCGATGCCGTCACCGTTAATATCTCCCGCACTGCTAACGGAGGTGCCTGAGCGGTCAAATATATTACCGTTAATCACAAAGCCATTGCTGCCATCCAGTAACGAGAGATCAAGGCTGGCTGCAAAACCACTGCTGGTACCAAAGATTACATAGCTTGACCCTGCACCTCGTTGTCCGTTGGGGGATGCACCTGGTGCCCCTATAATCAGGTCGTCGAAGCCGTCGCTGTTGATGTCTCCCGCACTGCTGACAGAGGCACCTAATAAGTCATCTGCATTAATGCCGTTAATTACAAAGCCATTGCTACCATCGAGTTCTGAAAGGTCGAGACTGGCTGCAAAGACACTGCCACTACCAAACACTACGTAGCTTGACCCTGCACGATCTTGACCGTTGGGGTCGGCACCTGTTGCGCCGATAATCACATCATCAATGCCGTCACCGTTGATGTCCCCTGCACTGCTGACAGAATTGCCTGAGTAGTCACGCGCATTAATACCGTTAATTACAATGCCGTTGCTGCCATTAAGCTCAGATAAATTCAAAACTGCATTAGCCATTGTTGTTGATCTCCTTTGTTAGTTGTCAGTAGTCAGTGGTCAGTTGTTAGTTGTTTTTGCTAGTGAAATTTCACATCTGTTATCCCATCGTCACCATCCGTCGAATTTCATCACTCTTAAAACCGATCGCCATTGGACGACGCACCCCAGCTAGTGCCACCACGTCGTATAATTCCAGTACTGCACCCTCCATTCGCAGAGAATGCACAATATCTCTACTCCGCAGGTCAATCACCAGTAGCCCACAGCGAGGTTCAGCGTTTTTTTGTTGCAATCTTTCATCTAAAGGCAACCCACTAAAAGTCTTGTTGTGCCTCGGTTGAGAAATCCCCACTACCGCAAAGTCGCCATGAAAAGCTAATCCACGCATATATCCCGGACAAAAAGCTACAGGTTCAAAGCTGCCTCGTTCCAAGTCTAGGTAGCCAAAATCTCCTGTGCCAGAGTTGAGTAACCACAACTTGCCTTGATACCATCGAGGCGAATGGGGCATGGAAAGTCCCCTAATTACTACCTCGTTACTCTCAAAATCAATTACACAACCACCATCAACCCGCCTGTCCCGCCATCCTTCTGCTACATCTGACTGACTCACAGCAGTCACATATCTGGGTTGACCATCTCGGATGGCTAACCCGTTGAGATGACACCTATCTTCTGCTGCCAATTTACTAATAAATGGCGGTTGCCACAGGGGAACAAAACTATGGGTTGGACTAACTCTGGCTAAACAGCTAAATAGGGTATTGACAAATATTAAATTCTCTGAGTCTTTATTTATTTGAGAATTACTCAGGGCGATATCGTGGATGTCTAAGTCTCCGGTCACATAACTTACCTGGGGCAAATAAACAGCATCATAGTTATTGTGGACTTGTCCTGGTTGTAGGGTGTTTTCAAAACGCCACAGTTGATATAAAGAACTCATATATAAGCTGCTACCACAGGCATACAAACCCATACAGCGCTCAAAGGTGCGCTCGAATACAGATAATTTGCCGCTTGGTTGCAAGCCGATAAAAAATAATTTACCTGCTTGGTAGGTGGTAAATGCCAGACTGAGATTTTGCTCGAACAGCCAGGGGGTGAACTGGCGGGAAGCGTTGATTTCTAAGGAAGGAACCGCAGCATTGCCCGATGCAGATACTGAGTGTCGATCGCTTGGGGTACGTGAAGAGTCCAGCAAGGTCACTATTTGGCTAGTTTTTCTCAGTATTTACCCTACAACATCTTTGCTGCTCAAATATATAATATTTGTCAAATTTTAGACTGAGACATCTAACTCAGGTACTAAGCCAATAGCTCAATCATTTGAAATACTCTGTTTTTGCCCATTATCAGCAGGGCTGCAAATATATCCCCATTCTTCTAAAACTTGTATAACCTTGGTAATGCTTGATTCAATACTTTCGTATTGAGTATGACAAATAATTTCTGGATTTAAAGGTTCTTCATAAGGGCTATCAATTCCTGTAAAGTCTTTGATTTTTCCAGCTTTTGCTAATGCATATAGCCCTTTGACATCCCGTTGAGAGCAAGTTTCTAATGATGCCTTAACATAAACTTCTATAAAATTCTGTGACATTTGTCGAACTTCTTCTCGAATTTCTCTGTAAGGACTAATTGCGGCGACAATTGCAATCACCTGATTCCGGCTCAGTAGATTGGCGACAAATCCAATCCGCCGGACGTTTGTATCTCTATCTTGTTTGCTAAATCCTAATTCTTGACAAAGGTGAGTGCGAACCACATCGCCATCTAAAATTTCTACACGATAACCTCTTGCCTTCAACACCAATGCTACGCCTTTTGAGATTGTGGTCTTACCTGCGCCAGATAATCCTGTAAACCACAAGGTAAATCCAGAATAATTCATAATGTTCGCCAAAATTAACTCTTGATTTGTGTAAACTTTAAGGCAATTTTTGGCGCGTTTGCGACTTCACCGATGAAGTCGCAAACCCCCGACCGGGCAAGAACAGTTAACAGCATTGGCTACCAGAACTTTTGACAAATCAGGCTTTGCAGTAAGTTCAAGAATTTTGTTGCTTAATTTTTGCTTAGTTTGTGTAAAAAACCATAAATAAACTTTGTATAGTTAAGGACAAGCATCACTAGAAATCTATGTCAAGCGATCGCCTCTCCAACACAATATGGTTTTTTTGCTGCATGAGGGAACTCCAAAAAATAAATTATTTGGAACTCCCCAATCATTAATTCTTCCTAGATGACAATTCCTTATTGCTATACATCTGCAATGCAGTACGCCAAACTATATAACCTGCGGGACTCAGGTGTAGTCCGTCAGTAGTAAAATCACGACGGAGATTACCTTGTTGGTTAGCAAAAAGAGGATACAAATCAAGATATTTAACGCCTCTTCTGGCAGTTATCCCTTGTAATTGTTGATTTAATTGACGAATCCGACTATTACTAATAGCTAGGAGTTTCTCTCGTCCTTCCCAGGTAGCTGATTCTGCCCCATGCGGCAAAATTGACTGGACGACAATTTGTGTGTTGGGATGCATTCTTCGTAAGTAACTTATAATTTGCCGTTGATTATCTAAAATGACCTCATCACTTATCCCCCGAATCAGGTCATTAATCCCAATCATCACAAAAATCACCTCTGGTTGGGTGGAGTCAAATAAACTTAATCTTTTTAATAGACCTTCGCTAATTTCACCAGAAATTGCTTGATTGAGCCAATTTCTATCTTCAGGTAATAACTCAGCAGGAAACCAAAGACTCAGAGAATCACCCGCTAATATACTTAAGTGCTGGGGGCGATTTTGGGCGGCGACTTTAGCTTCTTGCTGGAGAATTTCTAACCACTGTTTATAACTGAGTTTATGGCGGGGGCCTAACTCTGGTACGACAGCTTGGGGTTGGCTAACTTGAGCCAAAGAAGCTGTATTGCTATAAAAAGCGGTCAATCTTTGCCGTTGCCAAATTAGCAAAATGACCGCCAACATTAATATGCCGTTGGTTAACAGCGAGAAAAAAGCCCAGACAGGAAAGATTTTTGCAGAAGTAGACACGACTAGCAAAATTTACCAATGATTTGACTCAGATTTTAATTCGCTAGCGCTCAGAAGTCACACTATCTGAGGGAATTACTCGGAAACATTAATGCGATCGCTAAACTCTGAGTTATAACCTTCTTCTCCATGTTCGTTGATATCTAAGCCTTGAAACTCTGCTTCTTCCTTAACTCGTAAACCAACTGTAGCATCAATTATCTTGAGGATAATCCAAGTCCCAATAGCTGCGATCGCATAAGCAACAGTAATCGCTGTCAGTTCCACCCCTAATTCACCAAAATTACCACGCAATACACCGTCCTTACCTGCTGAGTTGACTTCAGCAGTAGCAAAGATTGCCGTTAAAATTGCACCCACTGTACCACCCACCCCATGTACAGGATAGGTATCTAAAGCATCGTCAACATTCAGCTTGTGCTTGAAGCTGACAGCATAAAAGCAAACAAAAGCAGTAATAAAACCAATTAAAATCGCTGACAAAGGTACAACAAAACCAGCTGCTGGGGTGATACCGACTAAACCAGCAACGGCTCCTGTAGCGGCTCCTACGGCGGTTGGCTTACCGCGTAAAACTCCTTCTAAAATTAGCCACATTAATGCACCCGCTGCCGCCGCAGTATTAGTGGCCACAAATGCTGTTGTAGCTACATTTGTGACCAAATTACCAGAAGTTCCACTAGCAACAGATAAGGCACTACCAGCGTTAAAACCAAACCAACCAAACCACAGCAAACCAGCGCCTAACAACACAAAAGGAACGCTGTGAGGGGGGCTGAGGCGATCAGGATGAGTTTTTCGCGGGCCGAGGACGATCGCAGCTACCAGGGCAGAAACTCCAGAGCTAATGTGAACTACTGTACCACCTGCAAAATCAAGAGCGCCCAAACCACCGTACAAACCCAAAAATCCACCTTTTGCCCATACCATGTGAGCTAGGGGGGTATAAATAAAGGTTGACCACAACAACACAAACAAGCAATAGGCACGGAAGCTCATACGCTCGGCGATCGCTCCAGAAATTAAGGCTGGGGTGATAATGGCAAACATGGCTTGATAAATCATGTATGCCTGATGGGGAATTGTGGGAGCATAAGAAACAACTTCGACTGGATTTGAGCCTTGGAGATAACCTGTTGTCTCAAGCCCCACACGATGCAAACCCAGCCACTGCAATCCCCCAATAAACGGTAAACCTGGAGCAAAAGAAAGGCTATAACCCCAGAGAACCCAGGTAACTCCCACAATCGCCATGAGTACAAAACTCATCATTAACGTGTTGAGGACATTGCGCGATCGCACAAACCCCCCATAGAAAAACGCCAATCCTGGTGTCATTAACAAAACGAGTGCTGACGAAATCAGCATAAATGTTGTATCTCCCGTATCTGCAACAGGCAGAGTATTAGCTGATGTTTGGGCAAAAGCATTGCCCATTAGCGGTACTCCCAACAGCAATAGGGTAATAGTTCCAATCGTGACAACTTTCTTCAACACTTAGTTTTTGTCCCTTTTTCCCCGCAGTCCGAGGATTTTGTATACTCATATACATTTGATTACTTTTTACTATTTGTTTTTGTTTTGAAAGTTACTCAACTTTGATTTTTTGAAAAAGGTTAATGAAAATATAATCTTGACACTCTGCCTTTATTTTAGAGCGCGAAGCGTTAAAATATTTTCACCCTTAAAGGTCTAGAAAGCTAGAAAGATAAGGAATCTATTACAACCACAATTAAGAGTTTTATCTATGTGTTGGGTGACGACACCATAAACTATTCCACCGCCGTCAAAGGCTATATTTAATACTTGGATTGTGCGTTCTCAAGAGCGATCGCCCTGCATAAACATCAATACAATAAATCTCTAGATGGCAGAATACGACAACCTGTGTAAAATCCTCGCTGAAAAACATCCCCGTGATTTTATTCGCTGGTTACTCCATCAAGAACCACGCCAAATTAAAATATTAAAAACCGAATTGAGCATCGAACCAATTCGTGCTGATTCTGTAACGTTCTTGCAAACAGAAAATCGGATTTTACACCTAGAATTTCAAACTACAGTTAAATCCAAAACTCCCATTGGACTGCGAATGCTAGATTATTACGTCAGATTAACACGTCAATATCAAGTTCCAGTGACGCAGGTAATGATATTCTTACAACCAACTAGTGATGAAATTGCCTTTACCACAGAATATGTCAGCGAAGTCACAACTCATCGTTATCAAGTTATCAGAATGTGGGAGCAAGATTCGGTACTATTTCTGAATAATTTGGGGTTATTACCGTTAGCACCATTAACAAGAACAGATTCTGCACCAGCGTTATTATCGCAAGTAGCAACAGAAATTGCTAAAATTCCAGATATTGAGACTAGACAGAATACGGCTACATATACAGAAATATTAGCAGGGTTGAAGTTTGAACAAGATTTGATTCTGCAATTATTACGGGAGGAAACTATGCAAGAATCAGTGATTTATCAATATATTTTGCAGAAAGGTGAGCAAAACGGCGAACAAAAAGAAGCACTGCAATTTTGTCTGCTTTTACTTGATGAACGTTTTGGTGAAATTGATGCGTCGATTATTGAGCGATTGCAGGTTTTAAATAAAGAAAGTTTAGAAGCATTGGGTAGAGCTATTTTAAAATTCTCGTCACTATCTGATTTAGTTACTTGGTTAAACCAGCAAGAAGTTTGACTTGGGCAAATTAGTTGGCTTCATATCCCCGATATTTTGAAGATATCAGGGATGTTTTTATTATATGAGCGATCGCCCTGCATAAACATCAATACAATAAATCTCTAGATGGCAGAATACGACAACCTGTGTAAAGTCCTTGTCGAAAAATATCCCCGTGATTTTATTCGCTGGTTACTCAATCAAGAACCACGCCAAATTAAAATATTAAAAACCGAATTGAGCATCGAACCAATTCGCGCTGATTCTGTAACATTCTTGCAAACAGAAAATCGAATTTTACACCTAGAATTTCAAACTACAGTTAAATCCAAAACTCCCATTGGACTGCGAATGCTAGATTATTACGTCAGATTAACACGTCAATATCAAGTTCCAGTGACGCAGGTAATGATATTCTTACAACCAACTAGTGATGAAATTGCCTTTACCACAGAATATGTCAGCGAAGTCACAACTCATCGTTATCAAGTTATCAGAATGTGGGAGCAAGATTCGGTACTATTTCTGAATAATTTGGGGTTATTACCGTTAGCACCATTAACAAGAACAGATTCTGCACCAGCGTTATTATCGCAAGTAGCAGCAGAAATTGCTAAAATTCCAGATATTGAGACTAGACAGAATACGGCTACATATACAGAAATATTAGCAGGGTTGAAGTTTGAACAAGATTTGATTCTGCAATTATTACGGGAGGAAACTATGCAAGAATCAGTGATTTATCAATATATTTTGCAAAAGGGCGAACAAATTGGTGAACGACGCGGCGAACAACGGGGTGAGCAACGTGGCGAACAACGGGGTGAGCAACGTGGCGAACAACGGGGTGAACAACGTGGCGAACAAAAAGAAGCTTTGAGATTTTGTCAGCTTTTACTTGATGAACGTTTTGGCGAAATTGATGCGTCGATTATTGAGCAATTGCAGGTTTTAGATAAAGAACGTTTAGAAGCGTTAGGTAGAGCTATTTTGAGATTTTCGTCACTATCTGATTTAGTTACTTGGTTAAACCAGCAAGAGGTTTGACTTGTGCAAATTAATTCTTAAAAAGGGGAATTTTTTTAGGTCATTACATGAAGAATGCTAGTTGTTGCATTAACAATGTCAACCGATACATTAACAATGCGAGTTATTACATTAACAATGCCAACCGATACATTAGCAATGTCAGTCGTTACATTAACAATGGGAGTCGTTGCATTAACAATGTCAACTGATACATTAATAATGCTGATGAAGCAACTTGTGTGTACACCGTAGGTAGTCGATTACCTTAAAACGAAGCATTTAAAAGCTTTTGACTGTTTTTAGTTTGTAATCTCTGTGGTCGATTACTTGCATGTTAATGTTGTGTGAGCAATTTCCATGTTTCTAAATTGAGCATGAAATGTATAATTATCTAGTTAGGGCTTGCTGAAAAAGTCTTTTGGTAGGGGCAGGAAACAGGGAACAGGGAACAGTTTTATGCCTATGGTTTCCAATTTTTTGAACTCCAAAAAATTTGATATCCAAGGTTTTTAAGGCTTATACGCCTATTTTCATGCACTTTTTTCTCAAAAAATAGCCGCAAAACTTTACAAGACAAGACTTTTAAAGCTGTTCAGCAGACCCTAGTTATTCGTGTATTTACTGGTTAAAACTATATAAATGCTTACTGTTACACCAGAGGAAATTAGTCAGTTTCGCAGTCAGTTGGCGGATAATCAAAATGCCCTTGATGCTCTTGATCTCATTGAGCAGCGTAATGGAAATTTGGACACAGCAGCTAAAATATTGGCAATCAGGGCTGGTTATGAACCGTCCAGAAAATCAGATATTTTGAACGATTTGTTAGAAAAGTCCCGTAAGATAATCTGCCAAGAAGAGTTTAGGGATGAATTGGCAGCAGGGATAATACCTCTTGTTATAGAACCATTGGCGATGAGTGTTGCTATTCCTCCAGGATTGGCAAGTGTAGTTGCTATTTATGCTTTTAAAATAGGGGTTAAAAAATTTTGCCAGGTTCCCGATTCGGAATCTTAAACTCCTGTGGCGGTGAAAGCTGCCCAATAGAAAGGATTTTTAAAAGGATATGGCTTACGATTCTTAGCCTGTAATAAGTATTCTTCAGCAAAAATCTGCTCATCTTCTTCAAGTTGAGCAAAAATTTCTGCAATTTGTGAATCATATTTAACTAATAGTGCTGCAAATTCTTCTGTTGTTAAATTTTTCAACCAATGCTGTGCTTGATTGAGTGCTAGGGAGACATTATTTATTGTTTGCAGGTTTTCATAAAATTTCATCATCAAAAATGCTGTAGATAAATCGCTGACAGTCCATAAACTACTGACTACAGCTTTACTGCCAGCTAACAGAAAACCGCTAGGTAAACCAATATATTCGTCACTGGTATTTTCAAAATCAATCAATCCAGTTTCGCAGGCGGAAAGGGTGACGAGGCGACATTTTTCTAATTGCAGTGCAAATATTTTATCTAACGTCAGACATTTTTCTAAATCGTGAGTTTCCTCGGCGCGCACGTTTAGATAACGTTCAGAGTTAGATTTTGTTGCTGTGTCTACGACTGGTGCATTGGCTAAAATTAGACCAGATTGACTAGCATTTGTCCAATTAAAATAACCGTGACAACTAAAATGAGCGCAATGGTAAGTATTTAAGTCAGATTGATTAATTGCTGTGAGTGTCGCGTCTGTTTTTTTCAGGACGTTGGTAGTATTAAAGTAGCTTTGAATAACTTGTACTTCTAAATCTGTATAGTTTAAATCGCCTGTGGGGTTTTGAACTGCAAATAAAGATTGGAAATCAGGACGTTTGCGTTGTTGTACCTGTTGCAGTAATTGACAACTGGGCGCGTAACTCACACCATGAGGAAATAAATCTAGAAGACTAGAATAACTTGCAGCATTTGGATTTACTGGAAGTGCATGAAGGGGTAATAAATGCAAAAACCTATGAGGAATTAAAATCAGTTGATTGCAGTGCTGTGATAGCTGATTTATGATTGCAATTATTTCATCAATGTGCAGAATTGCCGCTAATTGCTTAAGTTCTGACTCTAAGCTCTTCCGCCATTCGTTTTTTTGTTCGTAGTAATTTTGTAAATATTGATTTACCCAATTTCTCAAAGCTTCTCTATCTTCTGCCTGGGATTGCCAAACTTTTACTTCTCCTGTTTTGGTGACAATAAACGCCAGGATTTTATCATTCAGAATATACCACTCAATGATGACTGTATTCTCATTCAACGTAGCTTGAAATGAATTAAAATCAAAACCATAACCAACAGGTAAATAGCGGTTTTGTAATTCATTACGCTGCTGTCGCAATTCTTGGAGCGGAAATATTATTAATTTTTTTGACGTTTGCCACAAGCATTTGGTTAGCTACTTGCACATTATCTCTATTATTTGCCATGACTTTCAGTGCTTGTTCTAAGAAATATAAGCATTCTTTTGTTGTGGCAGTCGATGGTAATTTACTATAAACTCCAAGCTGTTGCCCTGCTATATTCATTAAATGATTAGCTTGGTCTAATTCGCCATGTTGTCGTAGATGATTTGCTATTTCCAGGATGTTTGGTATCAAGTCAACATCCACTAGTTCTTGGTTTGCTGCCAAAATTTCTTGGACTTCATTGTTAGTACGACAATTCAACAGACTTTGAACGAGGTTAATGTAAGCTTGCCGACGCTGTTCGTTCATGGGTAAGGGCGTGAAACGCAACATAATCAAGAGAATGATTCAACGCCAACACCCTCAATTCCAGAAAAGTGTAGAATTTCATCACAGGTGATGTGTTTCTGACAATGCAAGAATCTGATGAAAGAAAAAGTCTATGTAGAAACTTCAGTAATAAGTTATCTAACTTCTCGTCCTAGCCGAGATATTGTGATTGCAGGGCATCAACAAATTACTCAAGAATGGTGGCAAAATTATCGAGATAAATTTGTTCTAGTGGCTTCACAGCTAGTTATTCAAGAAGCCAGTGCTGGAGATTCTATTGCCTCTGAACAAAGACTAAAAATTTTAGAAACAATAGAATTATTAGAAACTAGAGAAGATGCACTAAGTTTAGCCCAAGCTTTTCTTGATTTTAAAATTATGCCGCAAAAAGCAGCTGAGGATGCTTTACATATTGCTATTGCTGTAACTAATGGTATCAATTATTTATTGACATGGAATTGTAAACATATTGCTAATGCTATAATTCGGAGAGAAATTGAACGCACTTGTCGCTCTCAAGGCTATGAACCAGTGATAATTTGTACTCCAGAAGAACTGATAGAAAGGTAAAAATTATGTGGGAAGATCCAATTATCGAAGAAATTTATCAAGCTAGACAAGCCCATGCGAATCAATTTAATCATGACTTACAAGCAATTTATCAAGATTTAAAAGCACAAGAAAGAAAGAGCAAGAGAAAATTTGTTTCTTATCTTCCAAAGTTGTTGAAAGATGTTTCTTTGTTGCATAAGACTTAATAGACATAGGAGTGAAAATCAATGTAGAGACGTAGTATTGCTACGTTTCTACAAGGGTTTCGGGTAACGCAGAATTAATTTCTACCAGATGTCTAACGACTAACTCATCGCCTCAACTAACTTTTTGCGGCTAGGACGCTTACGCTCTGATTTTTTCTTCAATCCCACAGCTTGAGCTTGATTGCTATCTGAGCCATACTGTCCTCTTACAACTTCTTTCATCGCTAACACCGCATTGTGAAATTCCCACTCCGCTAATCGAGCCGCATCAGACGCAGCACGGTATAAAGTTAGTTTCTCTACTTCGGCTTTTTGAGCATTTAACATTGCTTCGTAAGATGCATCTATTTTGCTTTTAGAAGCATCATCTCGGCTGGTTTGATAATCAGAGATGGTTTGCAAACCGTGGAATGAATTAATATCTTGATCAATGTTAAGAGGCGTGAGACGGCGATTTGTGTTTTGCATGGCTGTTAATATATGCGTAGTGGACTATATATTTAGCGTGTCAATTTAAACTTAAAATCGCTTGAGAAAATACACGTAATTAACGCTACCTGCAACTTAAAAGTTTGACACCATTTAAACGCCAATTTACAGATTATGCTGTGGGTTAAACATCAACAATTTTGTTAGCTTTTCAACTTCAGCTTTTTGAGTATTGAACATTGCTTGATAAGATTGCTCTAATTTGCTTGTGGAAGCATCATCTCGGCTGGTTTAGATTCATGTTGGGTTGCGCTGCGCTTAACTCAACCTACATCATTTTTCTGTAAGGTAATACATTGTGAATGTAAGACAATACATTATTAATGCAAGGGGATACATTACTAATGTAAGGCGATACATCATTAATGTAAGACGATACATTGTGAATGTAGCAAATTACATTTGGGTGCATCCCAGTTTTTATTTGACAACAATAGAATAAGTGTCATTGCGAGGAGGAACGACGAAGCAATCGCATTGACTTGTTTTTAGTCAGAGATTTTGCGATTGCTTCACTCCACTTCGTTACGTTCGCAATGACGTTCAAAAAAGTGGGATGCTCCCATTACATTTTAGGTATGGCTATTGCAATTAAAAATCGCAACTGTAACAAAGTATTTGCAATTAAGCTCATTCCACCCCTTGAAGGTGCGGGACTTCATGTCAGTGCATCGCTGACTACTGACACCTGACGGCGATGGTCGCTGTACAATGGAGCAAGATAAGCTTAAATTTATGTTTTTATCTTTTCAAATGCGGATGAAAGGACTTGAACCTTCACTCCTCTCGGAACTAGAACCTAAATCTAGCGCGTCTGCCAATTCCGCCACATCCGCATCAGTCAACTATAGTAGCATAGCAAATATTGTATGGGAATAGAGAATTGGCAAATAATTTAGATAACGGCAACACGAGGCAACCGATGCTTAAACCCACAAAGAATTTCCCAAGAAATGGTGTTTAATTGTTCTGCCCAATCGTTAGCTGAGATTTGTTCTTTTCCCTGCTCTCCTAGTAAAGTAACTATTTCTCCTTCTTGTAAGTCAGGAATAGCACTGACATCTAGCATTAATTGATCCATTGTAATTGTGCCGATTTGTGGCACTCGCTGACCGCGAATTAATACTTGCATATTTTGAGAAAGATTGCGCGGTACACCATCGGCGTAACCAATTCCCACAACGGCAAGGCGAAGTTCGTGGGGGGCAATAAATTTATGACTGTAACTGACACCAGTGCCGGCAGCAATTGTTTTAACTTGGGTAACTCGTGCTTTCAGTTGCAAAACGGGTTTCAAATGAATCGCAGTGTGTAAATGAGCAGCCGGATAAAGTCCATAAACTGCTAAACCAACTCGAACAATATCATAGTGCAATGCTGAATCTGTCAGAGTTGCGGCGGAGTTGGCTAGGTGCAAGCAGGGTATTTTAATTCCTATTTCTTTGAGTTGAGCGATCGCTTGCTCAAATCTTCGATGCTGTTCTTGCATTACTGTAGGATCAAGACTATCTGCTGTAGCTAGATGAGAATAAATGCTAGCAATCGTCAGATGAGGTAGGCGTTGCACTAATTGCACAAACTCAGCTGCTTGCTGCCAATCAGTTCCTAAGCGAGACATTCCTGTGTCTAACTTGATGTGTATGGGTACAGGAAAACCATAATTAATCGCTTCTAAAACGTTAGAAAAAATTAAAGCTTGTTTAGGACTGCATAAAGTTGGTTGTAGTTTCCAATGAGCGATCGCATGAATTTGTTCTGGTGTGTGAGTTGCTCCTAAAATTAAAATTGGAGCTTCAATCCCGGCTTCTCGTAATTGAATCCCTTCTGGAACTGTGGCAACTCCCAACCAACTCGCTCCCGATTGCAGTACTGTTTGGGCAATTGTTACTGCTCCGTGTCCATAAGCATCAGCTTTTACCACTGCCATCAATTGAGTACGTGGTGATAGAAACTGTACCAATTGTTGTACATTGTGCGACAATGCCCCCAAATCAATTTCTACCCAAGCACGTTGTGAAAACCAAGCGTAAGTATCGCACTGTTGATGAGAAGCAACACTAGAAGTTTGCTTGCGACTTAACATTTTTACTCTCTCCTATCACACCACTGTTAATCTTCCTGATAATTTATTATCTTTATCTAGGCTTTGATCAACCATATCCGAGTCAATCAGAAAGTTTATCGTTCCTCGTGCAATTGATCGAAGATGGCAGATGTTTAAAAGAACTGAACAATTAGCTCATCTCACTCTTGGAAAGGGCGGGATTTCGTGTCAGTGGTCAGTTGTTTTTGCTACTCACCACACTTCAGCTAGCGGTAGTTGAATCTCGACTTCGCAGCAGTTGAGTTTCGACTTCGCTCAACTGCCGCGTAGTCGAACTCAGTGCATCGCTGACTACCAATACCTGACGGCGACGGGGCGACTATTACAGACACTCCTCGAAAAGGTGGGTTTACCGTTGCCTTTTGATAATTTTAGCTAGGGATTAAATCTAACAGGCTTATTTGAATTTTAAATCAGTCCACTGATAAACTAAACAAATACACACTTACCGTTAACATTGGTTGATGTAGCATCCGTTATCTGTCAACAGTCATAAATTATTTTTACTACTTACGGTTGATGACAAAACGAGAAAATATTTTCTTTAGTTGGGAAGCAATCGGCTTAAGTGTAATCACACTCAGGGTTTACGAAAAATCACTACTTGCTACTAATAATAGGTTCTGAATTTTTTTAAAGTATAATTTATTCTCATCTCCCAAGCAGAGTAGATTTGTGTTAATATATGTAAAACTAATACCTTGAGAGCTAATCAATGGTGAAGGTTTTAGTCCTAAACGCTTCTTACGAACCACTCAATATCACGAGTTGGCGGCGCGCTGCGGTTTTGTTGATTAAAGGCAAGGCAGAACGTATAGAACACAATGGCAAATTTCTGTACGCAGATTTTCCATTGCCGACTGTTATTAGGTTGCGTCACTATGTTCGTGTACCTTATAAAGAAATGCCTCTGACTCGCCGAAATATCTTGCATCGTGACAGTCATAGTTGTCAATATTGTGGTTATACAGGGGATGAATTGACTTTAGATCATGTAATACCGCGATCGCGGGGCGGCGGCGATACCTGGGAGAATATTGTTACGGCTTGTGTCCGTTGCAATGTAAAAAAAGGCAATCGCACACCTCACGAAGCACACATGCCTTTGCGTCACTCTCCTCGCCAACCTTACAGCAGCCTTTATTTCGAGGTTAGCAAACATCTTAAGAGTGGACTTCACACAGAGTGGCAAAAATATGTGATAGGCCTTTAAACTTCAGTAAAGCAACTGTAAAATGCCCAGTTAAATAGTTATCTATTACTAGGTGACATATTGTGATATTCAGGTGAACAGTCTATTTTGGTCTGGGCTAAAGGATATCTTCTGTTTGTTGATATAGTTTATTAATCATTGGCTGCGATCGCAGTATGCAAACATCTTGTTAAGCTAATCAACAGCCTCTGATCATATCTCACTATTTTGTAAAAAACTAGATGCAACCTAAAATTTGCTTCTAAATGTTCATAATTGTTTAGGTAGATGCAAAAAGTACCCTTTTAGTTAAAGATATAAATAATTATAAATTTATCCATAGTCGTCAAAATAAAAGACGATTGACCGCATACATCTGTCAACTGAGGCATGAAGTGGAGTATGAATTTAAAATTACGCCCCAATGTGATAAATTTGGGGATTATAAAAAAGTATCTTTGGTTAAGAGTACTAAGCAAACGACAAACCTTATATTTTCCTTAGCTTTCAATTTCGTTCAGTCTGATATGAACCCATAGCTTTGAATAACAGCCTTGTTTAATTTTCAACAGAGAATACAAAGATTTATATCCCCTTGAGATGGAGTCCGAGGAACCAATAGTCTTTTTTTTAGCACTTAGTATACATTCTGATGGAATTTGGCAAATTGTTGACAGAATTTTCTGGATAAAAATATAGACCTAGATGTGTATCCACAGAGTTCTATATTTCTGCGAAGATCAGAGTGTGTAGCTAAATCAGTAAAATGCTGGTTGTAATATTTCTCAACAAATCAATGGAGCTTCACATTTATCAAAGATGTTCCCCATGCAATTGAATTCTTCTCTTAAGCAGTCTAAGCGTTTGTCATTGACCACAGAGCTTAACCCTGAGGATGGTGATACAGATCAAGAAGCAGTGGAAGCACCATCCACCAGACCATCCTTGTCATCTACGGGCGAAGGAGCAAGTGTTTATATCGGTCAGCGTAGCAATTCCTTGGCTTTTCAGAAGTCAGAAGAACTACAAAAGACTTTTTTAAACCATCAACATGATCGTCAGTTGATAATTTTACAAGATTTTCCTGATCCTGACGCGCTTTCTTGTGCTTGGACTTACCAGTTAATTGCTCAGCAATACGATATTAAATGTGAAATTATTTACGCTGGGACTTTAAGCCACCAAGAAAATATCGCTTTGGTCAAGCTGACTGGTTTACCTGCTCAACGCTGGACACTACAAAGCTTAAAAAGCAAAGATTTGTCATGTTATCAAGGTTTCGTGTTAATAGATAACCAAGGAACTACAAGTCAGCTACTAGCATCGGTGCAGCAAGCAGGTATTCCCCTGATAGCAGTTATTGACCATCACAGTTTACAGGCGGAACTAAAATCAGAGTTTGTAGATGTGCGTCCTTATGTACGAGCAACTGCAACGATTTTTACCCAGTATCTTCAAGCAGGTTTATTAACCTTAGATAGTAGCATTGGTCAACACGTCAAATGTGCTACTGCACTGATGCATGGCTTGCGATCAGATACTAATCGGCTGATGCAAGCGCAAGAAGACGACTTTATGGCTGCTGCTTATCTAAGTCGATTTTATGATGCTCAACTGCTAAACGCGATTTTACAGGCAAATCGTTCTAAGCGGGTGATGGATGTAATCGAGCGATCGCTAAAAAATCGTATTGTGCAAAATAACTTTTCTATTGCTGGGGTTGGTTATCTACGCTACGATGACCGCGACGCTATTCCCCAAGCAGCAGACTTTCTAGTTACAGAAGAAAACGTCCACACCGCAGTAGTTTACGGTATTGTTCACGATGAAGATGATGAACTAGAAGTAGTTATTGGCTCCTTAAGAACTACTAAACTCACCCTTGACCCCGATGAGTTCATTAAGGAAGCCTTTGGCCAAGATAGCACCGGGCGCTTTTTTGGCGGTGGACGTACCAGCGCCGGAGGTTTTGAAATTCCGATGGGTTTCTTGTCAGGCAGCAACGAAAATCCTACCTATGCAAAAATGAAATGGGAAGTCTACGATTCTCAAATTAAGCAAAAGCTACTGAGGTTGGTTAATCCGCAAGATAACCCGATTCAATCTGAATAAACAGATGGAGAAAACTCCTTACTGCGTCAGAAATTTAATCTGAATCCTTACCAGATTTAATGTTGCCCTTTCCTCAATCCCATGAGGAGAGGGTAATGTACATTCGCAACTCAAGGCAGACGCACAGATACACTGCCAGCATGAGCAGGTAAACCTTCTGCTTGGGCTAAAGTGATGGCTGCTTGGCCTATTGTCTGCAATGCTTGTTGATTGCATTCCAAATAAGTAATTCGCTTGAGAAAATCGTAGACACTCAAGCCAGAAGCAAAGCGGGCAGAACGGGCAGTGGGTAGTACATGGTTAGGCCCTCCTAAATAATCACCAATTGCTTCTGGGGTATAGCGTCCTAAAAATACGCTACCAGCACACTTAATTTGACTGGCCAACAATTGCGGATTATTTATACACAATTCTAGATGTTCTGGAGCCAATTGATTAAGCAGTGGGATACTTTGAGCTAAATCATTAACAATAATTACCGCGCCATGCTTTTGCCAACTAGCACTAGCAACTTCTTTGGTAGGTAGAGTTGTGAGAATTTGCTCAATGGCTGCGATTACTTGTTGAGCAAAGGTTTCAGAATCAGTAATTAGAATTGACTGGGCGCTAGGATCGTGTTCTGCTTGGGATAGTAAATCCCAAGCAATCCAATCTGGATTGTTTTGGTTATCGGCTACCACCAGAATTTCGGAAGGCCCGGCGATGCTATCAATGCCAACAGTGCCAAATACTTGACGTTTAGCTTCGGCAACATAGGCATTACCAGGGCCGACAATTTTATCTACAGGGGTGATACTTTCTGTACCATAAGCCAAAGCCGCGATCGCTTGCGCTCCACCAATGCTATATATTTCTGTAACACCAGCAATTTGGGCAGCTGCCAATACTGCCGGATTAATTTCGCCGCGGGGTGTGGGTACTGTCATCACAATTCTTTCCACCCCGGCAATTTTAGCAGGGAGGGCATTCATCAGCACAGAACTAGGATAGCTAGCCCGTCCTCCTGGAACGTAAATTCCCACTTGCGATAAGGCTACCCAGTTTAAACCAAGTTTTACGCCCACTGCATCGGTATAGCCAATATCTTGGGGTAATTGTTTGTTGTGAAAAGCCCCAATTCTTTCGGCTGCTAGTTCTAGGGCAGCTTTGACATCGGTTGGACATTGGGCTGCGTGTTTGGCAATTAAGCTTTCGCTTAAACGCAAAGACTGGAGATCGTAACGATCAAAACGGCTAGTATAGTCCTTAACTGCTGCGTCTTTTCGTATTTTTACATCAGCGAGAATATCTCGTACTGTTCCACTAACATCAACTGTAGCTTCCCGGCGATCGCTCACAAGGTTTTTGAATCTAATCTCAAAATCTTTGTCGATTGTTTTCAGGAGTTGCATGGACAGTATTTTGAAAGCAGTAAGATCAATAATTAACTAGTTTAGAACCGTAGCGTCCTTTTGAGCTAAATAATAATTTTGAACTTAAGTTCGTAGTGAGTTAGCGCGGTGAAGCAGTGCGTTGGGCGGGTTTCCCGACTTGTAGGAACTGGCGTGGTTTCCCCCATGAGCGACTAATACCGTTTCACTTTAAAGTTGATACATTTGGGCAAGCAGGGGAAGCAGGGGAAGCAGAGGAGGCAGGGGGAGTAAGAAAAGTAATTTGTATCAATAATTTCGTGAAATGGTATAACGTTAGCGCAGCGTAAAGCCTGCGGCATAGCTTCGCTTAGAGCGACGCAGGAGCGTCACCCAAAGGGTAAGGACTTTAGTCCTTATTTTCTCAACACTAAAGGGCATACTATAAACCCAAGCAGCAAAATTTTGAAGAGTTGAGCTTCCCAACTCCGTTAATGAGGCTTTGAACTCGATTAATGAGCTTCCCAACTCCGTTAATGAGGCTTTGAACTCGATTAATGAGCTTCCCAACTCCGTTAATGAGGCTTTGAACTCGATTAATGAGCTTCCCAACTCCGTTAATGAGGCTTTGAACTCGATTAACGAGCTTCCCAACTCCGTTAATAAGGCTTTAAACTCGATTAATGAGCTTCCGAACTCCGTTAATGAGGCTTTGAACTCGATTAACGAGCCTTTAATACTCCTACACGAGTGTTTTCATCAGCTTTTTTGACATAATTCTTTTGCACTTCTACAACAGCACTTGTGCCTTGAATGCCATAGCGAGTTACAGCAGAAACAGCCACATCCTCAACCTGAGTGTTAGATAACACCGACGAAGTTTGTCCCACAGGTAAAATATTCGTTGTCCATTCATTTCCTATTTTGGTCTGCACAACCCAAGACGATACTATTTCTTTACCTGTGGGTTTCCAATTGAGTCGAATTGTATTTCCAGTTGCATCTTTTTGAATACTTAAATCGGGTTTACCGGGTGGAGTTTTATCTAACCACGGCGAAGCTGGCACTAAAGCGGGAGTTAGGTAAGCATCTTTTGTCAATAAGTCAGAAATGCCGCCACGATTTTGCATTAAGGGTTTCATACTATAGTGAACATTGCCACTCGCCCCCAAATAGCCTCGTGTAGTTTTAATTTGATAGACAATTTCATTAGCAGACCAAGCTTTAGAACTATGATCAGCGACACGACTGGTAAACATTCCTGGCCAAATATGTCTACCTTGGGTATTTTGTTCTAACCACCATTTCAACAGGACAGGATAACTTTGTTCGGTTTGCTCGATTTTCCAATATAGTTGGGGAGCTAGGTAGTCTAACCAGCCGTTTTGTAACCATTTGCGGGAATCAGCATATATCTGTCTGTAAGCGTTAAAAGCATGTGAATTACTGCGACTAACAACTTGTTGGGGATAACCAGGCTGCCAAACTCCAAAGGGACTAATTCCAACTTTTACCCAAGGCTTAGAGGCTTTAATAGTCTGGTACAAACGCTGAATAAATGTGTTGATATTTTCTCGCCGCCAATCATCACGGCTTTGTTTTCCTCCTGAATGCAGATATGCTTGCCAGCTGGGTTCATCGGGAAAATCAATTAAATGATGTTGCTGATTTCGTTCTGGATAAGGATAAAAGTAGTCGTCAATATGCACCCCATCAATATCATATCGACTGACAACATCCATAATGACTTTGAGCGAGTATTCTTGAACTGCTTTTTCTCCAGGGTCTAACCAGAGATACTTGCCATATTTTCTAACTAATTCTGGATGAGTCTTACTAATGTGGTTTGGGGAAATGAATGATTTTGCTGAGGAATGATGAGCGCGATAGGGATTAAACCAAGCGTGTAATTCTAAACCTCGTTGATGTGCTTCTTTAACGGCAAAAGCTAAAGGATCATAATAAGGTTGTGGTGCTTGACCCATTTTGCCAGTTAAGTATTCCGACCAAGGTTCGTAGGGTGACGGGTAAAGCGCGTCACAAGCAGGACGTACTTGGAGAATTACGGCGTTGAGCTTTAATTTGACTGCCTCGTCAAATATTTTAATTAATTCTGCCTGTTGTTGCTCAGTAGTTGAATTGGGTCGGGAAGGCCAATCGATGTTGGCGACACTGGCAATCCAAGCACCTCTAAATTCTCTTTTTGGCGATGGAGGGATAATATTTGCTGAGTGAGATGGGGGATATACAGCTTGGACAGAAGCATTAGTCGCAAGTAAGAATACACTAAGAAGAATTGTTTTGATGTTCACAAGATTCAAAGATAGTCGGACATTATACCTAAACCATGAGAAAAGTCCTCTACACCATACCTGCACTGCTTCCCTTGATAGATTTTGGGGAATTGTAGAAGCTTTGTTTCTTGTCGTTAAACATCGCCTCTATTGATTTTATAAGAAGTAAAGCAATGCTGTGTTCCTAATTGGCAGTCAAATCAAAAACTTTGTCCACAAGGGCATGGGGTATGGGGAAGAAGCTATCAGTTATCAGTTATCACTGTTTTAACCGCCTATGAAGCGATGGAGTTTCTTGGCGCTTTCAATAAAAAAATTCCCATCCAAGTATTGACCTGGATGGGTAATATTAAGTTAGGGAAAAGGTAATATTCCCTACAGAATAATAAATTACTTGCTTTCAGTAAAATCAGCGTCAATTACATCATCACCACTGCTAGAGG
Organism: Halotia branconii CENA392; assembly: GCF_029953635.1. Taxonomy (NCBI): domain Bacteria; kingdom Bacillati; phylum Cyanobacteriota; class Cyanophyceae; order Nostocales; family Nodulariaceae; genus Halotia; species Halotia branconii. Next base: position 5,445,093 of record NZ_CP124543.1, on the reverse strand, counting down.
ATGTAGAACCGCTATCTTGAGAATCTGGGCCAGCACCAGCAGCAGCATCACCACCAGCTTGTTGATAGATATTGCTACCAATAGCAAATAATGCTTGTTGTAGTTCTGGAGACAGTTTCTTAATCTGCTCATCATCTTCTTTGGCAATTGCATCCTTCAGTTCTGCCACCAAGCCATCGACCTTAGTCTTATCAGCTTCGGGAACTTTATCTCCCAATTCTTGTAGCTGTTTCTCGGCTTGGTATGCCAAGGTTTCTGCTTGGTTCTTGCGTTCAATTTTTTCACGTCGTTCTTTATCAGTAGAAGCATTTTGTTCTGCTTCTCGAACCATCCGGTCAACGTCGGATTTATCCAAGGTGGAAGCGCCAGTAATACTGATGGACTGTTCTTTACCAGTACCTTTATCCTTAGCGGTGACATTGAGGATACCATTGGCATCAATATCAAAGGTAACTTCAATTTGAGGTACACCGCGTGGTGCTGGAGGAATGCCGTCTAGGCGGAAGGTTCCTAAACTCTTATTGTCGTTGCCAAATTCGCGTTCACCTTGAAGCACATGAATTTCTACGTTGCTTTGACCATCTACCGCAGTCGAAAATACTTCCGATTTCTTGGTAGGAATTGTCGTGTTGCGGGGAATAATTTTGGTCATCACACCGCCTAAGGTTTCTACACCCAAGGAAAGTGGAGTTACGTCTAATAAGAGAATACCTGTGACATCACCTGCTAGTACACCCGCTTGAATGGCTGCACCAACTGCCACAACTTCATCAGGGTTAACGCTTTGGTTGGGGTCTTTACCTAATACCTGTTTGACAACTTGTTGTACTGCGGGAATACGGGTAGAACCACCAACTAGTACTACTTCGTCAATATCGCCTTTGCTTAATTTGGCATCCCGGAGGGCATTTTCCACGGGGATGCGGCAACGGTCAATTAAGTCAGAGCAAAGTTCTTCAAACTTGGCGCGAGTTAAGGTCGTATCCAGGTGCTTAGGGCCATCCTGGGTAGCAGTGATAAACGGCAGGTTGATTTCCGCTTGGGTAACGCTAGAAAGCTCAATTTTTGCTTTTTCTGCGGCTTCAGTCAGACGTTGTAAGGCTTGTCTGTCTTTGCGTAGTTCAATACCTTCGTCTTTTTTAAACTTTTCTGCTAAAAAGTCAACTATTTTTTTATCGAAGTCGTCACCGCCCAAGTGGGTATCACCAGATGTCGCTAGTACTTCAAATACTCCGTCACCGACTTCTAAGACTGATACGTCGAAAGTACCGCCACCCAAGTCAAATACAAGGATGGTTTCGTTACTCTTTTTATCAAAGCCGTAAGCCAAAGAAGCAGCAGTCGGCTCGTTGATAATCCGCAGAACTTCAATACCTGCAATCTTACCAGCGTCTTTTGTTGCTTGGCGCTGAGAGTCGTTGAAATATGCCGGAACTGTAATTACTGCTTGAGTTACAGTTTCACCAAGGTATTTGCTTGCGTCTTCAACTAATTTGCGGAGGACTTTTGCAGAAATTTCTTCAGGTGCAAACGGTTTACCAGCTATGGGACAATCTAGCTTGACATTACCGTTACTGCTGAGGACTTTGTAGGAAACTTCTGTAGACTCGTTACCAACTTCGTCGTAGCGGCGACCAATAAAGCGTTTGACAGAGTAAAACGTATTTTCAGGGTTCATCACCGCTTGGCGCTTGGCGATTTGACCAACTAAGTTGTCGCCATTTTTGGCGAATGCAACCACAGATGGTGTTGTCCGAAAACCTTCTGCGTTAGCAATAACCGTGGGTTTACCACCTTCCATAACTGCTACGCAGGAGTTCGTTGTACCTAAGTCAATTCCAACTACTTTTGCCATTTTAAGTGCTGGCTCCGTATAACTACTAAATGAATGAATGGGATTATAAAGGACTAATTTTTGAACCAACTGGTTGAAAAAGTCGTCAGTTCAGCATGAATAACCTTTGGTTTGGCTTCGCTGGGATTTGAACCCCAGGTTATGCTGATATATATATACTGAGAGCTTCAGTGATAGCCATTCCATGAAGGGTGGTTTTCCGAACCTGGACGGGGACGGTTACGGTTAAATTAAATGATGTTTCTAGTTGGTTCATGGATTGATTTGCTTTCACTTTGTCTAATGTATGAGAATTAATACCCTCAGCTATTGGGGTGAACCGTAATGTCAAAGTGGTGTTTGCCGTCTTTAGGAGTAATAAACTCAAGATTTACTGAGAATCCCCAGAAAACAATTTTTCTAATTGCGTGTACTGGCTAGTTACAGCTTCAAAGTTAAATCTTAAGTAATCCAACTCTTGAGGGTGAGCTTGGCAGCAAATTACTAATAGTTCGGCTGCTTGCTGTAGCTCTTTGGCGTGTCGCCAAATTTTTTCCGCTTCTGTAGTCATGCTTTATCATCTGCCGGACGCTGCACCAAATAGCCAAGGATGGCAGTAGCAACGCCTGTGACAATTTGGGCAGTGTTGCCGCCGATGATTCCAGCACCGCCCAGTATACTAGAGGTTCCGGCAACCAAACCGAGAATTGTCGTAATGCGATCTAAGGTTTTCGAGGACATTTACAACTACTCCCTAATTTTAAAATTTTGCTGCTTTTGAAGAAACTGCTGGAGTTCTTTGATCTCCACCTTTATTTCTTTAAATAATTCTTCTGTTCGCTCCCATTTGTGGTCAATTTTTTCATCGTTGCCATTTAGTGCTAATAAAGTAGCATCCTTATGGTTGATGTAGTCTTGCAGGTGAATATCAAATCTTTTGTCTAGATCCTTAATTTTTTCAGCATTACTAGCGTGATTTTTTAGTGTCTCTTGAATTTGATTAACTAAAAATGAAATCCGATTCATTTTGCTAATTACGCTAATTGCTACACCAGCCAAGACAGAGCCACTAACAAGTATCCCTAAAAATATACCTGTAGATTCTAAAGTAATTACGACTCCTGGGCTGTTAGTTGAACTAACAGCCATTACTGACTTTGTAGTATTCATTCAAAGAGCATCAATTTTCGCTTCAATTCTTGTCAAATCAGCGTCTTGGTCAATTCCCGTATATCTCCAAACAGCAACCCCAGCATTTTCAAACCAATCAGGGAGTTTGATAGAAACGCTGTAGTTAGTAGAGATTTTGGGATACAAAACAAGATTTATTTTGTCTAAAAATAAAGGTCGTTTTGTATTAAAACTGGCATCTTGATTATCAAAAGCTGAAATTCCTGTACTAACGGATTGCTTAATGTGACCAGCAAATCTCCATGTTCTTCCTTCTGGAACAATAGTAGAAACTCGAACTGCTAAAACAAAAACATCTAATAATACAGCAATTGAAATTTCAGGAATGGGAACGGATTTATATCCGCCCCCTTCTTTTGATAGTATTACTGCCGATACATTGGCATTATGAATAATTTCCCAATTACTAGAATTACCAAGCTGTAATTCCCTCATAAAAAAAGTTCGTAACTGACAACTTGGTTAAAAGCTAATTCTTCAACAGGTTTAACGTGCTGATAGGGGTCAATTCCAAAGTGGTCGAGAGTATCAAAATAAGTACCTGTATCAAGCTTGCCTGAGAGCCAATCAGCACCAGCTTGATTGATGATGATCATGCCATCGATGTCTCGCATTTCTTCGGCAGACACCATTAATAGATCGCGCCGATCTTCAGGCAGTACTAATATTTCACTCATTAGAGAATCTCAGGCGTAAATGCAATTCGGTTTCCTGTTGATTGCAAAAAGGTTTCAATAGCTGATTGTCCTTTGATATCGGTAACAGCAGCTTGATAGGTTTCTGTATCTGTTCCCGCACCAAAAGGAGACGAAACAGTTTTATTGTCGTATCGCTTGTATTCGATATTAGTGATGCGTGACTTGTTATCAGCAACCTCAGTGCCACGATCTGTTAGCGACAGCTTTGCTGGCTTGTATCCTTTTAATCCATCTAACAAAACCCCGCCAGTAGGCACAGTAAATCCAACATCATGAGTTCTGCTAGATGCCGCCGCCGCAGTTCGGACTGTATTAATTAATGCAGCTTGAGTTGTCTGAGTGCTTGAAAGCAGTCTAGTTGGAAGGTATATTCTACCGACTAGTCCAAAAGATTCAACATATCCTTTCACGCGGTTAGCATTAACTTTCACTGAAGATCCGCGCTGTCCTTTATATAATGTTTGCTTTGCATCGCGGCTGAGGTCTTCCCATGCCCGTAGTTTAGTTAAAGCCTCATTAAGTTCTTTCCCACGCCTAATATCAGAATACTTACCCATGTCTTCCTGTATGGTTTGATTTTTTACAAACTTTATACCCAGGCTAACAGCGTGTTTTGGGAAGAATTGAACCAGCGACAAGTATACTTCCCGAAAAAGAATTGGAATGTTTAAGCCGCGGTGACATTTTCTATCACGCTTCTTAAGCGTCCGTTCAGACCGACTAAGTTAACCGGTTTGACTTGTCCAGGGATAAGCAATTGAGCGTGGGTAAATTTCACGTCAGCGGTAGGACGTTGCCGAAATTTTTTAACTGTTCTGCCATAAACCCGATGTGTGCCTGGGTTGGCAGGAAATTCTTTAGTATTTTCTATAAATTGAAAATTATTATCGTTGTAAGTCTTGTCTACAATTTTTAATATTGATTGAACAGTAGAAATTCCTTCTGTTTTGGATACGCACAATAAACGTAAATCAAACCCATTATCTAAATCTAAATACGTACACTTGTATTTGCCTTTCTTCCAAATTAATGGAGGAGTAGCAAATTCGTTTTTAATCTCACGGGCATATTCAACTGCATCAGTCCTTGATATAGTTTCAGCAGTTTTATTCATGATTCTAAAACTGATTTCTCCTCGTACTTGTTCTGTACCATCACCATGTTTTTCAAAGCTGTACGGTTCTTTGAAATAAAGTTTAATTTGTGGTCTAAACTTGAAGTCTCGTTGTAATTCTGTGACAGGAATACCGTAAATGGGGGTTTGTAAGCTTTGCGTATGCCCAGCTGTAACCTCAAATAGCCATAACCTCATCATGGTCATGGTGCTAGTATCTCCATCTTTCATGGTACAAGCATGACGTAACGCTCGTTTAGGCGTGGAAATGTCATCAACTGGTTGATTTTTGAACCACTGGGTAACAGCTTTGTTGTGCCAGCGTCTAACAGTATCTTGCAAAAATTCCCATTCGTTAAAATCATCTGGTAATGGCATATTTAGTTCTCATCTGGTTCAAAATCTAAATCGATTAATTCAAAAGCAGCACTAACTAATTTGGCATTTGTTTCAGTTGCTTTTAATTGGTCTGGTTCCGGTGATTGTTTTCCTTTGTTTTCTGGCTTGTCATCTTCTTTAATTGCATTAGTTAGTTCTGTAGTTGCGTTAGTTAATTCAGTAGTCGCGTTGATGATGTCTAATGGTGCTTGAGTCACCATTTGGATGGTTGAAGCACCATTCTGTAGACTTTCTAAAGTTTGAGTAACACGATTGAATTTTGGCTGTGGATTCATCCAGCCGTAAGCCGATTCCAAAACCTCACCGGACTTTCTTAACGCATTGCCTATTTTGGCAACCTTACCAGCAGTCATTTCTAATCCGGTTAAAATAGCACTACTTAACCCCTGAAAGGCATTTAATATATTGACTGAAGCTTGATATATTCTGTTAGCTTTTGCCCAGGATTCTTTTAAAACTGTATAATTATCCGTGCCAATAATAGCTGTGATAAAACTTTGAATACTGCCAGAGATTACACTACCTAAATCAAACGCGCTGCCGTCTTCTTTTTTTAATCCTATTAATTGAAGAACGTTACTAATTGCACCTAATAATGTTTGACCGATGTCATTTGATAGCATCAAAGCATTGTGTACGGTTGCAGCGGCGATCATTAAATTTAATACCCTATCAAGATGTAACCAATCAGCAACTCTTGAAAGTTTGCCACCAATACCACCAACAAGCTGATCGCCAAGTTTGTTATTGATAATATTTAGTAGTGCTAATTGTGCGGCATTACTAAATTGACTAACAGCATCTAAAATCTGCTTACAAATAGCAAATATTGGGGCTAGCAATGCCATGATCGGAGCCAATATTGATGTTCTAGTTTCTGAATGTTGAGCTGCTATAAAAGCTTTTAATCCTGAATCGTTGTAAGGCACTGCATCTACTCCATCGCGTCCGTCTCTACCCGGTCTACCTGGAAATCCATTCAAGCCGTCCCTTCCGTCTCTACCTGGTTGTCCAGGTATACCTGGTAAATAAGCGAATATCGTTTGAATAACACCGTCTCTACCTGGTCTACCGTCTCGACCATCTTTCCCCGGCAATCCAGGAATACCCGGCTTGTTTTTGAGTAGTTGATATAACCCAAGTAACGTAGCTAGTCCCGCAGCTACCTCTAACGCTTTGTTTAGTGCATTATCCCCAGTAGACTGGGCTTTTCTTGCTGATTCATTGGCAGTTTTAGCCGTTGATTTAGCATCTGTAGCAGTAGTGTTAGCTGCGTTAGCTGTCACATTTGCAGTCGTCGCAACCGAACCAGCGGCGATCGCAATTCCCGCAGCCTTTACTGCCTGAGAATTAGCTGTAACAGCAGTAGACAAAGCAGAATTTGCTACACCTTGAGCTACATTAGCGGCGAGAATGGCTTGCCCAGATTGACCTATTGCCTGTCTGGCTTGTGATATGGCACTACTGGCTTGAGAACTAGCGGAATTACCAATACTTACGGCATAATCAGCCACGCCACGAACCGAATTAGCAACATCTAGTGCGTTTCTAGCTATTCCTCTAATCGTTGGCAGCAAACGACCAAGGATGTTGGAGACATCAGCACCAATAGCTGTAACCTCACGCTCTATTGCATCAATTCGAGAACCCAATGCCTCGGCAAATGCTACCAACTGCAAAATTTCAATAACAGTACCAGCTAATGCTGCAACTTTAGCGGCTAGTCCTAATAAGTCACCAGCAACCTTACCAGCAGTTGTCAAAGCTTTGCGACTAATGCCTATTGCTTCTGCTGCATCCAAAGCAACGTCAGCTACTTTGGAAGCCAGTTTCCCTACTTGTCCTACAACACTAGCAATTTTGTTGTCTACAATATTGATCGCCCTTTGTGCTGCTTTTGCTACGCCAACCGCATTGTCAGCTACACCACGAGCAACCTTACTTAGCGCGTTTGCTTCCTTGGCTACGGCATTGGCTATCTTTGCTTCCGTTGTAGCGGTTTGTGCGACTCCCTTCGCTTGAATGGATAAGCCTTTCGCTAATTCGGCATCACTTGCAGCCTTTGTTGCCCTAGCGCTTGCATTATTAGCCTGTCCAAATGCAGCGACTGCATCCCTATCTGCTTTTGTGCCGATAATTTCAGCCCGGTCGGCCACACTACGCGCTTGCCTTGCTGTGCCTTGTGCTTCATTGCCAATACTTAAAGCATTATCAGCTTTTCTGCTTGCATTTTTAGCTGTATTGTTGGCATCTTTAGCAGCATTATTAGCATCTCCAGCAAGCCTATTTGCTCTATTAGCATTGCCATCTGCTAATTCAGCTTTACCAAGGGCATTACTAGCGTTTTTACTAGCAGTATTCGCAGTGTTAGAAGCAGTGGCGGCTAAATTTTTAGCGTCCGAAACTTCAAACCTGAGTGCCGCTAATTGTGCCTTAATGCTTTGCATATCACTAATAAGTGATTGCCCAGGTGGAGTCGGCATTACCCTATTAACCTTTTAATTTCGTTGTATTCGACCTGCTCAATACAAACCATGTCAGGAGGGCAGTAATTGTTAGGGTCGAGACATTTAAACGGATCTGGGCAAGTTTGTCCGCTGACCATGCCACAGCCGGCTTGACATTCAGCTAATGAGTCATATTCGCCAGGAGTCCCGTAAACATTGCTCTTGACACATGAATTATTTATGCAATCATAAGGAACCGCGTTACAAGCGCTACAATTACCAAATTTTGTGTAACCAGTTGTGGCGCTATCATTAGCTACAGCGCTAACTTGTGCTGTAGCAGATGTATAGAAATAATTTGTTCCAGCAATATTAACACCATCTAAAAACAGGTAGACGGTGTTTGAGTCCCTGGCTCTATATTCCGCTGTGACTCCACAAGCAAAAAATTCGTAATTGTTGTTGTCAGTTCCCTTGCCGTAAAAACGAAAACATTGTGTCATTATCAATAGTTATCCGGGTTAATTGTGGAGTTTGTATCAACTTTGCTCAAGGAAACTGTTAGCTGGTCAGTCCTGTACCCGGTGTTATCAGTGCCGCGTGTAATAAAACTCGTGTAGCCCGTATCGACAACAATAGATTGGTCAATATTAGAATCAAAATTGGTAGCATTCAGGGAAAGTTTAGCTTGCAATATTATCGCCACCAGCAAACTTTCGGCTGTGTTATTGGCGGAAGCTGTTAAACCAGTCAAATCAGCTTTTGAGATAGTCAGCGTATTCGCGTCTTGAGTAGCGTTAGCTCCAAAGACAGCGGCAAGTGTTGGTTCTGCCATGTTAATAAATCAGATTTATTTTGAAATAAATAAATCCGTTTTATGCGGCTTCAATATTTATGTAAATGTTCTACTTTTATGTAGAACCGGAAGATTTACGGATGGCGTGAAACCATTGCTACAACTAAGATTAAGCCGAATATTGCTAATACCATTAATTAGAAATATTCCGATTTAACCATTGCAGTTGGTTAAACCGGAACATGCAGAAGCAGAGAAAAATAATAATGAAGAATAACCGAAATGGACAAGCAGCCATTTTGACAGAAGCGGATTATGCCAAAATTCGCAAACATATTAGAAGTAGGAAATATCGCTTACTTCTTGATCTGGCTTGGTACACTGGTGAGCGCTGGGGGGCGCTGGTGCAATTGCAAGTCAACGATGTTTATAACGATGACCATACACCACGCGAGTATATCAATTTTCGAGCCAGGACTCGCAAGGCCAGTCCTGACGGAAAGCGAAAAACTCGTCAAGTGCCTGTACATCCGGTACTTTATGAATCTTTAGCAGCTTATCAGCCAGAAAAAAATTCTTGTTGGCTGTTCCCCGACCGCGCAGGAGACAAGGCAATCTCGCTTCGCTGGGCTGACATGATTTTGCGTAGTGCTGTTGAAAAAGCTGGATTGGCTGCTAAAGGCATCAGCACTCACAGCACCCGCCGGAGTTTTATTACCAAGTTGGCAAAGCGAGGTGTCAGCCTTGCAACTATTAAAAAAGCTACTGGCCACACAGATTTAAAGGTTTTGTCTCGCTACATCGAGGTCAGCGATGACGATGTTAAGGACGCGATCGCCACTTTATGAACCCGCAAATCCTCTTCCTGCAAATTGAGATATTTTTCGACCGCTTGCAGCGCGGGGAATACGATCATCCGCTGTTGCTGGCTATGGCTTTGGAGAATCTCGCTAATCAGGCATGGGATGAGGTCGATGAGGTTTATCCAAATTTGTGACAAAGTGGCGCGATCGCAATATCCTTATGTCACAAGTAATAATTTGGCATTCATGCGATCGCAACTTTTGACCCTATTTACTGCGATCGCATTTCTCTAACAGATTTTGTCAAAAACTTATAGTCAAATTTTGACTACAACAAAACTAAAGTTTAGGCGGATGGTTGAAACGTCTTGCGGCATTGCTGACAAAACCAGCGCTGGACAATAGACCCGTCAACCAAAATGTTAGAGCCATTCTTGTAAACTTGTAAACCCTGGCAGCGTGGGCATAGTGGACGGTCAATTTTAATAGCTTCTGAGCAACTGTTTGATTTCGATGGGTGATTGTCCATCTGCGATCGCATCCTCTACTAGTTGTTTTTTATGCTGGGCTTTTAAAGAATGCACAGCACCAATGTATACACGTTGCTTCTTGCGGCCTTCCATCCAGCAGTATCGATAATACCAATATTTATTTTGAGATCTTTCTACCCAATAGCGCTCTACCCATTGGGTATCGTGTTGGGGCGCAGATTTTTTAGTACCCTGTGATACCTGCGCCCCAACAAGCGATTCTACTGGTGTTGTGTGTGATACTTGCGCCCCAACATAGTTATCTGGTTGCTTGGTGATTTCATCCCAATATGGATCAATGAGTGGTCTAATCGTTTGCGTTGCTGGAAAGTTAAACAGTGTTAATTGTTCAGTCATAATTAATTTGCGTTTAATTAACTCCTGCCAATTTGGCAGGTTTTTTTATACATAGGAATTATCCAGAGGGAAATAATTCATCCCACTCTGTAGAGTTCCCAAACATTTGGAGAATACGAGAATAATTTCGCTTTTCTAACCACCACTCCTCACGCAAACATTGACGGATAAATCCTTCAGGGTTAGGAATTTTATCAAAACCTCCCCGTAAATCAAAAACTAAAACAGAAAGTCTGATCTCATTAACAGGACGATCTAATACCTCGGTAATATTCTCGTTAAAATAAATACCCTTTTCTTCGAGAAGCTGTTTGTTAATATCATGATCTGGATGCTGCTGCTGTATATTCCCCGGAACGACAGAGTTATCTTTTGAGGGGTCTAAAGTGTCACTAAAATTATGGTTTTGTAAGTTTTTTTCTCGTTTTTTTCTTGGTGGTTTCAACCATTCGAGGGGTCTTACAAGTAACTTATATATCTTCCAACTGTACTGTTTAACTATTTGTATAACTCTGTGTTCTACTAGCTGGTTAAATATTTGTTTGAGATAGTTGTGGGAATAACCTTTACCTCGTGATTTGGCTACTGTGGCATTAAATTCTGATAAGTCTGGCTCTACCTCAGCAGATATTTCGCCTTGTCTCATTAGCCATTGCCAAAGTGATTTAGCTGCGGGGCAAATATGGTGTTTGTAACAGAATGCTTCATGTTCTTCCGTCCACGGAAGATTGATTTTATTCGTATTTTGTGGCATGATAATGTTAGTTGAAATTTGTTGAGTAGCCGCCGGAAAGTGGAATTTTAGGCGGCTATTTGCTTTTCTTTATTAGTGGCGATCGCGCCTACCGCGCTTGAGTTTAGTTCGTCTGGTGATATCTTTTAGGGACTCCAGCAGTTCGGGGTTTTCTTGAAACAGTGCTGGCAATTGATGCAATGTGAATGCTGTTATTTTTATGGCTTCGCTGGGGTTTAACTCTGGATCTACGCTGCGGATATAGTCAGTAAATCGCTCTAACTCATACATAACTAAAGTTTGAGCGTTTACCAGTTCTGAAGTCAGTGATATTTTTCGTTTCATTTGTCATTGGTCAGTTGTCAGTGGTCAGTGGCGATCGCGCTCCAAATTCAATGGCATAATCCTGATATGCGTAGTTTTGGAGCCACCCAGAGGTTGTCAGGGTGGCTTTTAGATTTTTATATCAGTGGCAATAGTGGTGTTTGTGGTGGGCCAAAGTCATCGGGTAGATCATCAAGAGATACACCCAAAGCCCGACACAATGCTTTGACTTGTGGAATTGTTAACTCTGGCTCATATTCACCTCTTTCCCATCCGCTAATAACTTGTCGGCTTAAGGTTTTTGTTCTACTTTTGTCAGGTATTCGGCTTGCTAGCTGTGCCTGGGTCAAGTTAGCCGCCTCTCTTAGAAGTTGCAAAGGAGGCATATCTTCAGGATTCGTTGGTCTTTTCTTTCTTGCCATATTTTAAGATAAAAAGCAAGCACACTTGACATAAACCAGAAAAAGCAAGTATGCTTGCTTTCGTAGACAACAGAAGACTAGCCAGAAGTTCTGGCTTTTGCGGGTCATAAGTTTGGCTAGCTTCTCTGTGTCTAAGTTTCTCATCCCAGATGTGAAGCCTAAAACCACGCTCCCCCACGCCTAAACTTTGCGTGGCCAATTCAGGAGCAAACGCCCCCGCGCCATTTGGCTTAGTTCCCCCGGCGCGGTTTCACCCTCAATCATCGGAGCTGGCTATCTAATCATCGGAGCTAGCCTTCCCGGCGCTTGCGCTTCACCAAAGCGCCTGTACAGTCATGTCCTATATATGGAGGTATAAATTTAGACGCAAATCATTACCAACATCTATGCACTTGAAATCATTAGTCGCCAGCACACCCACTGGCGGTTTCCTCCCTCACCAAACCGTCGCGTCTCTCTGTAACGTTCATTGGAGGTTATGCCTATGAAGCAATGAGATTTGAGTAAATTTGTTGTGACGTTTTTTTGAATTTATAGGTAAGCACACCAGCGCCATGCTGCTGGTACAGTTCGCGCTGGTGCTTTTTTGAGAAGGAAATTTACTAATGAATAATTACCGCGATGGAATTAGACCGTGGGCGATTTTTCAATATACGCCCGGCGGTGAGAATGTCTGCGTTGCCCGTTTGCGTACTCGCAGCGATGCCGATGCTTACGCTAGCCTCTTGCGTCAGGGAGGGGGGAGCTATCAAGTGCTTTTCGACAGGCAACCCCAGGAAGTTCAAGGATAGCAAAGCCAAAGGCGATCGCGCCAATGGGAAACGCGATCGCCTTTGTAAACCGATTCAACTACCAAGTAAAAATAAGTAATTTTTAAAAACATGACTAAACATGATACCTGGGTAAGACTCAAGCCCGGCAGTCCTTACGAGCCAGTATTAGACCTGTTCCCTAATGGCATGATTCCCATGCGTGACCCGTTCCCCCTGGAGCGAGTCACCATCAATAATGAACAGGTTGCATTGTGGATTATAGATTTTGAGCGCCTTGAGCCAAATCAAGCCAACGCTCTAGCCCAATTAATTGCCACCCGTCGAAATGGCGATGTCACCGAAGTCATGGAGGAGGCAGTTTTTCAAGGAGGTTTTGCTATGGCCTCCGGTTGGGTTGAATCTATGGAGTGCGAGGCTGAAGGTTTCCAGCGTAGCAAGGAAATCGCTGATTTTTTTGAAACTGCACCACAGCCACCATCAGCTAGGGCTTGGCGAGAATTTTATAACAGCCAGCATGACCGCTGGATCGAGGGTGACGAGCAAGCGCCACCAATCAACAGTATTGATGACATCGACCCCAGGCTACGCACTCCAGAACTAGAACAACGTTTCAAAATGCGCCAAATTGAGCAAGCGATCGCGGCTGGTGGCTACTCCGTTTTTGATGTTCTCAGCGGTCGTGCAACTGTTGATGTTCTCAATCAAATTGACCCCAATAACGAATGGTCATTAGTTGGTGATGACGACGATTTTGAAGACTCGGAAATTTATGAATAACGAAGATTTATCAAACATTCCTCAACCAGATCCAAGTTGGGATTATTACGGAACTTGGCGTTTATTACATGGCATTAAAGCAAGAATTGATGAAGCTTTAAAAATTATGAAAAACAGCGAACATTCAACTGCTGAAATTGACAAGGAAATCAAATTATCTCTTGAGATAGCCTCAGATAGGCTAATAGAAATAATTGATAACGATTTAGTTACTCACGACGATGAAACCGCCTGATGAGGCTACCTGACACAGTAGCCGAAACGGTAGGCAATGCCTACCGTCGCGGATTGTGTCCAAAGCAGTTCGCACCATTACACATTAGGAATGCGGCGTTGACTGAGAAATGCGCCCCAACAGTGAGGCGTTTGTTTGTTCAAGCGCAGCATCCCAAGTGTAATAGGTTCCCCAGTTCGTTTAGGAGTGAATCGCGCCCCTGCTTGATTGATGTGGGGCGTTAGGGTGATTCGTGCGCTCAAAGCTGGGTTTTTAACACACAACTTAAACAGTGTTGCCTCACTGTTATTGCACCCTTAAATTGTTAGCTGAACCATGACAATTGAATTAAAAGTTATCGGGATTGATGTCTCTAAATCTAGTGTCACAATTCATATTTTATCATGCTATCCAAAAGGAGGTTTAAAAGCATATTGGGAAAAAACTAGAAATAAATCATCAAGTTTATATCCAGTTTTTTACAGTAATCCTGACCCAAAAAAGAAACAGAAAAGTGCTTTTGATTTTGCTAACTTTCTTAAAGAACACAAGCCTGATATTGCTATTTTGGAGCCAACTGGCAATCATTATTCTCGACTGTGGTCAAAGATAATTGAAAGTTTAGGCATAAACATCTTGTGGGTGGGTCACATAGAGTTACGCCGTTACCGTGGCGGTAAAAATCTGCCAAATAAAAGTGATGCTGCTGATGCTTTGGCGATGGCTGCATATCCCCTTGATGGGGAACACCACACCATTGACGGAGAACTCAACCTCAAATACTTTCTCATGCACCGCCCGGAACAAATTGACCAACTACGAGAACTGTGCCAACAACTGGAACATCTCAACCGGGTACAAAACCCAATTATCAACTACGCTCGACAATTACTTGCTTGGCAGTTTCCAGAAGTTGCTCATGTCAAATCTAGAAGTACCAAAGTTGGTAATGTGCCGCCGCTTTGGGGATGGTTAGCTGAACGTCAACTGGAGGTATCGCCGCAAGCTTGGAAGATGATGAATAACAAATATGAATTATCAGCTGCCAAGCATTACGGTATTACTATTGACACCATACTTAGAACTCATGCTGATTGGTTGTGTGACATTGCTTTGGAAGAACAACGCATTGAAACTGTAATTCAACAGCTATTAGCTGAGGACTGTTTCAAAATCTATAACCAAATTTTTAGTCAGTTTGGCTTTGGTTTGCGAGTTCGTGCGCGGTTGCTAAGTCGGATCTATCCGTTTGAAGCATTTCTAGTCAATGGCAAACCACTAATTGAGTATGAGGTCAGAGAGGTAAAGCGGGTTGAGAAAATTCGCCGTGATAGTCACACGATCGTCAAACGTTCCCCTGGCGATGTTAAACGAGTCAAACGTAATCGTAGCCGGGATGCTTTTAAAATGCGCCTTGGTATGGGAACGATTTTAGAACAGTCTGGTGATGATTTAGTAGAAGTCACCAGCGGTTCAGCTTTGTGTCGAATGTCCTTTTGGCAGTATGTTCTGTGCCAAGTAGAAACAGAAAAGCTACCTGATAGCAACACCGCCGCCGCCATGCTCGATTACCGTACTAAGCTCAAAGACTTTACTGATGAGTCGGGGAGACAATTGCTCAATGGTAAACATCTGCAAGGTAAATTGATGGCTAAGGTGGCTAACCTGCTATTTAATCTATTTGTAGACGCGATCGCCACAGCGCGATCGTAAATACCTGATGCTAAACCCCACTAATAAAGTGGGGTTCCGTTGTGAATGTGACAAAAAGGGAATTTTGACTAATGACAAAATTCAATTGGGATGAATATGACTATTGTGAAGACGAATTTGAAGACGAATTTGAAGACGATGAATTTGATTGCGGGTTTATTTCTGGTGAGGGATGCCCACTGATTGGCACTGAGGACTGTGATTTTGAATGCCCTTACCGAAATAGGCTAACAAGCCATCCTGGTTTTCCGTATCTGGAGATTCTGGAGAACGAAATCATTATTCCCGCCAGGTGACGAAATGGAGATTATGCCCAACGCCCAATGCTCGGAGCTTAGTAACTTACTAGAGTGAACAAACAGGCCACAAAAGGCGCGATCGCCCTGATAATTCAGTTAAATTGCGGTTATTCAGTCAAGATGGTTTATAGTACTCCAGTACTAATAATGAAGTTTTAAACATCGCTTTTTCAATCAGTATGGGTTTTTCTCCTGAATCCCCTACACGGTACAATCACAAAGGCGCAATTTTTCAGTAATGCACCGAGCGTGAAAACAGACAGCATCTTTTATTGCCTTTTTCAAGAGTTTCCTGGCATATTTTTTGAATTAATTGGTAATCCATCCCCAACTACAGAGTCTTACAAATTCTCCTCAATCGAGATTAAGCAAACTGCATTCCGCATAGACGGCGTTTTTCTGCCGACACAAAGTGAACAAAATCCAATTTACTTTGTGGAAGTCCAATTTCAAACAGATACAGAAATTTATTCGCGTCTGTTTTCAGAAATATTTTTATACCTGCACCGAAATAAACCTAAAAACCCGTGGCAAGGAATAGTTATTTATCCTACTCGCAGTTTAGATACATCAAATATAAATAATTACAGCGAATTTTTTACTAGCCAGCGTGTTAGCCGTATCTATCTTGATGAATTAGGTGAAACTGCATCATTGCCAATTGGAATTGCTACTATTAAATTAATTGTTGAAGATGAAAATACAGCAGTTACGGTTGCTAGGGTATTAATAGACAGAACCCAGCAAGAGATTAACACAGAATCTCAAAGGAAACAGTTATTAGAGTTAATAGAGACAATTTTAGTTTATAAGTTTCCCACAATGAGTCGAAAGGAGATTGAAAGTATGTTTGGATTAAGCGATTTAAAGCAAACACGAGTTTACCAAGAAGGAAAAGAAGAGGGAAGACAGCAAGGAAAAGAAGAGGGCGCACGTCAAGCAAAGTTGAGAATGATACCTTTGCTAATGAGACTGGGATTAGGCTCAGAAGAAATAAGCAAAGAGTTAGATTTGAATTTAGAAGAAGTTCAACAACAAATGCAAAAATAACTTCAAAGTCCAAACTCAGTAAGTTGGCATAAATTCAATTATATGAAGCTAATGTAAAACTATTGTGATTGATTTTGTAGGTAAGAACTTTAGTGCTTTATTGTAAAGTTCCGTTGACATAACTGCGTCTACTGTGTAGCGTCTCGTCAAGAGGACTTAAGTCCTTACTACAAACTTAATTATATTAAGCAATAACTGTAAATATTTTTAACTGTCTCCAGCACTGACAATTTTTATTATTGAATTATTTCTATGATTTCACTGTCTCCTATTCTCCAAGCTAAACTCTCCCAACCCCTGAAAATTGGCTCATTTGAAGTAAAAAGCCGAGTTCTTCAGTCACCCTTATCAGGTGTTACAGATATGGTGTTTCGCCGCTTGGTGCGTCGTTATGCACCAGACTCGATGATGTATACAGAAATGGTAAATGCTACGGGTTTACACTATGTGAAGCAATTACCAAAAATTATGGAGGTAGATCCCAAGGAACGACCAATCAGCATTCAATTGTTTGATTGTCGCCCCGATTTTTTGGCAGAAGCAGCAGTCAAGGCCGTTGCAGAAGGTGCTGATACGGTTGATATCAATATGGGGTGTCCGGTAAACAAAATTACTAAAAATGGTGGTGGTTCTTCGTTGTTGCGTCAACCAGAAATAGCCGAGGCTATTGTCAAAGAAGTAGTAAAAGCTGTTGATGTGCCAGTAACAGTCAAAACCCGTATTGGCTGGAATGACAAGGAAATTACTATTCTTGACTTTGCCAAGCGCATGGAAAATGCTGGGGCAAAAATGATTACAATACACGGGCGTACCCGGGCTCAAGGGTACAATGGTAACGCCCGTTGGGAATGGATTGGCCGCGTCAAGGAAGTGCTTTCTATTCCAGTAATTGGTAATGGGGATATTTTTTCGGTTGCAGCAGCTGTGAAATGTTTAGAACAAACTGGTGCTGATGGCGTGATGTGTTCTCGTGGGACTTTGGGTTATCCTTTTTTGGTGGGAGAAATTGACCACTTTTTGAAAACAGGAGAAATATTACAGCCACCAACTCCGATTCAGCGGTTGGAATGTGCTAGAGATCATTTACAAGCTTTATGGGAATATAAAGGCGATCGCGGTGTACGTCAAGCCCGCAAACACATGACTTGGTACGCAAAAGGTTTTGTCGGTGCTGCCGAATTACGTGGACAATTGAGTTTAATTGAAACAGTACAACAAGGCTTAGATTTGATAGATAAAGCAATTGAGCAGCTAGCTAATGGCTTTGAGCCTGAAGAAGAGATAGAATCTGACTTGGCTTTTGTTTAACAAAGTTACTTGAGATTGTGAGGTTTCCTCTACCTACGAAACTTCGAGAGGAGTATTACGATTTTGTAATAATAGATATATGAACAAACGCTATTTTTTAGAAGCTAGCGCAGCATTAGTTGGCACAGCTTTGTTATCACAATATATCAGCAACAATCAAAGGTCAAAAATTATGGCAGCATCTAACACTGAATTTGAAGTTACTAAACCTGAGGAAGAATGGCGCACAATTCTAACGCCAGAACAATTTAAGGTTTTGCGGAAACACGGTACAGAACGTGCTTTTAGTAGTCCATTGGATAAGGAATATAACAAAGGTACTTTTGTGTGTGCAGCCTGTGAATTACCACTATTTACATCTGACACCAAATTTAATAGTGGCACTGGCTGGCCGAGTTTTTTCCAACCAATTGTAGGGGCAATTGACACTACTGTAGACAAGTCGTTGTTTATGACCAGAACTGAAGTGCATTGTCATCGTTGCGGTGGACATTTAGGACATGTGTTTGACGATGGCCCTGCACCCACAGGTAAACGCTATTGCATGAATGGTGTAGCGATGGAGTTTATTCCTGCTTGAGGAATGACGAAAAGCGCACCTGCAATTTAAATCATCATTAGAAACATAAAACCCCCGTAATTCAGCCACATCTCGAAGTCATATTTGGGGTGTGGTTAATTATTTTTTCAGGAACAGAGATTTCTAAGAAATAAATTATCCAAATGAATAAACCACAGAGGCAAGGCAGCGCGGTCTTGGGGAGCCAGTCCGTTGCGGGGGTTCCCCCCGTTGAAGAAACTGGCGTGGTTTCCCCCATGAGCGACTGCCGCACAAAGAACACAGAGAGAGGACAAATACAGGAGGTTTTTGCGTTAGTTTTGGGATATTTTTTTATTTTTAGGACTTACGCAAAACTAACGCAATTTCGTCATTACAAGCGATAGCGACGTAATCGCAAAAATCCTGCGATTGCTTCCCTACACTTCGTTCCGGTCGCAATGACGATTTGGGCTTGCGTAAGTCCTGATTTTAAAGTCCCATACCATTAATACCCATCTAATTGCTTCAATGACTATGTATTAAGCACATCTTCGGAGAAAATAAGTATAACCACTTAAAACACAAGCATAAGATCAGGTTTTAAAAACGTCAGATGAAGCAATTACGGATTAACTTATCGCTGATACCAATACTAACGGTATTGACAGTAGGTACTATGCCAAACTTAGTATTAGCTGGAGGATTTGCACTGAATGAACAAAGTGTAAAAGGACTGGGAAACGCTTTCGCCGGGAGTGCAGCTACCGCTGATGATGCTAGTACCATTTTTTTTAATCCTGCCGGGTTAACTCGTTTAACAGACGATTCTATTGTTGGGGCTGGCTATGTAATTTTCCCCACTGTGAGTTTTCAAAACCAAGGCTCTACGGTGGCTACAGGTGCGCCATTGTCAGGTGGGAATGGAGGTGAGGCAGGTGTTGATATTGCTGTGCCTAACTTTTACGCTGCTTGGAGTCTTTCTGATACGGTAAAAGCTGGTATTGGCATCAATGTTCCTTTTGGGTTGGCTACTACATACAATCGTGATTGGGTTGGGCGTTACCAAGCGGTGGAGTCGAAGCTAGCTACTATTAATATTAACCCGACCTTAGCGGCTAAATTATCTGATAACTTTTCTGTAGGCGCGGGTCTAAATGTACAATATGCCGAGGCAACGCTTTCTAATGCCATCGACTTTGGTTTAATTGGTCGGAGTGTTGGCTTACCTACCCAACCTCAACAAGCAGATGGTTTTGTGAAAGTCACTGGCTCTGATTGGAGTGTGGGTTATAACTTGGGGGTAATGTATGAACCGAGCAAAAGTACCCGTATTGGTTTAAGTTACCGTTCTCCAATTACTCAAGATATTAGGGGAAATGCAGACTTTACAGTACCAGCAAGTGCGAGGGCGCTAACAGCAAGAGGACAGTTTACAGATACAGGTGCTAGCGCTGTTGTGAAACTCCCAGATACACTTTCTTTAGCTATTTACCAAGAACTTAACCCCCGTGTTTCCCTAGTTGGTGATGTAACCTGGACACACTGGAGCCGATTTCAAGAATTACGAGTTAAGTTTGACAACCCAGCCCAAGCAGATAGTGTACAGCCAGAAAATTGGGATGATACCTACCGTTTTGGGCTTGGGGTAAACTACGCTGTGAACGATCGTCTAACACTACGAACTGGTGTTACTTACGATCCTAGCCCGATTAGTGATGAATTTGTTACTGCCCGATTGCCTGGTGGCGATCGCACCTTGGTAGGAATTGGAGCTAGTTACCAGCCTTCTAAATCACTGAGTTTTGATGTAGGTTACACTCATGTTTTTGCTGAAGATAGCCCTATTAATCAGTCTGGCTCCACTACGGGGACACTGAAGGGGAAATTTGCCAGCGAAGTGGATATCATCGGTGTACAACTGAATTGGCAATTTTAGAACTAACACCAAATTCGCACAACACGACCTTTTAATTCTTGTCCTAGCCAAGGTGTATTACTAGAAAGCGTATAAAGATTTTTTCTTTCCACTTTCCAGTTAACTTGAGGATCAAATAAAGTCAATTCGGCGGGTTGATTAGCTGCGATCGCACTTGTTTTCTGTTGTAAGCACTTGGCTGGGTTAGTACTTAGAGCTTGCCATAATTCTAAAGCTGTAAATTCTTCTGTGGCTACGAGATTTTGCCATAAAAGAGGTAATGCTAACTCTAAACCAATTGCTCCTGGGGGTGCTTCGGCAAAAGCTTGGACTTTTTCTTCATAAGTATAAGGTGCATGGTCAATGGCGATCGCATCTATAACCCCAGTCCGTACAGCTTCACGCAATGCTTTGACATCACTGGAATTACCTAAGGGCGGATCTAAATGTAAGCTGGTGTTGTAACTTTTAACAGCTTTTGTATCCAACAATAAATGCATCCAAGTAGTACTGGCGGTAATTGGTAAACCAGCAGCCTTGGCTGAAGCGATTAATTCCACACTACGAGCGGTGGAAACACGCATAATATGTACTGGCGTACCTATAGCGACGACTAACTCTAACAAAGCTGCGATCGCGGTAGTTTCAGCACTGGCGGGTATGGGTGGTAAACCGAACCGTAACGCATCTGTGCCTTCTCGCATGACTCCATTAGCAATGAGTTGGCGATCGCAAGGCCAAAATGCTACTGGTAC
Source organism: Halotia branconii CENA392 (assembly GCF_029953635.1). Taxonomy (NCBI): domain Bacteria; kingdom Bacillati; phylum Cyanobacteriota; class Cyanophyceae; order Nostocales; family Nodulariaceae; genus Halotia; species Halotia branconii. The sequence continues at coordinate 5,424,100 of NZ_CP124543.1, read as the reverse complement.
CTCTAAAGGTTGGAGATATTCTAGTACCCGTCGCACCAACCCTAAATTTTCCCAAGGTTTACCATCACTAAAACCGACAACTCCAGCCGCAGCTAAATCTGCTAACTCCGTCATCTGCTTTCCAGCCACATCTAAGGTGATAGCACCCCAAATATGAAGTAGGGGAGCAGCATATAAGCTCTCCCCTACTATTCTCTGTTTTTGCAACTGTGCTACAAGTGCCGGGTGATCAATGGACGGAGATGTATCGGGTAAAATGCCAACTCTGGTAAAGCCTCCAGTTGCCGCAGCTTGTAACAAAGATAACAATGTTTCTCGTTCTTCAAACCCTGGTTCGCCGGAGTGACTATACAAATCTACTAATCCAGAACCAAGAACTAATCCCTGACAATTTCTAATTTGAGTATCAGGACTGATTTGGGAAATGTGCGCGGCGACGGCTTGAATAATCCCATCAGAAATTAGCACATCAGCTAATTTGTCAGTTCCAGAAATTGGATCAATTACCCGTACTTGTTGTAGCAATTCAACCATAACCGTATTTATAATGCCCCAGCTGCCGTTTTATCTAATACACCTCCACTCAAATGACTGGTGATATTCATTGCTTGCAGTACTGGTAAACCATTTAATCCACAGGGGTAATCAATCACACTGACTGCACCATTACCCTGACGGAAATTCCAGAAATTTTCTGTTGACAAACCTAAAACATGACACAGTAAAGTTTTATTTGTAGCATCGTGAGCTACTATCAATCCGGTTTTGAGTTGATTTGCTAATGCTGTTTGCACAATCAACTGCCAAGTTTCCACACTACGCTCCCACACTTGCTGCAAATTTTCTCCTTCAGGCATTTGTACTGCTCCTGGCTGTGTTCGCCAGCGCTCTAACTCTCCGGGAAATTCTTGTTCTATTTCTGCTTCTAATTTTCCTTCCCAAAGTCCGTGACTGATTTCTCTCAAACCATCTTGTAATTCCAACTTTACACTAGGATGATGACTTAAGATAATCTCTGCTGTTTCTTTAGGACGCAGCATTGTACTACTAACGGCAAAATCAATTGGTAAATTTTGCAGAAATTCACTTGCTTTTTGTGCTTGTTTGCGGCCATTCTCGTTGAGAGGAACGTCAATTTGACCTTGAAATCTAGTCTGACGATTCCACTCAGTTTCTCCATGACGCACCAACAATAATCGCACACCTTGATGATCTGGCCGCAACGAGGGTAGGATATCTCCCATGTGTTGCGTTTGATTCATCGACTCTAGTTGAACTGCTTGTGTTAATCCCCCAGCAAAATTTAAGACAGTGATTCCACAGTTAGATTGCTGTATGCAATGGTAGCGACTTGGGGAAATACCTAACGCTGTACTAATCAAAGCGCGATTAATACCGTTATGCCCAACTATCAGAATGGTTTCGCCATGATGACGAGATAAAGTTTCTTGCCAAAATTGCTGCGCCTGTGCATACAAAACGAGTACAGGGAAATGTTCTTTTTTTCCTTCAGCATCATTAATTAACATCCGCAATTCGTGAGGACGTTCTTTCCAGGTGCGGTAGTCTTCGGCAAATTTCTGTTTAACATCAGCAGAGAGCATTTCTGCCCATAAAGGCAGGTCAATTTCTAGTAAATTATCCGAAACTTGGGGAATAGGCGACTGTGCAGAATCAATTTCTAACTGACTATGGATAATATCTGCTGTCTGTTTAGCTCTTTGGAGAGGACTGCTGTAAATTGCATTAAATGAAATACTACTGAGGGCTTTGCCTACTTTAGTGGCATCGTCACGACCTTTTTGTGTCAATCTAGACACATCAGTACGCCCTTGGATACGCCGTTCGGTGTTATAGGTACTTTGACCGTGACGCACAATGATGACACGAGCCATCTGTTTTGCCCTCCTCTATCTAAAGGACTAATTTTACTGCAAACTGTTAACAGAATTATTTTTTTAGATAGATTTAGCAAGCTCTTGTAAGTTTATTATGACGTTTGAGCTTTAACAGCAGCCTCGCACTCTATGCAAAGCATGAGCGTCAATTTTCAAAACTTGGTATAAATGGCGGTGCAGAAAAAACCTCTAAATAACTCCAATTTAAAGCAGGGGGCAGGGGGAGAAAGAATTTAAATCTTAATTTACTTTTATTCACATAGCTTGATTTTATTTCACCGACTTACTTAAAGCTAGATTTTTCATGGAAACTCGGTTAAGTGCGATCGCAGAGGGAGCATCCCACTTTTTTGAACGTCATTGCGAACGTAACGAAGTGGAGTGAAGCAATCGCAAAATCTCTGACTACAAACAAGTCAATACGATTGCTTCGTCGTTCCTCCTCGCAATGACACTTATTCTCTTGTTGTCAAATAAAAACTGGGATGCACCCGATCGCAGATTACGCAATGATGAGCGAATAATATCATACTGAGCTAATCAAAAATGCTTGTAGTTAAGACTGAAGTCGTGATTCGATTTTGTGAGAAATTAGTTTAACGAGGTAAAATATCACTTAGACAAAGTTGCAGATGTGGCAAAAGTGGTGAATTGATTGATTGGTTGAGTCGATATTGTTGTTGAGTATAGATATCTTCATTTAGTTGACAAACAGTAAAAGTAGGTTGTTTGGGTTTACCAATAAATGCCACTCCACCTAATCCTCGATAATCTACAATCCAATATTCAGGAATACCTAAAAGCGCATATTCCTCAACCTTGCGAGCATAATCAGTCTCCCAGTTAGTGCTAACAACTTCAACCACTAATTTAATTGAGCGCCCTAGAGTAATTATGGGTTCTCGTTCCCAGAGAGGTTCACGCTCAAGAACGGTTTCATCAAGAACTACCACATCAGGACGACGAACTGTAACTGTATCTGCGAGAGGGTAAATTAAACAAGTACGAGGAATAAACCAGGGAAGTTTTTCAGCAACAAGGTAGATACCGATTTGAGTTGCAAGTTTGCCACTCACTGTTTCATGAGGGCCAGTGGGCTCCATGTCAATTAATTCTCCGTCTGCCAATTCATAGCGGGGATTGTCTCGGTATTGAGTCAGAAAGTTTTCAAGGCTGAGTGTTTTTGGGGAGATATATGTCATTGAATTAATCTCCTTTTATCACAAAAAGTAGTATTTTTTTATTTATCAATTATATAGCTCCAGATTTTCGTCTAAAGGACTATTTGCTTTCTCATTTTAGTATTTTACGTAAACAAACTGCCGTTTGCTTGCTCATTTTATTTAAATACTTTCTAATTTCAGTAGATCACGTATTCATTTTAGTATTTTCCGCAAACAAAATGCTGTTTGCTTGCTCATTTTGTTTAAATACTTTCTAATTTCGGTAGATCGCGTATTCATTTTAGTATTTTCCGCAAGCAAACGGCAGTTTACTTGCTTATTTTGCTTAAATACCTTCTAATTTCAGTAATTTTAACACTCAGAAAAACTATTGTTATGTAGCAAAAGAAATTCTACATTTGCTGAAATTTTCTCAGGCTGATTGATTGATCAATTTTTTAAAGTAAAGAATATTAATCGTATTGTGTTACAAGGTATACTATGGCTCGTAGAAAAAGAACTTCTCCGGTGTTACAAAAATCAGTGCGCCGTGCCGCTGGTATTAATTCAATTGATCCAAAATTAGATTTAGGCAATGGACTCTCTTTATTTGCCTTTTCAGCTTTAATTGAAGCAATGAGAACTCAAGAAAATGCATACAATACTGCTCTTTCTAACTTGGATAAGTTGTATCATGAAATGTTAGAAAAAGAGCGCGAACTAGCAGATATGACAGAACATATATTGTTGGGAGTTGCGACTCGATATGGCAAAAGTAGTGTGGAGTATGGCATGGCTGGAGGAGTTCCTAAAAACCAGCGTCGCCGGAGACAGCAAAGCGAGTCGTCAACTTCTAGTTCTAAGCAACCGTCATTTGTTTACAGTGTAAACAATAACGGAAATGGCAATAAACCAGCAGCGACAAGCTAAAGAGAGAATTAGGGGGTAGAGGACAGGAAAGAAGAAATAGAAATGTACTGAATTTTTTGCAAAAATTAAATATAAATTAGGACGTTTTGAGAGCGCGAATGTCAGGAAGTAATGTTTTTATACCATTTCATTAAATATTTAAAACAGATGATTGGTCTTTAATTCTTTCCTCCTGCCCCCTGCTCCCCTGCTGCCTATTTGTATCAATTTTAAAGTGAAACGGTATTACCTCCTGCTTTTTACCCTCTGCCATGATCAACTACGGAACCCATCGTAAAAAACACCGATTACCTTGCTGTTCGGTAATTTTTGCACCCAAGCGATAATAAAAACTCAGTCCACGGGTATTTCGAGCGTCAGCATTCCAAGCAAGATGAGTACAATCATTTTCTTTAGCAATTTGAGCGAGTCGAGCCATTAATGCTGTTCCTGCGCCTTGACTCCTTGCATTTTGATCAACATATAAATCATCAAGCCAGATACTTGGCTGACCTACAAATGATGAGTACCTAAATCCATACAAAGCAAACCCAATCTCACGCTCTAAAGACTGTGCAAATAAAACGTGGGCAAAAGGAGTTGTTTTAAAAATTGTCTGGCGGATTTTTTCTTCAGATACTTGCAACCCTCCAGAAAATGCACCAATGTTTCGATCAAATTCTGATTTCTTTTGAATAAATGAGAAGATTAACAAGACATCATCAACAGTAGCAGGTCTGACTTGCATTAATTAATCTGCGATCGCTTCACAATTTTCTCATACAGTTTAATGTGTTTGGGGTATTTGCATAACATTTATCTCGTTGTTTGGAGGACAATAAATACTGTTACCAAAAGCATCGCCAGTTTCTGCATCAATTACCCGCACAATTTTGGCGTTATCAGTGCAGACGCTTCTACCTCTAGACATTCTCAACTCACCGACAACAAAACCAGTTACTATCCACACCATTCGATCATTAGAAATTGAAGATTTATATAATCCTGTTTGGGCTGCAAAATCGGAATAGGTTGTGAGTTTTGCTTCTGTTATTCGCATATTGCTAGAATTTTTGATCGCACTTTCAATCGAAATCAAGCGACTTGCTGATAGTTTATTATTTGCAGGGTAGATTTGTACTCCTGAATTTGTTGGCTTTTTTATCTGTACTGGTTGAGCTGTGGCTGTCTGCACTAGCAATAAATTAGTAGTGCTAGCAAATACAAAAGCAGATAATAAAGTTATTGTAAAAATATTAGCCATAGTGTGAATGCACTGGATAATGCTCAGAATTGCCTCCCATTTTATTGGGAATTTACCAAAAAGCCTATAGTTAAAATATATGCATATTAACGAATTATCCCTTCCTAGCATGGGTTGTGGGACTTGGGCATGGGGAAACAAACTGCTGTGGGGATATAAAGAAAGCATGGACGACCAGTTGCAAGCTGTCTTTAACCTTTGTGTAAGTAACGGTGTGACTTTATTTGATACAGGCGACTCTTACGGAACAGGGAGATTAAACGGCCGCAGCGAGTTACTTCTAGGAAGATTTTCTAGAGAATATCAAGGCGTAAATCAAGAAAATATTTGTATTGCTACTAAACTTGCTGCTTACCCTTGGAGATGGACACGCCAATCAATGGTCAAAGCTTGCCATGCTTCCGCCAAACGCTTAAGAAGCAAGGTAGATTTGGTACAGATGCATTGGTCAACGGCAAATTATGCTCCTTGGCAAGAAGTAGGGCTATTGGATGGTCTAGCAGATTTGTATGAACAAGGACAAGTTAAGGGAGTAGGACTATCTAATTACGGCCCTCAACAACTGCAACGTGTACATCAAAAATTTGCGGCGCGAGGAGTACCGATTAAGACTTTGCAAGTTCAGTATTCCCTACTATCTACATATCCTGTGACTCAACTAGGATTAAAAGATGTTTGCGATCAGCTAGGAATTAAACTAATTGCTTACAGTCCTTTAGCTTTGGGAATATTAACAGGAAAATATTCCGAGAAACACACTTTTCCTAAAGGTATCCGGGGTTTATTATTTAGACAGCTATTACCAGGAGTGCGATCGCTTTTAGCATGTTTACAAGATGTGGCAGAATCTAGAAACAAAACCATGTCACAAGTAGCAATTAATTGGTGTATTTGTAAAGGAACAATTCCCATACCTGGAGCTAAATCAGTGCAACAGGCACAGGAAAATATTGGCGCTTTGGGTTGGCAGTTAGACTCTAATGAAATTGCAGCTTTAGATCAAGCGGCTGCAAGCACAGATAAAGTCATGGTACAAAACATTTTTCAGACGAAGTAAGAAAAGGGGCTAGGGATTAGGGATTAGGGGCTAGGGATTAGTGTTTTTTGCCAAATGCGTGTTACGTCTATCCGATTTCCCCCTGCTCCCTGCCCCCTGCTCCCTGCCCCCTGCTCCCTGCCCCCTGCTCCCTGCCCCCTGCTCCCTGCTCCCTGCTCCCTGCTCCCCTGCCCCCTGCCCCCCTGCGGCCTCAATGATAAGTCTTTCACCAGACACGATATTATTCCTCCGCTACGGGAAGGGGAAAGATTTCTCCAGCTAAGTAAGCCTGAAAGTGCTTTTGGAAGTACAACCAAGAGGTCATATCTTCTCCTTCTTCTATGTATGCTTTGGGAGCTTGTTTGTATAAAGGAATGCGGTGATTAATTTCGTCTTGAAGAAACTGGGGTAATTCTGTTAAACCGCTGATTTTACTTCCAAAGGCACTATAGATTAGATTACCAGGGCGATCGCCCATTTTCATCCAAGGAAGCCACTGACCAATTCTATCCCAACTAAGTTTAAGTTGAGAAACTGAGGAAATTTTGGGGTTGTTTAAATCTGCGGTTGGGACTGTGAGTTTAAATAATTCTGCTGCTTGATAAGTTGGAAATGGACTGTAAGCAGCAAATTTTGGATCTTCTGCTAAGGGATTAGGGTAAGTAGGAAAAATATCAAAAACAAAAGTTGTGGCATCTCCTTCTACTTGTGCAGGAAATTTACCTCCAAATTTACCTTGCACAGGATTATTGGCAACGTGTAATACTGGTAATGTCTCGCCTGTCCAAGGATTTTCCCATTTTTGCAGAGTCTTATTTGTCTGTGGGTCAAGGTAGTAAGTCAGTTCCCTAGAAGTAAAATTCCAGCTACCTTCTTCTATAAGAATGCACCTACTAACGCTTAATCCCACCATTCTAAAGAGGAGTTGTCTTTTTTCACCGGGGATAAAGCTGTAAATTTTACCCGTCCAAATCAAAAATGTGGATTGGGTAGAATCAAGAGAAGAACGAGTTTTCACCCATTTTTCAGCACCTAATTCTTGGATTTGGGCAACCATTGACAATATCCTTAAGTATGTTCGTTCAGCTACCAATCTACACTTTAAACTTCTAGAAGTACTACTAGAACTGATTTTCTCCAAATAATGCTCCACTAAAAATAATAAAAAGACTAAAGTCCTTACTACTAACTTATCGAACTGTACAATTGAGGATGAGACATCAAAGCTGTTTAATACTTTGAGTTGCTCACTGAATTTTTTATGTAGATGCTTGTGAACTTTTTTATCGGATGTGCAGTTTGGGCATATAAAGGTTGGGTAGGTGAACTTTATCCCCAAGGGACTCGTGCTACCGAATTTCTCTGTCTCTACAGCCGCCGCTTCACTACAGTTGAAGGTAATACCACTTTTTACGCAGTACCTAACCAAGAAACTATCACTCGTTGGGCATCTGAAACACCACCAGAGTTTAAATTTTGCCTAAAATTGTCACGGGATATCACCCATAAGGGATTATTACAGCCTCATATTCCTGCTGCTTTAAAATTTTTAGAAGTGATGTGCCCTTTGGGTGAACATCTAGGCCCCATATTTGCTCAATTACCGCCTAGTTATACCCCTGTATTACTGGAAGATTTGACTGCCTTTTTGGAAGCTTGGCCACGTCAAGAAGTACCACTAGCACTAGAAGTTAGGCATCGTGATTGGTTTAGTGAACCTCATATTAGTAATTTGACAGCACTCTTAGAAAACTTAGGTGTGGGACGGGTAATATTAGACTCGCGTCCGATTTATATTGGAAATGATGACCCCCAGTTAAAATCGGAACGTCGCAAACCGAAAGTACCAGTACAATTTAGTATCACAGCACCTTTCAGCTTGATTCGGTTTATTTCTCATCCAGATTTACCTGTGAATCAGCCTTTTATGGAAGAGTGGGTAACACAGATTCAACAGTGGTTACAGACAGGAACGCAAATCTATTTATTTATTCATTGTCCTTTAGAAGAGCGATCGCCTAGCACAGCGCGTTACTTTCAACACTTGTTAGAACAGAGTGGTCTAGTAGTTCCGCCTCTACCTTGGAATAACCTTGACAATCTCCCCAATCAGCTTAGTTTATGGTAAAGATAGCAAAAAACAGGTCTTAATAGTAAACAGTGATAACTGATAACCGATAAGTACTTAAGCATAATTAATTACACAGATTGTTTCTCTGTTCACTCTCTCCACAAATGAATTTAATTTTGCACGACTACTTAACTGATTTGATCGCATTGGAATATAACTTTCAGAAAAATATTGATTGCTGATTTTGATTGAGGCAATTGTTGTGTAAATAATGATGTTTCAGGAGGTTCTGGAGTTTGGACTAAAAAGCTAGAGAAAAGCAGTCAGCAGTAACACTGACTGCCGTAAAGTCAATGAAAGTAATCAATAAATCATTGACGTGATGATCCTGACACAACTAGAAAAATTCCGCCAAGGTATCTACGATAGTTTGGGGAAGGCCAAAGATGCAGTATTTGAATTGATGGATGCAGTATTGACAAGTCCGAGTATCCCATCATTTGTAAGCTTGTCACAAAGCCCAGTATTTCGACGGCAATGGTCGAGCATTTATGCAGCACTACATGATAGTCGTCCACCGAAAATGTTGCTGATGAAGCTACTGGTACAGGAGGTAGAGACGGATGAACAGCCATTTCTAGCAGGAGATCATAGCTTTTGGGCAAGACCAGAAGCGAAGACACTAAAAGAAAGAACTTTTCATGGGGATAGAGGGGGGAGCATAGGCATCGGACAAAGTTACAGTACGTTAGCGTGGATACCAGAGGCGGATGGGAGTTGGGCATTACCGTTGAAACATGAACGGATAACCACCTTTGAAACGCCAACGAGTAAAGCCGCATTCCAACTAAAACTTGTCACCCGTGAGTTAGGCACTAGACCACTTGCAGCTTATGACCGAGGCTACGGCAACGCCAAATTTGTCCAAGCCACGGAGGAGATTAACGCAGACCTATTGTTGCGTTTAGCATCTAACCGATGTGTATGGGGTACACCCGGTACTTATAAAGGACGAGGCGCACCATGTAAACATGGTCACAAGTTTAAGCTCAATGACCCCCAAACTTGGCCAGAGGCAACTGAAACTCTGGAAGTTGAAGACCCGAAAGTTGGTCGAGTGAAAGTAATGCGTTGGAGTGGATTTCATTTCCTTCAGTCCCCAAACCGGGCAATGGAAATCATTCGCGTCGAGGTACTCCAACCAGTAGGACGTAATCGGAAGTTTCAACCTTTATGGCTAGCTTGGTTGGGTCAGACAATGCCTCCATTAGAGAATCTCTGGCAAAAATACCTATGCCGCTTTGCTTTAGAGCATTGGTATCGATTTGCCAAGCAGAGGTTATATTGGACACAGCCTCAATTGAGTTCTACTCGGGCCGCAGAGCGATGGAGTGACTTGATGCCCCTGCTAACTTGGCAACTCTGGTTCGCAAGAGTTGCCTGTATTGATTCCCCCTTGCCCTGGCAATCGACTCAGGATAAACTGTCTCCAGGACGTGTAGCACAAGCCTTTCCTCTAATTTTAGCCACTATTGGCACTCCTGCTCAACCCCCGAAAACTCAAGGGTTATCACCTGGGCGTGCCCAAGGGCATCAGCCACCTCAACGTCCCCGTTATCTCACTGTCAAAAAACACGCATCTAAAAAACCTAAAACCGAAGAATCACTTAAGAACGCTAATCTAACTGCTGCTTAGTTTCTGCTTCTTTTTTAACGATTCCACTTAACTCAGCCTCTAACAAAGCTGGGTAACTTTCTTTTGCCTTCTCTTCATTCCTGCTAAATGCAGATTAGTCCAAACTCAAGGAGGTTAATATGAGCCGTTTACTCTATGAAAAATCAATTTCACATAAAAGATACGATAGCTCATCATTCTTCATAAGGCAGATAAATCCGCTGGTATGTTCTTCTATCTCCTAAAATAGACTTTGGGTAAGAAGAATACTACCTCTCACCAAGTGTTCATTAATCATCCAAATGGTAGAAGCAAAATCTATCTTATAAGAGATGTTAAAATCTAGCATTTTTTTAAAAATGAGATAGATAAGGATTCTTAGAAAACCTATTCTGTAACTTTTAGGGAAAAAACAATGTTGGGAACATTTCTAACAGCTATTGCTACGGCACTGAGTTTATTAATTGTTGATCTAGTAGTACCAGGCGTTAATATTGCGAATTTTCCAGCGGCTATAGTTGCTGCTTTAGTGATTGGCTTGATTAACGGTTCAGTTAAGCCAGTTCTTTCCACTCTTTCTTTACCACTCAACTTTCTCACATTAGGAACATTTTCGCTGGTAATTAACGGGTTGTGTTTTTGGTTAGCAGCATTATTAGTTCCTGGTTTCGCAGTTCGAGGAATTATTGCTTTTCTTCTTGGACCTGTGATTCTATCTTTTGCTAGCACCTTCATTAATAATTACTTTGCTGAAAAAAATCCTGCTTTAACTGGTAGTCAAGATGTAAACACCAAAGGTGAACTACCATCAAGATAAGCAAGCAAAAGTGTAGGTGGGAACTCAGTTAATTCAAGTATCTACCTACCGTCACATATCTTTAAACACAATCAAAATATTGTAACAAAGTCATGAAATTAGTTCGTTTTCTTCTAGGTTTGCTAGTGCCTCCTTTAGGCGTTTTTCTGACAGTTGGAATTGGCCCAACGTTTGTGATTAATGTTTTACTCACACTTTTAGGCTGGCTTCCCGGTAGTATCCATGCAATCTGGGTTATTGCCAAGCATGAAGAAAAAATGAGTAGAGAAGAACGTATCTATTAAAGATTCCGGTTGATTAAATATCTCCCATCAAATTAAATAGATTGGGTAATGCCCAATCTATTTTTTGTTTGATGCTGCGAGATCCCCGACTTCTTCAAGAAGTCGGGGATGTAAACATTATTTGTGAACATGATCTTTTTGTTGCTCGGCAGGTTCTTTTTCTTTAAATAAATCTGCTGTTGCTAGCAGTAACTCTCTCAGAGTTTGTTTGACTTGACGCTCTTTTTTAGCTATTGTTGTCCCTGCTTCACTTAGTTTATTTTCTAACTGCGATCGCTTTTGTTCTACTTGTATAGCTACGGCTTCGGCTTGCGGACGAGCTTGCTCGTACCAGTTTTTCGCCTCATCAAGATAATCTTTAACTTCCTCCGAACGTCCGCCGTAACGCGCAGCCAAATTAGCTCGAACAATAGCTAGTTGTGCTTGTAATTGAGCATAACGCTTCTTTAATAAGGCTACTTCTTCACTATTTTTGACATTATTTACAGCAGATTCAATTACAGTTTTAGTATCCGCAGTTTTTTCTTTGCCCGTTTCTTCAATTTCTACTAAAATTCCATCAACTTCTTGCTGGAGTTGTTCTTCTTCGCTATCAAGTTGAGCTTGTAGTCTTTTAACTTCTGCTTGAGTCTCAACAATAGCCATGTGTCTTTTATTATTAACTCCTTCCAACGCACCTTCAATTGATGCTGTGACATCTTCTTGAAATTCTGTACCTTTATCTTGTAGATTTTCAATGACAGCAGAAACAGCATCTTTCACAAGGGTACGAATTTCAGTAGAGCCTGCTTTAAACTCAGAAGCTACCTGAGAAACTGCGGCTTTCACAATTTCACGAATCCGTTCAGTTCTTAACTGTCCAGTTTCTTTAACTTGTTGTAAGTCTGTTTGAATTTGTTCTTTGATATTATTAGGCATTTTCAACTCTTGCTATTTAGCTAATTTGGATAAAATTTTCTAGAGATCTAGACATAAAGTCACATTTATATTATGGCGTATGCCTTTTGGTTCAGGAACTTCCTTAGGATAGAAAATATTTTTGATTGTTGAAAAAGATTTAGTATAACTTGATAAGGGTAAAAAGTGAGACTCATTATAAGCATTGCTAATTGTCTATCTTGTTTGTTTCCTGTTTTATGCCTACACGAATAAGTTAAAACATCAAAGTTAACTACTATATGAGATGATGAATATTAGTTACTAAAAAGTGATAATTAAATTATGTGGCAAGTAAATATTACTTGCATCAAGTCTCATTTTCTCAAATAGTTCACGCGCATTGCGATCGCTCACCCTGTGCATCTGATTCTCGGTTAATGATAATCCAAAGATTAGTATCAATAATTATCTTGATTAATTTGTTTTCTGGCATAAATTTGATAACGGGCGATTTCTACTTCCTCTGTAATTTCCTCAAAGGATAATTCATCAGTTTGAAATATTTCTAGTAACTGAGTTAACTTTTTATTCAATGTTTCTTTTTCTAGTTCTTTGCTTAGTAAAAACTTTTCTGAATCAGACAGTTGTTTGACTAAAGTAAGAATTTGCTCAAATGTCAAGGAGAGTTGATAGATATTTTGTAGCATGATGTCAAATATTTTTCTGTCTTCAATTAGATGTTCATCACTATTTTTACATCTTATTTTACCGCCGCAACCAAGAGCGAAGCCAACGCCACAATCGACGCAACCACGCCCAGAACCTACGGTGAGAAACTACAGGCGCTTTAGGTTGCGAAAGACGCTCAATGGCATCGTTGCAATCTTGCACATTGACATCAAGTCCCATCGCCTGAAACAGTTCACAGGCATTGCGATAAGCACCAAGCGCATCTGATTCTCGGTTGACGTTTTCTAATATTAAACCTAAATTAAACCAGGCTTTAGCTTCAGAATTACGATCGCCTATCTCCCCAGATATTGCCAAAGACTGCTGGTGGAACTCAATCGCTTGTTGGTACTGTCCCTGGTATAAGTAAGCAAGACCCAAATTACCTAAGGATTTGCCTTCAGAATTGCGATTGCCTATCTCCCTAGATATCTCCAAAGACTGCTGGTAGAACTCAATCGCTTGTTGAGATTCTCCCTGGTATAAGTAAGCAAGACCCAAATTTAGCAAGGATAAACTTTCTGTATAGCGATCGCCTATCTCCCCAGATATTGCCAAAGACTGCTGGTAGAACTCAATCCCCCGTTGGTACTCTCCCTGGTATAAGTAAGCATTGCCTAAACCGATTAAGGAATTACCAATGCCATTGCGATCGCCTATCTCCCTTAATATTTCCAAAGACTGCTGGTAGAACTCAATCCCCCGTTGGTACTCTCCCTGGTATAAGTAAGCATTGCCTAAACCGATTAAGGAATTACCAATGCCATTGCGATCGCCTATCTCCCTTAATATTTCCAAAGACTGCTGTAAGAACTCAATCGCCCGTTGGTACTCTCCCAGGGAATCGTAAGCATTGCCTAAATTACCCAAGGAATTACCAATGCCATTGCGATCGCCTATCTCCCTTAATATTTCCAAAGACTGCTGGTGGAAGTCAATCGCCCGTTGGTACTCTCCCACGGAGTAGTAAGCATTGCCTAAATTATTTAAGGATTTACCAATGCCATTGCGATCACCTATTTCCCTAGATATTTCCAAAGACTGCTGGTGGAAGTCAATCGCTCGTTGGTACTCTCCCAGGGAGTCGTAAGCATTGCCTAAATTATTTAAGGATTTACCAATGCCATTGCGATCACCTATTTCCCTAGATATTTCCAAAGACTGCTGGTGGAAGTCAATCGCTCGTTGGTACTCTCCCAGGGAGTCGTAAGCAATACCTAATGATGTGAGAACAGCCCGATAATTCCAATTTTCTCTATCGCCAATTTCTGCCCATTTACTGACCAACTGCCCATATAATTCCACTTGGTCGATGTAATAACCCCGCAAGGTCAAAAAATCATCGCAAATCCAAATACTATCAAAGGCAGAGTCATAATCTTGCAACTGATACCAGTGATAGAAAATTTCTAAATATTCTTTGATATCTTCTTTAGTCTGCCAAGGTTTTTGCTTAACATTCAAAAGATAGTAATAAATCGCTCGTTGATGCGCCTCAATCTGATCTCCAGCCTGATACCGCACATACTCCAAAACCACGGGTTGAAACTCAAATTGCCGCTTACCATTGAGCTTTTCTACCAACAAAGAACGCTTAACTAGATTTCTCAATTCTCCCTCAATTTCTGGTTCTGCATTTCCCGGTAACACCGCTACGGCTGCCGCACTATCAACTGCACCACGATAAACACTAATATTCAGCAATAACGCCTTTTGTAACTCATTCAACCGATTAAAACTGGCATCCAATACCAAAACCATCCCCACATTTTCTCGGCGATGGATACCTACCACTTGAGAATCTGTTAACAACTGCCGCAAATTCCCTAAGCCTAAATCTGCTAATCTGCTTAAATTCGGGTCTTGGGGATATTCTTCTTTTAATAAGTCTGCTACCAATCTCAACAGTAGGGGATGCCCATCTACTAATTCCACAAACTGCGTTAAATCTCCGCGAATGCCTAATACTGTTAACAGTGCTACCCCTTCATCTACTTGCAAACCTTTCAGGGATAGCCACTCAAAGCCTTTTAATTCTGGTCTTTCCCTGGTAGTGACTAGCACCTTACTATTATTGCCAGATTCCACCCAAGCTTGGAAAAAGTCGCCGTAAAATAGACTTCCCCACTGTCTATCAGGTTGTAATAAGCTCTCTAGGTTATCAATAATCAGTAAAAATTGATCAGAACGCAAACACCTAACCAGCGCTTCTACTAATTGCGCTTCTTGTTCTGGAACCGGAAAGCCGAACTCTGTTAATACTTGCCTAGCTAAATCGCTAAAACCTGCCCCATAACTGACATCAGCCCAAAATCGCTTGGGGAAACCCTCAATTTCATCATAAATTTTTGTAGCCAGCATCGATTTACCTGTGCCACCGATGCCTTCTATGCCAATTAAGAAGATATTTTCATCGGTTAACCATTGCTGTATTTGGGTAACTTCTGCTGTTCTTCCTTGCCAGTAAGCTAAACTTTTACCGGGATTCCCGGCTTTGAGAACCCCTGGCGATTCTACTTTAGGGATTTGTTGTAATAGATCTAGTATTGGTTCTATACGCTCAACAATAATCTTGACTTCGGCAGCATTTATCTGTCCTACTGAAGTCACCTTGCTATCACCGGAAGCAGTGACATTCATTTCAATGTTGTTCGCATTACTGGGGTTGGGTTTTTCCGCCATTGCTGATAGCAGGTACAAATTTTGCTGGGTGTTGTCGTTGTGAACTCGGAAGTTGGTGTTTGGAACTCGGAAGTTGATGTTTGGAACTTAAAAATTGGTGTTCGGAACTTGAAAGTTGATGTTTGGAACTTGGAAGTTGGTGCTTATAACTCGAAAGTTAGTGTTCGGAACTCGGAAGTTGGTGCTTATAACTCGAAAGTTGGTCTTTAGAACTCGGAAGCTGGTGTTCAAAACTCGAAACTTTGTACTTAGAACTAATGTTATTGCCAGATTACACTACAAAGGTAAGTATTGAATGTGATTTTTTAGTTCTTCAGCATAAGCAGCTTTAGCAATAACTTCTAAATCACGTACTTTCTGCACGGAGTCTTTGCGCTAATGGGGATTCTCCAGCTTCTAAACGTAATTTTTCTGCATATTCAAAGCGTCGCTGCATATCAGTATCAATCTCTTCTTTATGTTCCCAATAATAAGCTAAAGCTGAATAAATTTGACTCATACTCAGATGTGGATACTGAAAATGTAATTCTTCTGGACTCCAACCATAAGCGTGGATAGAAGTAACTAATTCTACAACTTTCATGGAAGTTCCTTTGATGAACGGAACTTGATACTCATCAATCAGAATATGTTTATATTCAGTAGGAGTTGTTTGGTTTATGATCGTTATCTTTTACAAAAAGGCTGGATACAGAAAGAAAGCTGATTGGATAGGATTTTTAATCTTTTTTAACTGAATAGTAAATCCTAATTAATATTTACTCACGCAAAGGCGCAAAGACGCAAAGCTTAAGATTTAGTAATTCACCACGGACTAAATTTGTCAACTACTCTGCGTTCCTTTGCGTAAACCTTCGCGCTCCTCTGCGTTTAAAAACTCACTTCGTTAGCATCAATTTTCCCGACTTGATTGACTTTACTTTGATCGTAAGCATTAGCACTAATCTGAATATTGTCTCCAGGTTTGTCAGTCGATGCTTGCAAAATCTGAGCTATCTCTTGTGCAAGTGTTTTATCCGCATCCAATATCTTCTTTAATTGCACTCGCAAACTTGCTTGTAAATCTTCATCATCTGGATTGGTAGCCACATCCGTTGCAACTTCTTTCGCTGCTGCTTTCGCTTCTACTTGGGGATGTAACTTTGCCCAAATGACTTTGGCTTTATTCCAAACATCTTCACCGACTTTTTGAGATGCCCCTTCTACGGCTTTATTACCCACATTCAACAAAAATGGTAAACAAGGAGCGAGAATTTTCACAAGTAAAGTTATATCCATTGGTTTATAAGGTACATTTTTACTGAGTCTAAGTAGGTCGATGTCAATAATTATCGTTGGGATAAAGCAGGAAGCAGGGAGAAAAGAGGTAATTTTTCTTCATCCCCCTTGCACCCCGCACCCTGCCCCGGTTACTGAGCGTAGTCGAAGTGCTGCCTCTTCTGCCCCATGCCCTAAACCAAAATTTAGCTTGTTAAGAAACAGCTTGAGATTGTTGATAGGTGGGAAAATCGATATAGCCTTCTGACTCAAAAGAATACCAGTCTTTCATTTCGGCTGGAGAGTTAAGCGGCCAATTATGAGCAAAACGCTCAACTAAATCGGGATTACTAATAAAAGGTCTACCGAAAGCAACTAAATCAGCCAAACCTTTGCTAATAACATCTTCTGCTTGCTCTTGAGTGTATCCACAATTGCTCATAATTGTCCCAGTGAATACTCCCCGAAAATCTGCTAGTGTCATGGGTTCTCCTAACTCGTGAAACCCAAAAGCTAGCCCATCTATCAAATGAAGATAAGCCAGATTATAAGAATTTAACTTCTCAGCAACATAGAGAAAAGTTTCACGATAATCTTGTGACCCCATGTCATTGTAAACACCGTTAGGAGACAAGCGAACTCCAACTTGATGAGATGGCAAAACTGTTAGTATTGCTTCTACGATTTCTTTAAGAAAACGGTAACGATTTTCAATATTTCCTCCCCACTGATCATTGCGGTGGTTTGTTTTAGATTGCAGAAATTCGTCAATTAAATAACCATTAGCAGCATGAATTTCTACACCATCAAAACCAGCAATTTTTGCTTGTTCAGCCGCCCGGCGATAATCTTCCACAATCAGGGGAATTTCATTTGTTTCTAAAGCTCGGGGAGTTTCGTAAGGTTGTTTACCAATAGGTGTGTGAATAGAGTCTCCATTCAGTTTGATCGCAGACGGTGCAACTGGCAATTGACCATTTTCTTGAAAACTACTGTGAGATGCTCGTCCACAGTGCCACAGTTGCAGAAAAATTGGTGTTCCTTTGGCGTGAACAGCATCTACAACTTGTTTCCAGGCTTGAGTTTGTTCTTGGTTATAAATTCCAGGGGTATTTAGCCAGCCATTAGCTTGCAGGGAAATTACTGTAGCTTCTGTAATGATTAACCCAGCATTAGCCCTTTGAGTATAATACTCAGCCATCATAGCATTAGGCATACGTGCTTCACCCGCGCGCGATCGCGTCATCGGAGCCATCACTACCCGATTTTTCAGTTTTAAATCCCCTATTTGCAAGGAACTCAGCAAAGCTGGCGATAATGCTTGAGTACTCATATTTGATAGTTAGATGTTTGCACTATTACTTTGACACAACTTAAAGATTTGCTGTTTGTCCTGGCTGATGAAATTGCTGCAATCTATACCTGTGTTCTACTCTGATTGGAAGATGAAGCCAAATGCTCATCATGTCATCATTACCAAAGATATAAAATACCAACAGAGGTTTTAAATGGCATTCGAGGGAGTGATTTTAGATATTGATGGAACGTTAGTTTTGAGTAATGATGCTCATGCTCAATCTTGGGTTGAAGCTTTTGCCAACTATGGCTATGAAATACCATTTGAGCAAGTTAGACCATTGATGGGTATGGGTGGAGATCATGTCATTCCCAAATTAGTGCCTGAACTTAATAATAAAGAAGGAACCGGAAAAGCGATCGCATCTCACCGTAAAGAACTCATTCTTAACAAGTTTGTTTCCCAGCTGAAGGGCGCTCCTGGTAGCAGAGATTTGGTGTTAAAAATGCAAGAATCTGGATTGCATTTAGTAGTTGCGAGTTCTGCTAGTTATGAAGAACTTGATATTTTGCTCAAAATTGCTCAGGTAGATGATTTACTTCAAGAACTAA
Organism: Halotia branconii CENA392; assembly: GCF_029953635.1. NCBI lineage: Bacteria > Bacillati > Cyanobacteriota > Cyanophyceae > Nostocales > Nodulariaceae > Halotia > Halotia branconii. Next base: position 5,405,528 of record NZ_CP124543.1, on the reverse strand, counting down.
CATCATCTGATGATGCCCAAGCATCTAAACCTGCTTCAGATATCATAGAAGCTGCTTTGAAAAAGGCACAAATGCCACCAGAGAAACTAGTGATGTTAGGAGATACACCTTACGATATTGAGTCTGCTGGCAAAGTGGGGGTAAGTGTAATTGCGATGCGTTGTGGTGGCTTTAGTGACGAGCAATTATCGGGAGCGCTGGCAATTTACGATGATCCAAGTGATTTGCTACGCAATTATGACTCTTCTGTTCTGGCTTCTAAATAAATAGCAGTTTTCAGGCGTTGCTAAATCTAAATCGTCACGGACGTTAGCAAACTTACGCAGTTCTTCTTGAACAGGCATATCAACATTCCTTGATGGATTCCCACAATTCGGCAATTTCTTCTGCGCTACTAGCTTTGACCCGCGCCAGATCTATCGGGTAGTCGACTTTTGAGTTCTCCTCAAAACGCGTTGCGGTAAACTGTCCGTTGCTCGCACGCAGAATAAATCCGGTATCTTGGCAAGCGTCACTGGCTAGGTAAATAACCCCAGGAGTGACCCATTCGGGCTTGAGATTGTCTGGAGTTCCCGTTTCCCTCCACATTCGAGTTTTGGCTACAGGGGATACCGCATTGACAAGAATCTTGTATTCTATGCCTTCCATGCTTAGTGCATTCATGATGCCAACTTGGGCCATCTTACCAGCAGCGTAGGCCGTCAATCCAGATTGAGCATATTGCTGATACATAGCACGATCAGAGGTGGTTAAAACTATTCGTGGTGCGGATGATTGTTTTAGATAGTTCCAGGCGTACTTACATATCCAGGTTGTCGCGAGGATATTAACGTCGATGGCACGTTGTATAAAATCGACCTCTATTTCCTCTATGGCTTGATAGCCTACCCACCCAGCATTATGGATGAGGATATCCACGCTGCCAAAAGAACTTATTGTCAGTTCTACCAACTCGCGACACGTCGATTCTTCAGACAGATTGCCGCAATGGGCGATTACGTTTTTCCCCTGTCCCTGCAACTCGCGCGCAGCATTAGATGCTACTGAGTCGTCAATCCCTGCACCCACACGATCCGTACCCAGATCGCTGATTACAACATTAGCGCCAAAGTCTGCCAGGGCTCGAGCGTAAGCCAGCCCCAACCCTCTACCTGCACCAGTGACAATGGCTGTCTTACCGTTGAAATCCATGTTCTTCTCCTGACTCTTCTTGCTATAATCAGAGTCTAAGATAACAACCTTGTTTTTATAACATTAAATTATGGAAACTTGCGTTCTCGCACTTCTGCGGCATAATCTTGTACGGCTTTGCTAATCGTTTCTCGCAAATTTGTATAAACTTTAGCAAAAGGTGGCTGCTTTTGTGTGAGACCAAGTACATCAGCAGTCACTAATACTTGCCCATCACAATAATTTCCTGCTCCAATACCAATTGTCGGAATGGCAAGTTTTTGGGTAATTTGCATTGCCAAATTTGCGGGTATATGCTCTAAGACGATCGCAAACACACCCGCTTGCTCAAGGGCGATCGCTTCTTGTAAAATTCTTTCTGCGGCTTCTTCGGTTTTACCTTGTTGTCGTAAACCGAGTTGATGCACAGATTGAGGTGTCAAACCTACATGACCCATGACCGGGATTCCTGCTTGCACCAACCGCGTTATAGTTTCTACCATCGCTGGATAGCCACCTTCCAACTTGACTGCTTGAGCACCCGTTTCTTTTAGCACCCTTCCAGCTGAATGCATCGCTTGTTGCAGACTTTCTTGATAAGTTAAAAATGGTAAATCCACAACGACTAAAGCTTGTTTCACACCACGACGCACAGCTTTAGCATGAAGCAGCATTTCTTCTAAAGTGATTGGCAGTGTTGTTTCATACCCCAGAACTGCTGCCATCGAGTCTCCAACTAAAATTAAGTCTACACCAGTTGCGTCGAGAATTTGGGCGATCGCATAATCCCAAGCTGTCAATGCTACGATTGAACGCCCTTGTTGTTTCCATTGAAGTAATTGCTGGGTAGTAACTGCCATTTTTTTAAGTAGAGGCTAGGGGCTAGAGGCTAGAGGCTAGGAGCTAGAGGCTAGAGGCTAGAGGCTAGAGGCTAGAGACTAGACGCTAGATGTTAGGTAGGGGCTAGAGGCTAGAGGCTAGGGGCTAGAGGCTAGAGGCTAGAGGCTAGAGGCTAGAGGCTAGAGGCTAGTATTTCTCTTTTATTTATCTACCCTAGTCCCTAGTCCCTAGTCCCTAATCCCTAATCCCTAGTCCCTAGTCCCTAGTCCCTAGTCCCTAGTCCCTAGTCCCTACTTTACAGCGCGACTGAAAGCAAGATGGGGTTTTGCACTACCCATTTTGGGCATTAACCAAGCCAGACCTTCACTAGTACCAATCCACAATTTATTACCGATGTTAGGTACAAGGGCAAGAACTCGACTAGAAGGAAGTCCAGCAACTTCGTCTAATACAGCTCCTGTATTTGGATTTAATCGTAACAAACCATTGTGAGTTCCAACCCAAACACTACCATCTTGGGCAAAACGAATGGCTGTCACGTTTCGACCTCGTAAACGAGTCACAGACCGCAACACTGCACCAGTTTTTGGGTTAATTACTAATAAATTATTCGGCATTCCAGCCCAAATTAATCCTTCAGGACTGATTGCTAAAGCTTGCACGGTTGTCCCTGGCAAATCGTCGATTCGTTTCAAAATGAAAGCGTTGGCAGTATTAACCCGTACCAATCCATCAAGAGTACCCACCCACAGCTGTCCTTCAGCATCCAAAGTCAAAGTATTGGCACTAACACCAGGCAAATTTTTGACTGTCGTCATAATTAGACCTTGGTCAGGACTAACTAAAGCTAAACCATTATCGGTTCCAGCCCATAAATAACCACGTTTGTCAAGCAGCAGTGACAAAACTCTTTTGGAAGGTAAAAATAAATTCTGCGCTGTAATTTCACTAGTGCGAGGATCTACTCGCTTCAATCCTTCATAAGTACCCACCCATAAACGCCCTACTTTGTCTTGAGCTAAAGCACCAATGGCAACATTTGGTAAACTTACACGAGCTAAAATTTTACCTGTGTTAGGGTCAATCCGCGCTAGTCCTCGCCAAGAACCTACCCAGAGATTACCTGCAAAATCTCCTAACAAATTACTAACACGATAATCTGTATTAATTTCTCGTTCTTCAATTCCTCTATCATCAGGTAAAGGTTCTACTCGCGGCGGCGGTGCAGCAGCTGGGTAAGAAGGAGTTAATTCAGATGGTTTGACATCAGGGGTTTTTGGTGGCGCAACACTATTATCAACTGTTTGGGCAATTGCCGAACTTGCCGCGATCGCAATGCCAATATTCGGCAAAGCTATCAACCCCAGCAACATAGAAGTCATCAATAAACTAGTACGCTGGCGAAATAATTTCACGGTGATATTTCCTTTAAAGACACTAACCATAGCCATTGCTTAAACACGCTGGCGATTAAATTCAGTGTTCCCCTGGTTGGTTTGTTTCTTTGCAATCGGCAAGTGCAAAAAAGTGAAACAGTGGTGCTAGTTTTTGTTCATGAGCCAATCTTCTCGACTGATGCGGTAAATAACCGCTTCGCTTCCTAAAAGTTCTATCCTTCCTTGTAGCTTTTCGCCTAATTTTTGGGCAACTCTGATTGAAGCGGCATTGTGTGGACGAATTAAACTGATAACATGCGATCGCTGCAACTTCTCAAAAGCATAATCCATCGCCACTCTTGCTGCTTCTGTTGCCAAACCATGTCCCCAAAAAGCTTGTCGTAACGCCCAGCCAATCTCAAAATCAATCCAACCTTCTGGGTTCCAGCAGCCGACGCGCCCAATCATTGCACCTGTTAAGCGTTCCTCAACAGCCCACATTCCATACCCTCGTAACTGCCAATGACCAACAATCATTGCCATATTTCGCCAAGATTCGCCACGAGATAAAGGCTTCCCTTCGCCGATGTAACGCATGACCTCAGCATTACCGCACATATCAGCGTAAGCGTCAAGATCTTCTTCACAAAATCCACGTAGTAGCAAACGCTGGGTTTTAAGTTGAGGAACATGCATAGAATTTATAGCAGTTTTAGCAGTTTTGTATAGATGAAATACACCACTCTAACCCCATGCCCCATGCCCCATGCCCAATTGCCCAATTGCCCAATGCCCAATGCCCCATGCCCAAAGTATACGATATTAAAATAGGTTGATAATGATTACATTCTTTTTGTAAAGCTATCTTAATAAATTGTTAAAATATTTACTTACATAACAAATTTAAATAAATAAGTTAAAAACTTTCAAAGAATAACTTATCAAATTATTGATATATTGTGAAATAAGCTACAAATTACGTGGTGTGCAATTTTTGAACTTTCACTTACAACTTTGCTGAATATCTGTCAAGCAAATTCTCTCCTTGTCCGTTTTCTAATTAAAGGAAACATGGTAGGAGTGCGGAGGTGGGAATGTGTGCTATCAAGCCCAATCCCTATAATTACCCCAATATACAGGGAAAAATCTCATACTTTCCGCAAAGCGCGGAGTTTTTGCCGAATTTAAGAAGGTTTAGTGGGGTAAGAGGAAGAAATAAAAGAGAATTTTTATTCTATGGAACAAGGGAAAAGCAGAAGCGCTCAATCATGCACCTCTAGATGAGGAGAACATTTATCAAAAAATGTTCGTTGCCTAAAAGCCGCTACCCTTAACCAAAGCCAACCTCTAACAAAACATTTTTCCTGATCTTCCTTGTGCGAATAAAGGAAATGCAGGAGTGAGAAGAAATTGCACAAAACGTGATTTGATAAGTAATACAGAGTGACTTCTTGGAAGGGAATTTATGTCTTACGCTCAAACGAAGACCCAGAGCAAATCAGGGTATCAAGCCGGGGTTAAAGATTACAGACTGACTTATTACACACCTGATTACACACCTAAAGATACAGATATTCTGGCAGCATTCCGGATGACTCCTCAGCCTGGAGTTCCCCCCGAAGAAGCAGGTGCTGCTGTGGCGGCTGAGTCTTCCACTGGTACTTGGACAACAGTGTGGACAGACTTGCTCACCGACCTAGATCGCTACAAAGGTCGTTGTTACGACATCGAACCTGTTTCTGGTGAAGATAACCAGTACATTTGCTACGTTGCTTATCCTTTAGATTTGTTCGAGGAAGGCTCTGTTACCAACATGTTGACCTCTATTGTCGGTAACGTGTTCGGTTTTAAAGCTCTGCGGGCATTACGTCTAGAAGACTTACGGATTCCCGTTGCTTACTTGAAGACCTTCCAAGGGCCTCCTCACGGTATCCAAGTTGAGCGCGACAAATTAAACAAATATGGTCGTCCTCTGTTGGGTTGTACCATTAAGCCCAAACTAGGTTTGTCTGCTAAGAACTACGGACGTGCTGTATACGAGTGTTTACGTGGTGGTTTGGACTTCACCAAAGACGACGAAAACATCAACTCTGCACCATTCCAACGGTGGCGCGATCGCTTCTTATTTGTAGCAGACGCTATACAGGCGAAATCAAAGGTCACTACTTAAACGTTACCGCCCCCACCTGTGAACAAATGTTGCAACGGGCTGAGTTCGCTAAAGAACTCAAAATGCCCATCATCATGCACGACTACCTCACCGCAGGCTTCACAGCTAACACCACACTAGCCCGTTGGTGTCGTGATAACGGTTTATTGCTACACATCCACCGGGCTATGCACGCTGTTATCGACCGTCAAAAGAACCACGGTATCCACTTCCGCGTTTTGGCTAAGACTCTACGGATGTCTGGTGGTGATCACATCCACACTGGTACAGTGGTTGGTAAACTCGAAGGTGAGCGTGGCATCACAATGGGTTTTGTTGACTTGTTGCGTGAAAACTACGTTGAACAAGACAAATCTCGTGGTATCTACTTTACTCAAGACTGGGCTTCTATGCCTGGTGTAATGGCAGTTGCTTCTGGTGGTATCCACGTATGGCACATGCCCGCATTGGTAGAAATCTTTGGTGATGACTCTGTATTACAATTCGGTGGTGGTACACTCGGACACCCTTGGGGTAATGCTCCTGGTGCAACCGCTAACCGTGTAGCATTAGAAGCTTGTATCCAAGCTCGTAACGAAGGTCGCAACTTGGCTCGTGAAGGTAACGACGTGATCCGCGAAGCTGCCAAATGGTCTCCTGAATTGGCTGTTGCTTGCGAACTTTGGAAAGAAATTAAGTTCGAGTTTGAAGCAATGGATACCGTCTGATCTTGAAGTTAAAAGTTAAAAGGTGAGAAGTAAAAGAAAATAAGCATTTCTTCTTTTTACTTTTGTACAGACGCGATTAATCGCGTCTCTACCTTTTACTTTTTACTTTTAAAGGCTGGGGTCAAGCATGAATATTAAGCAAATTGCGAAAGACACAGCCAAGACTCTCCAACGCTACCTGACATATCAGGCGCTGAAGACAGTACTGGCACAGCTAGGCGAAACTAATCCTCCTTTAGAACTTTGGCTACATAACTTTTCCGCCGATAAAATTCACGATGGAGAAGCATATATTGAGCAATTGTTCCGAGAAAAACCAGACTTGGCATTGCGAATCATGACTGTCAGAGAACATATAGCGGCAGAAATCACAGAATTTTTACCGGAAATGGTTCGTACTGGCATTCAGCAAGCCAATATGGAACAACGTCGCCAGCATTTAGAACGCATCACGCAAATCAATTTATCTAGCCCCAGTCTTGAATCTGAACAACAGACAATTTCAGATCCGAATTTGGATAATTGAATTTAGTTAGTTGCTCAACTTAAGTAGTACAAAATCGCCACCCATTATTAACAGCCATGCAAACTCTACCAAAAGAGCGTCGTTACGAAACCCTTTCTTATCTTCCACCTCTTTCTGACGCTCAAATTGCTAAACAGGTTCAGTACATCTTGAATCAAGGTTATATTCCAGCAGTTGAGTTCAACGAAGTTTCTGAACCAACCGAATTTTTCTGGACAATGTGGAAACTGCCTTTGTTTGGCGCTCGTTCTACTCAAGAAGTATTGAACGAAGTGCAATCTTGCCGTTCTCAATATGGTAACTGCTTTATCCGTGTTGTGGGTTTTGACAACATTAAGCAGTGCCAAGTTCTCAGCTTTATTGTTCACAAACCCAATTCCAACAGAAGTTGGTAAGCAAAATTAATCATGGGGAAGCTTAATTAATTTTCTGTCCCCAATTAGAGAGGTAGAATTTTCTGCCTCTCTTTTTTATCTAAAGTTGGAAAGGGTAGTTGCGGAGAATTTCGTCATTTGTCCAGTCTTGAGCAAACCGTGGTTGAGAACCGCTAAATACAATCTGCATTTCTTGTGGTGAGTCATTGCGGATGAAGACAATTTTAGAACCTCTAGAAGCTTTACTGTAGCCCTTAATCGGGAGATTGTTCCACCACTTCCAGTCTTGGCTGCTGCTAGGAGAACTCTTGCTAAAGCGGTTTTGATATTGGGTGCTAGTATTCTGTCAACCCAAAAATGACAGGTGGAGGCAGGCAGGGGAAGCAGGGGGAGAAAAGAACTGGACTTTTTCACATTAACTCCGCAAAATTACTGGGACAGACCACTAGGTTATGTTGTGGATAGTTTCGCAGAAAATTTTCATAAATAGCGATCGCTTGATTATATTTACCAAGGTTGGGACGGTCTACTACTTCCCTCAAGATACAAGGTTGGGTTTCCTTACGTTAACCCAACAAAGCAACGTAAATGTTGAGTTTCTTTACGTCAATCGAACGTACTATAAATTTTATTTTGGGTTTGAAAACAGTCTCTAGTCCCTAGCTTCTAGCCTCTGCTGCATAATTTCTGCTAACTTAGCAGATAAACTATTTGTTAAATGCCATAACTCTACATCATCATCGATATCAAAGTCACTTTTGTTACCAGCTACAGCTAATAGATTTTTGACAGCAGACAGCCGACTATGTACTTCAGGGATTCTCCAACATTCTTCTAAGTTTAACGCTAAATCAAACAGCGTTAATGAAACCCCAGCAGCAGAAGATTGTTCTCCTAAATATTGTCTTATTCTTACAGCTACATCATCATTACTTACTAAAAATTCCTTAATAGTATCTAACAGTGAACTATTTAATACTTCTTCATTTCCCCATGTTTCTAGCCAATCTCCATCAACATCTTCAACATATAAATGAATAAAATTTAACCCATAATTTAGCCAGTCTTGCTGCATTTTTCGGGCTGTTGCTAAAGCCTGAGTAAACTCGTCTACTTGATTATCGTAACTGTTAGTCTCTTGTTGATTAGCCATAAAAGCTGTAATGACTTAGGTAAGTATGTAGGCTAGAACACAAATTTTGAAATTCAAATTCCTGAAATGATCACGAGAATTTTAGATACTTGCCACCGGCAAGATAATCACTGTTATGTAGAGCCACATTAACTAATTGATTGATAAAGTTAGCTTCCTTGGGACTGTAGCTGAAAAACAGCCCTCTTTCTATTTCCCACGAGTGCAACGTACTTTTCCAATAATGATACTTTTGGTGATTAAATTCTTCAGATACACTGGTAACTTGAATGCATAGTGGTTTTTGTTGACGACTGCTAACAATTAAATCTGTTGCCATTGAAAGGTCGGCGATATAACGCTGCCAAACACTACCTTCACGACTAACAATATCTTGAGCTATAGCTTTAATGATATCATCATCGACTTGATTAAAATCTCCTGCCATGAGTTTTTGCTTCCAAATATAAAATTTGGAGTCACTAGCGTCGATCCACCTAGGAAAGAGATAACCGTACCAATATCTTTCATTAGGAGTCATTTGCTCAAACTTGGCTTGTTGTTCCTCTGTTGAAGGTAACGACTTAATAATCAGCCAAATTGTCGAATCTGTAATTACCTCTAGGAGAAAAGCTAGGACAAATGGCTTAGCAGTCAGGGAACCTGGCTTGATATGCCTGACCCAGCGATTGATTTCATCCAATCTTCTCGCTAAATTATGATCTATCGAGGAGGCTTGCTCGATGAGGGACTTTAACTTATCCTTAATCTCTTGTGCTTGCAAACGATGCCCTAAGTCTAAATAAATAAAGCTTTTTTGAACAATTTACAACTAATAACTCTGTTAGCAGAGCATATCGATTTTCACATTGTACTACGTTATGTAAAAACCGCTATATACGTTTTCTTTGTTGCTAACTTTTAGTTGGTGTAAACTGATTAACTTAATGAAAATCTAAATAGTATCTGGTACAAAACCGTTAAAAATAGTTTTCAGTACAAATCGGTAATAGTCATCACCATGTCTCAACCAACTATAGAATCAATCCTACAAGAGAAGCGTTTATTTCATCCCACTAATGAGTTTTCTCAAAATGCTCATATTAAAAGTATGGCAGACTACCAACGTCTCTACAATACTGCAAAAGCCAATCCTCAGCAATTCTGGGCAGATTTAGCCCAAACAGAATTAGCATGGTTCCAAAAATGGGATACAGTTTTAGACTGGCAACCGCCTTTTGCCAAGTGGTTTGTTGGTGGCAAAATTAATATTTCTTACAACTGTCTTGATCGACACCTCACCACTTGGCGTAAGAATAAAGCGGCGCTGATTTGGGAAGGAGAACCAGGAGATTCACGGACTCTCACTTATGCCCAATTACACCGGGAAGTGTGCCAATTTGCGAATGTGTTAAAACAATTAGGAGTACAAAAAGGCGATCGCGTTGGTATTTACATGCCAATGATTCCTGAAGCGGCGATCGCTATGTTAGCCTGTGCGAGAATTGGCGCACCTCACAGTGTAGTGTTTGGTGGCTTTAGTGCTGAAGCTTTGCGCGATCGCTTAATTGATGCTCAAGCCAAGCTAGTAGTGACTGCTGATGGTGGTTGGCGCAAAGAGGCGATCGTGCCACTCAAAGAACAAGTAGACAAAGCCTTAGCTGATGGTGCTGTTCCCAGTGTAGAAAACGTCCTTGTTGTCAAGCGCACCGGACAGGAAACCTACATGCAAGTGGGAGGACGTGATCATTGGTGGCATGATTTACAAAAAGAGGTATCAGCCGATTGTCCTGCCGAACCAATGGACAGCGAAGATATGCTGTTTGTCCTTTATACTTCCGGCAGTACTGGCAAGCCAAAGGGAGTTGTGCATACAACCGCTGGATACAACTTGTACACTCATATCACTACTAAATGGATCTTCGATTTGCAAGATACTGATGTATATTGGTGTACCGCTGATGTCGGTTGGATTACTGGTCACAGCTATATTGTTTACGGGCCTCTTTCTAACGGTGCAACTACACTCATGTATGAAGGTGCGCCCCGTGCCTCCAATCCTGGCTGTTTTTGGGATGTAATTGAAAAATATGGTGTGAACATTTTTTACACTGCCCCTACAGCAATTCGCGCCTTCATTAAGATGGGTGAACAACATCCTAATGCCCGCAACTTATCTTCGTTGCGTCTATTGGGAACCGTAGGCGAACCTATTAACCCAGAAGCTTGGATGTGGTATCACAGAGTAATTGGCGGTGAACGCTGCCCAATTGTTGATACTTGGTGGCAAACAGAAACAGGCGGGATTATGATTACGCCCTTACCAGGGGCAATTTCCACTAAACCCGGTTCAGCAACTCTCCCCTTCCCCGGAATTATCGCAGATATCGTAGATTTAGAAGGCAATTCTGTACCCGAAACCGAAGGCGGTTATTTAGCTGTACGTCATCCTTGGCCTGGGATGATGCGGACAGTCTACGGCGATCCAGAACGTTTCCGCCGCACCTACTGGGAACACATTCCTCCTAAAGATGGCAACTATACTTATTTTGCTGGGGATGGAGCCAGAAAAGATCAAGATGGCTACTTTTGGGTTATGGGTCGGGTAGATGATGTGTTGAATGTTTCAGGACACCGACTAGGAACGATGGAGGTGGAATCAGCCTTAGTTTCCCACCCAGCCGTGGCAGAAGCGGCAGTAGTAGGTAAGCCAGATGACCTCAAGGGTGAAGAAGTAGTTGCTTTTATTACCTTAGAAGGTACGTATGAAGCCAGCGAAGATTTAAGTAAAGAACTGAAGCAACACGTTGTTCAAGAGATAGGGGCGATCGCTCGTCCGGGAGAAATTCGCTTTACCGATGCTTTGCCTAAAACGCGATCGGGTAAGATTATGCGGCGATTGTTGCGAAATCTAGCATCGGGACAAGAAGTATCTGGTGATACTTCAACATTAGAAGATCGCAGTGTTTTGGATAAGTTACGCCAAGGTACATAAACAATTCAAAATGACTTGGTGGGAAGTCAGTTTTGTAGATTAATACTAATCGTGGTGCGTTATGCATTTGCTAACGCACCTCATTTTATGATGAAAATAAGAAAGCTATTTGGGCATTGAGGACAATGAAGCGGACAGTATTTGTTAAACCTCTGAGCTGGGTGACGTTGAGTATCATGACTGCAATTGGTATATCACCAGTCTTAGCAGTTCCTGCAAAGATTTCTTGGCATTCGCCTCAACAGTCAGCAAAGAAACAACCACAAAGACTGGCGCAGTTTTCAGAGACAAATCAACCAGAGCGATCGCAGCTTTTGCAACAAGCTCAAGTTTTATATCAACAAGAAAACTGGACGGGTGCAGAAGAAAATTTACGTAAATTCACGAAAAAGTACCCCAAAGATGCGTTTGGACATTTTCAATTAGGAAATGTCCTTGTTCGTCAAGGTAAATCAGAAGCAGCAATTAGCTCCTACAGAGAAGCAATTCGTCTCCAATCAAAATATGCCTTAGCTTACAATGCGATCGGTGCTGTTTACGCTAGTCAAAATCGCTGGGAAGAAGCTATTACTGAATATCAAAAAGCTTTAGAAATTAATCCCGATTATGGCGATGCATTAGCCAATTTAGGAGAAGCATTCTGGCAAACAAATAAACGAAATGAAGCAAAGGTTTCTCTAGAAAAAGCTTTAAATATCTTCAAAGCACAAAGTAGAAATCAAAAAGTTAATCAAGTCGAACGGATGTTACAGCAAATGAAAGCTTCAGATGATCCTGGGGTTTCATAAAAGGTCAGTTGTCAGTTATCAGTAGTAAAGCGAAAAGTCAAGCCCGTCTCGTGGGCGGGTTTCCCGACTTGAGAGAACTGGCGCTGTGCGTCCGGGTTTCCCGGCGCAGAACTTTTCAAGACAGCGAAAAATCGAGTCAGTGCGGTCTTATGGTCTCCCCTGACGCAGGATGCGCGTTCGCAAAGCGTCTCGCACAAGAAGCGCTGTAGTCGAGCATCTGGCGTTGTGCGTCCGGGTTTCCCGGCGCAGAACTTTTCAAAAAGACGTTTTTAAGATCACCTACAAGAGGTGGTGGGGCATTAAACCAGATCAAAAACAACACTTCGACATGGTTCGACTACGCTCACCAGTTGCTCAGTGCATCGCTGACCACTAACAAATACCTAAGACGAAATCTGCAAGAATTGCTATTCAGTGGGTAAATTGGGATATAGATACAGAAAATTTTTCTGTGCAAACCTGACCCACAAGTGATAATGAGAGAATTTTATCAAGATTTCTTAATTCGTAACTGGGAAGTGGGCGATCGCACAAGAGCCGCCGCAGTTATCAGTTATGTATTATCAGAATACGGTTTGGGTTGGGAACCAAACGGCGCTGACCGAGATGTATTGCAAGTAGAAGACTTTTACTTAGCAGTTGGGGGAGAGTTTTGGGTAATTGAACACCAAAGCCAGATAGTAGGCACAGGGGCATACTACCCAGTAAATCGTGGTCAAAAAGCGGTGGAAATCCGTAAAATGTATCTTTTGTCAAGCGTCAGGGGCTTAGGATTAGGAAAATATTTGTTACAACAATTAGAAGCAGCGATCGCCTCTCGTGGCTTTCAGCAAATTTGGATTGAAACTGCCAGTGTTTTGGTAGAAGCAGTCAAGTTGTACGAAAGCAACGGCTACCAACCAGCTACAGGCACAGAAACAGCACGGTGCGATCGTGTGTATGTTAAGTCAATAATTAATAGTTAGTGATTCAGTGGGAAAACTCACGAATGCCAACTTGGATTAAAAATCTTTCAGGCTTACTCAACCTGTTTTTACAATCCAATTGCCCCTTGTGTCAGCGCTCAACGACTTGTAACTTATGTGAATACTGCACTAGGCAATTGCAAACCTGTCACCACAAAAACCCCAGCGCTTTGTGGCAAAAACCAATCCCAGTATTTGGCTGGGGAGTTTATGGCGGTTCTCTCAAACGGGCGATCGCAATTATGAAATATGAAAGTCAACCCCAAGTTGCTCGTCCTCTGGGTCAATGGTTAGGAGAAGCATGGTTGTTAAATCCTCCTAATCATGACAAAAGACTAATAGTCGTACCCATTCCCATGCACCCCAGCAAGCAAAAACAACGCGGTTACAATCAAGCTGCTTTAATAGCACAAAGCTTCTGTCAAACAACTGGGTTAAGATTGAAACTAAATGGATTAGAAAGGGTGCGAGAAACTAAAGCGCAGTTTGGTTTATCAGTCTCTGAGCGAGAAAATAACTTAGTTGAAGCTTTTGCTGTTGGGCAAGAACTTCGTCGCCGCTTAGATGCTCCGGTATTGTTAGTAGACGACATTTATACTACTGGTGCTACTGCGTCTTCTGCCATACAAACACTTTGTCAGTGTGGAATTACGGTCTTAGGATTAGCAGCAGTTGCTACTGCCGTAAAAGACACACATAGCAAGAAATCATAGGCAAGCCATCCCTAAGAAATCTATAATTAACCAGATTACCCTGTGTTTATGGGAACACTGCTTGAAATGTATGAATAAAGCTTTTGCGGCGGGTTTAAGACAAGTAATCATCATTCCTGCCACATTGTTGGCGATTGGCATCAGTACAAAAGCAGCATTAGCTCAAAATAAGTTGTACAGTCCAATTCCTCTAACAACTAACAGTGCTGAACTTGCGGATATGCTCTCAGATAAAGACATTCCCACAGGTCAGGGTGGGTTCGCCCGCGACTATACGGTGAAGTTGGAGAAAGGCGACAATTTAGCCGTTGATTTATCCTCAGAAAACTTTGACAGCATCATCACACTGTTAGCACCGGATGGTTCAACACTGTCAGAAAATGATGATGGGCCCGATGGTACTAGCAATTCTCTACTCTTTACTCGTATCGTCGAGACAGGTACATATATTATTCGGGTGCGGTCTTTTGGGGAAACTGGAGTTGGAGCGTTTAAGCTGAAGGTGACAAAGCTACAACCAATAAAATAAGGGACATCCCTTTGGAAATTAAAAATTAAAAATTAAAAATTAAAAATTGGTTTACAAGGCGGTCATGATACAGAGAAATAAGGCTTCAGTCCACTCAACGACTGCGCCGTAGGTATCTCCTGTATGACCGCCTAATTTGTGATTGAACCATGCTCCCGTGAGAGTAGCGATCGCACTTCCAGTTAACATCATTGCTAGGGCGAACAATAGCTGCTTGCTATTCAATAACCAACCTAAAGCGCTCAAACTGAACAGTAAGATAATTCCTGGTAATGTATCTTTGTAAGAGCGAATAGCTTGTTTATGAAATGCGCCTTTGCCTGTAGGTTTTAAATAAGGATATCGCGCGATCGCCAATTGTTGTCCCCAGCGTCCCCACCCGCAAGCCGCCATCATTACTAACCATCGGTTTTCCTCAATATCTGTCAAGGCTACTGTTTTAAGCAATATTATAGCGATCGCTGCCATTGCCCCATAAGCACCCGTAGCACTATCCGTCATTACCTCCAGTCTTCGTTGTGGATCGCCTACTGCCAAACCATCAGCAGTATCCATTGCCCCATCTAAATGTAATCCTCCAGTTATCGCAATCCACACACTTACTACCAAGGCGCTACGAGTTAGTAATGTTATCCCCAGATAATTCATTGCCGCATCTAATAGCCCTAAAATTCCCCCAATCATTAACCCTACTAAAGGTGCAAGCTGTGCCACTTCTCGAAAGTCTAGCCCATACACGTAAGGCAGAGGAATAGATGTGTAGAATAATATACTCGAAATTAGCTTTTCCCAAAACTTCCACCACCAAGCTCGATTCGTCATGTTAGTTATTTTAATTAAGAGCTGGTTACGGAATGACTAAACTACTAATTCGTGATTGAGGGCTAG
Organism: Halotia branconii CENA392; assembly: GCF_029953635.1. Taxonomy (NCBI): domain Bacteria; kingdom Bacillati; phylum Cyanobacteriota; class Cyanophyceae; order Nostocales; family Nodulariaceae; genus Halotia; species Halotia branconii. The sequence continues at coordinate 5,390,355 of NZ_CP124543.1, read as the reverse complement.
TAATTACAAATTATTCAATTGTGAGTTATGCTAATGCTCAGAATCCCGTCACAATATTTAGTAGTAGCGGATTTTTTAAAACTTTAGATAAGATTGCTTACGATTAGAGACTCATCCCCAAAATTTTGTTATGCTAGCTTCAGTAATAATAAAAATTTTTTGATTTGCAATTATAACAAAGTTTTGAATAATTTGTCAAACCATAACTTACCAGAGGAGCTATATTTTGTATTCTTCAAATAATAAATTAAACTTACTCTAGGTTATTAGACGATCGCCCCACAAAATTGATATTTTTTTAAATGTAGGGGGCCAACAAGCTATTCAATTAAGTGTATTAGCTGCGTTGTACCTCATCTTTGCTCATCTCCTATTTTCCTATGAGTCATCATCTACCCGACGGCAGGATACCAGCTCCGTGCATTGTGAACACGGGCATTATTGTAAATAAGCTCGACATACGCCGATTGCTGACTGATTTAGGTCGAGTCCGGTACACCTACATCCAAGAAGGTAGGCTACAAAGCGAAGGTGAAGGAGATGTAATGGAAGTCTTTGCCAATCCGCAACGTTCTACCTTAGTTGCTAACTGCGCTCTTTACTTGAATGTTTGTAGTTTTGATTATCTAGAATTGAAACAGTCACCACAGCAAGAAACCTGTTTTAATTTGATCCAAGAAGGTATGTGTCTGAGTCTAGTGCCACTTTCGACCCCGCTACAAGAGCGAAAAGAACGGAGCTTAAATGTCAGTGCTATAGAAGCCATGATGGAGCAAGTTCTTTCAGCTAGATGGGATGCAGAAATTGATGATGACTGTTCTGACTCGTTTTAAATAGCATTTTTAAACCACGAAGACACTAAGACACAAAGTCGTTAATTAGCTAAATCAAAGTCATCTTAAATTTTGAGTGCCATATTTTCTTTTCAATCTCTAGCTCGTTGTAGCCAGACAAAAGCCAGAGCCGGGGTGTTTTTCACCCCTCACGGGGCTGTCGAAACTCCCAGATTTATGCCAGTAGGGACATTAGCAAATGTCAAAACTGTAACTCCAGCTCAACTTCAGGAAACTGGAGCGCAAATGGTATTGTCTAATACCTATCACCTCCATCTCCAACCAGGGGAAGCGATTGTTAAAGGTGGTGGGGGTTTGCACAAATTTATGGGTTGGAGTGGACCGATACTCACTGATTCTGGTGGTTTTCAAGTTTTCAGTTTGAGCGAAATGCGAAAAATTACGGAAGAAGGCGTAAAGTTTCGCTCACCCCTTGATGGACAAATTATTAACTTGACACCAGAGCGCTCTATTGAGATTCAAAATACTTTAGGGGCGGATGTGATTATGGCCTTTGATGAATGCCCTCCTTACCCAGCTACTCGCCAAGAGGTGGAAGTTGCGACTCAAAGGACTTATCGCTGGCTAGAACGCTGTATTATCGCTCATCAACGTAGCGATCAAGCACTGTTTGGTATTGTGCAAGGTGGTGTTTATTTGGATTTGCGCTCTCAAGCCGCTGTAGCTTTGGCTAAACTGGATTTGCCAGGATACGCCATTGGTGGCGTGAGTGTGGGAGAACCAACAGAATTGATGGCTCAGATTGTGCAAACAACAGCGCCACTGTTACCACCCGAAAAGCCGCGTTACTTGATGGGAGTGGGTACTTACCGAGAAATGGCAATTGCGATCGCCTCTGGTGTAGATTTATTTGATTGTGTGATTCCTACCCGTTGGGCGAGACATGGAACGGCAATGGTGCAGGGCGATCGCTGGAATTTAAAAAATGCGAAGTTTCGTGAAGATTTTGCTCCATTAGATGAAACATGTCATTGTTATGCATGTCAAAATTTTAGCCGTGCTTACATATCTCATTTAGTGCGATCGCAAGAAATTCTAGCTTATACATTATTGAGCATTCACAACATTACCGAATTAATTCGCTTTACCCAAAAAATCCGCGAGGCAATATTAAGCGATCGCTTTGCCTTAGAATTTGGACATTGGCTAACTGAATCAGCAACAAAAGAACAAGAAAGTAACTAATGACCAAAGCATGTTAAGATACATCTCAATTATGAAAGCTGTGTTGGATTAGGTGGATTTAAACAAAATATGGAAGCAGCATTGTTATTAGCAAAATTGCCTGAAGCATACCAAATTTTTGATCCTTTGGTAGATGTTCTCCCAATCATTCCTGTCTTCTTCTTGTTGCTTGCTTTTGTATGGCAAGCAGCCGTTGGATTTAGGTAATTTAACTTATTGCCAATTACTGGGACAGGTAATCTCAACCTGTCCTATTTTTTTGCAGTATCTTCTACTGAAAAATTGATATTTCTTAATATCTCGTAATAATTTATTCTAAATTAAGTAAAATAAGTATAAAGACCATTCAAAACTCAGCTTTTCAGTTCAAGCTTACAGTCAACGAGGAATCAATCGGCTATGGGTAATATCAAATTTATTAAGGAAGATAAAGAAGTAGTAGCAGCAGATGGTGCTAACCTCCGACTCAAAGCAATTCAAAATAACATTGACTTATATAAATTCATTGGTAAAGTGACCAATTGTGGTGGTAATGGTCAGTGTGGGACTTGTATTGTTGAGATTGTCGAAGGGATAGAAAATCTTTCTTCCCGTACAGATGTGGAAAATAAGAAACTCAAGAAAAAGCCTGATAATTACCGTCTTGCCTGTCAAACTATGGTGAATGGGCCAGTCAGCGTAGTAACTAAGCCCTAAGTTTTAAGTTTTGAGAAAGTAGGCCAACCCTCGGATTTATCCGTAGGGAATGCGTTACATCTTCCTACTTTTCTAAATTACAAAGTAAAAAAATAGGGCTAACACTGGCATCGATAATGCTATTCTAAAGTTGTTGACTGGAAATCAAAATTAAAGAGAGGCTTTCTTGCTATGCAAGTTAATGACCTAGGGTTTGTAGCGAGCATTCTGTTCGTTCTAGTACCCTCTGTATTTTTAATAATTCTTTACATCCAGACTGCTAGCCGCGAAGGTGGAAAAGATTCTTAAGTATTTAGTGCATCAGATCAAGAACCCCTACATCATTGGTGCAGGGGTTTTTACTTACCTATGAAGTTAAGCGACTGTCCGCGCTAACAACACTGGACAAGTAGCATTGACTCGAACATAGTCAGACAAAGAAGCGCCTACTAGTCGGTCTATATCAACAAAACTCTTAGCCACTGATGGCCGGCGATCGGGAGAACCAAGCAATAATAAGTCTATGCTTAATTCCTCTGCCAAGCGACAAATTTCTTCACCTGGTTTGCCGATACTGCTAAAACAGCGAGTTTGCACATCGTATTTTTGTGCTTCTGCAACTGCTGTAGCCATAACTGAGTTTTTGTCTGGGGTAATTTCGCTGACTTCTGACGTTTTGCCGCGCAAGTCTGTAGTCACGTTAATTAAGATTAATTGACCACCGGCAATATCTCTTAGGAGGAATAAAGCTAAACTCAAACAGTGTTTAGCTGCATCGGAGTTATCCATCGCCACCATAACGCGCTTAATTTTTTTGACATAAATGTCATCTTTTACCAACAACATGGGGCGAGAAGATAATTGAAAAACATACTGACTAACTGAGTTCGCCAAAATCGATTGCAGACGTTTAAGTCCGCGTGAACCCATAATAATTAAGTCAGCATCCATGTCATCTGCTACTTGGCAAACTACATCTTTGGGATCACCTTGCCGCAAAATTGAAGAAACTTGGCTAGGATCTAAATTCAAAGATTGAATAGCATTAGCTAGAATTTTACCACCTTCTTCCCATTTATCTGTCATTGCGGCAGAGGTACTTTGGGGAGGAACAACGTGCAAAACAGTAACCTTTACATGTTGGATTGATGGTACTTCCTTTAAGGTTTTGAGCATTTCTTCTGCATGACCCAAGCCAGAAACTGCTAGTAAAATTTTTTCTATCATTGTTACTTGTTGTTGTGAGGGTTGCTTTGGTGTTTGCTCTTAGTATTTCGCTTAGTTGAGGTTTTCAACACCTTACTCAATAACCTAGTCAGGAAGTCGGCACAAATAAACTTTTAGTGATTAGCAATCAAATACATCACAAATAACTAAGAAATGTTGAGTTTATTTGCACTCAGTTACCTAAATTTTCAACTAGGCTCTTAATAATTAAGCTTACTCTCAATTTAGCTTGAGAAAGTTTATAAATTATTATGTTGGTTATTATTTTTAATTTATGTTTACTATTTTTAATTAGAAAAAAGTAAAGTATTGCAAAGTTATACTAGTAAAATTAGCGTTCATATAAAACTTTTTAAGTATGATACACAACTGTTTTACGAAGTTTCTAGATTTAGAGAATATTGTTAATATTCATTGAGCTTAGAGGACGCGATCGCCATTGGGGTTGGCGGAGGCATCGCTATTCTCATGTAAAGCCACTTCAATGTATTGCGATCGCTATTAGTGTGAGTCGTGATTTTTAGGCGATCGCGTAACATAGAATCATAACTGACTTCAAAACAGCAAATTATATGCTAGAAGCAAATATACGCGACAACCAAGAGCTTTCTCAGCTAATCCAACAAGCCAACTCTAAGCGAGAAGCGATCGCCTTAGTCCAAGAAGGGCAACCAAAAGCAGTGCTGTTAAGTTTAGAAATGTTTCAACATTTGATAGGGATTAACGATCGCCGAGAACAACTATCAAACGAAGGATTTGCAACTATATCGCATCAACTTTTTACCAAATCTGGCTATGACTCAACCGACAAAATTATGGAACTTATTCAGGATGTAAAACAAGAAATATCCACAGAAAGAGAGCAAAGGCTAAATGACGGTGAAATCAAAGTCTAGTTTGCCCAAATCAATATTTCTCGATACAAATATCTACATTCTGGGAGCTATTGATTTAACCAGCGATGAAAACAAAATTTTATCCTTGCTAGTAAGCGATGAAAATAGCGATGAGCAAACTAGAGTTATCTTCTCTCAAGAACTTATTGATCAAATCTTACGAGTTGGTAAACGCTTGCAAAATAAAGACTGGTCAAGTGGTCTGTTAACAAGACTTTGGCAGCAATTGAAAGTAGATTTCATATTTGTAGAAGACCAAGATATTCAAGCGATCGCTGATGCTGGCATAATTCCCCACGAAGATGCAGGTGTTTACCTGACTGCCAAGCAAGGAAAAGCAAAATGTTTTGTATCGAGAAATTACAAACTAATTCGCGTACTTGTCGAGCAAACTGAAGAATTTGAATGTTTCACTCCAAACGAGTTCTTACAAAAATATGCCCCATAAGCTAGATAAACTGATTTGTTTGAGCGATCACCTCAACAATCTATCTTTTAAAGGCGATCGCTATTCCTGTGAGTCGTAATTTTTAGGCCATCTCTCTTTACATATCGTATATTAGGTATTGGAGCCTAGATCAAATGTCTAGACTTTTAAACTTCATGTAATTACTACAAAAATTTAACCGTGATTACAAATGCTAGTAGTCTTACCCTTGGCGCTCTCCGTCAAACTTTTGGCTTGAGACTCGACTCTAGCGATCGCTTTTTTGATGAATGGTTAAATAATGCGCCGACTCTAACCGAAGCGGAACTACAAGGACTAGATCGCCTCACTCGAAACTATATCTATCTCAGTCAAGAAGAACCACCTCTCGAAGAAATTGTTAAGCTTGTGGTTATATCACCATTGCTAGATTTAGCAGGTTTCTATCAGTTTCCTTTTTTGGTAAAAGCAGAAGTAAGTACCAATATCGAAGTTGCAGACGAAGCTAATGCTATTGCAGTTCAAGGCAGGATTGATATTTTGGTGATTCAAGATAGTTTTTGGATTTTGGTAATCGAGTCAAAGCCCGCAAGACTAGACGTTACGGCGGGAATTCCCCAAGCACTTATTTATTTGTTGAGCGCTCCCAACTTACAGTCAAGTTGTTATGCAATGGTTACAAACGGAAGAGAAGTATTGTTTTTGAAATGCGATCGCCACCAAAATGTCCCTCAATATACTAGATCCTATACTTATCGGTTACTTGAAAATACATCAGAACGTATCCAAGTTTTGCAGGGACTTAAACAAATTGGGGCTTATATTGGCGATTTGAGGAGTTAGGCGATCGCTTAATAATTATCTATCTGCTAGAGGTTTTGCTGATAACTTAAGAACAAAGAAATAGGCGATCACCCTCAAAGAAGAATAAACTGTAAGCAACTCAGGTTTAAAGACACTGAGCTTTAGCCCAGAGCGAACATACCAAACAAAGACATTTGTCCAAGCAATTGCTATCAACTTACTGTAATCACCGCACCCATACTTTCATTACCCAACCTATCTACTGCACATACAGCATAAGTTCCGCTTTGAACAGTGGCAAAATTTGTTCCTGCCGATAATACTCGCTGAAGTATCCAAGTATCACCACTTTGACGATAAAGAGTCCAAGAACGAACAGGCTGATTGTCTCCAGGCTGCCAATTGAGTTTAGGGCTATTGAATTGCAATTGTTGAGGAGGAGATGGCAAAACTGCATTCTGCCAAGACATAGTAGGTACTATTGCAGGCCGAGGATAAAGTGAATTTTTGAATTTGTCGGAAATACCTTGACGATTTTCGTTAATAGAACTCATGCTGAAGAAAATATTTCCCAATGACAAATTACTTGCTAAATTGCGAGTAATTTTGACTTGCTTTTCAATCTCCTCATCCTTCCAGGCTTTACCATCCAATTGTCCGATATTGTTACCTGCATAAATATGTCGCTGCTTGGGATTAATTTCTGTCCACCATTTAAGCAATACAGGATAACTTTGTTGTGTTTGGTCAATCCGCCAATACAATTGAGGAGCTATGTAATCAACCCAGCCTTGTTCTAACCATTTTTTGGAGTCAGCATACAGCACACTATAGGCATCTAAGCCACTAATTCCTGGCGGTTGTCCGGGGCGATAAATGCCAAAAGGACTAATGCCAAATTTAACATAAGACTTTGTAGCTTTAATTCCTTGAGATAACCGCAGCACCATTTGATTAACATTTTCGCGCCGCCAGTTATCCAAACTAAGTTGGCCACCAGCTGCCCTATAAGCTGCAAAACTTTTATCATCAGGGAAAGCCCGACCTTGGATGGGATAGGGATAAAAATAGTCATCTAAATGAATACCATCCACATCATAGCGTCGCACAACATCAATAATGACTTCGTAGGCTCTATCTTGAACGATTTTCGCTCCTGGGTCCATCCACAACTGATTGCCCCATTGATAAACTACCTCTGGATTAGTCACAGCTATGTGAGGACGGACATTGGGTGAACCTTTAATGCTAGTTTTGGCGCGATAGGGGTTGAACCAAGCATGAACTTCAATATTGCGTTTGTGACATTCAGCGATCGCAAATTCCAAAGGATCATAAAATGGTTCTGGTGCTTTACCTTGAGTTCCTGTAATCCAAGCACTCCAAGGCTCTAACTGGGAAGCATATACAGCATCTCCCTCTGGTCGCACCTGCAAGATGAGAGCGTTGAAATTCAACGTTTGTAATTGGTTGATAATTTCTAGGAGTTCAGCTTTTTGCTGTGCAGCAGAAAGTCCTGTTTTGGAAGGCCAATCACTATTCCAAACAGTTGTTACCCACGCCCCTCTAAACTCTCGTTGATGACTGACTTTAATCTTACTTGGTGAAGTTGGGATTGGTGTTGGTGTTGGTATTGGTGTTGGGATTGGTGTTGTTCCCGGTGGTACTACAAGGTAGACAGAAGCAATCTTTTGTGCATCACCCAGATACACCAAAGCTTGATAGACCATCACTGCGACATCAGCACGAGTTGCCGCTATAGTGGGGTTGAGTAATTTAACATTGGGATAACTAGCTACTAACCCTGCACGAGTTGCAATAGCGGCTTGATTTATGCCATAGTTAGCAATTTTAGCTGCGTCTTGATAAATTTGCGGCAACGCACTGAGCAAATCTGCTTCTACTTTAGTGGCCATTTCCAAGCCATTGACTATAGCCACCAAGACATCACCCCTAGAAATCCTATCATTGGGGCGGAAACGCTGACCAGGGTATCCAACTAAAAATCCTGTTTCGTAAACTTTTTGAATGGCACTTATAGCCCAATGATTACTAGGGACATCAATAAAAGGAACATACTGCCGTTTTGGAGGTACTGTAAAAACTGCCCCAATAATGGCAGCAAACTCAGCACGAGTGACTGAGTTATCTGGGCGAAAAGTCCCATTAGGATAACCATTCAAAATACGCCGCACCGCTAAGGCTTCAATGAATAGACTTGCCCAATGGTTTTGAACATCCGAGAAACGTGTAGAGGTAGATACCATTGTCGCTTGCAGCTAACTTGCTTGATCTTAAATATCCATAGTTAATTTAGCAATATTCAGAGCGATCGCCACAGTAATAGCGTATAAATTTTCACATTTGCTCATCTTCCTATAAATAACAGTGATAGCTGATAACTGATTTAATACTTTACCTTTCGCAACTTTTATTAGCACAAGCTTCTTTTGATGAAAAGTTGGGAAGAACATCTTGCTGCGGCGTTAAATCATAAATGTTTTCTACAGGTGGTAACTCACAACTATCTTTGTTTAGCTCCGTTTTATTAGATTTACTGACTCCGGTAAAGTTTTTTTGCAGTGAGCCTTCGAGATGGGTAGGGTAGGAATCTAAATTATCTAAACCATCTTTTTCTGTGGGTGCAGATGAAAGAGAAATATCAATCAAAGGCAAGACAATCTTGACTGTTGTGCCTAAATTCAGACCTGCACTTTCAAGAGTAATGTTACCTCCCATGAGTTCAATCAAATTCCGTGAAATAGCTAACCCTAGTCCTGTACCTTCAAACTTGCGTGTGCTGCCACCGTCTACCATGACAAAAGGGCGAAATAATTTATGCTGTTGGGCTGGTTCAATTCCTAAACCTGTATCAGTAACACTTATAATTACCTGTGATTTTGCATCAGTGTGTTGAATTTTTGTAGCGATCGCAATGTTTCCTTCCTCGGTAAACTTAGTAGCATTACCGATAATATTAATTAATACCTGTTTTAATTTGGCTGCGTCCGCCTTTACAGAAATTGGCTCATCACCTAAGTTAACTTTTAACTGCAAACCCTTCTTTTGAACATTGATTGATTGTAAATTAACGACATCTTGCAATAGTTTTCGCAAGTCGATAAGCTCTATAACTACTGATAGCTTACCTGCTTCAATTTTGGAAATATCCAGCAACTCGTTAATTATATTTAATAAATGAATCGCTGTTTCATAGGCGCATTTAATAAATTCTATTTCTTCTTCTCGACTATCACACAAGCCATCTTGAACCACAGACATGCAGTTAATAATTGTATGTAGTGGGTTTCTCAGCTCATGAGAAGTTGTAGCTAAAAACTGACTTTTGACGTGATTAGCAGTTTTAGCTTCTTTCCAAGCAATTTCTAGTTCTTCTGCCCAAGCTTTTAGTCTCTCAACCATTTGGTCTAGTGCTTGTGCCAGTTGATTAAATTCCCGGATTTTAAAGTTGTGGGGTATCGGTTGTGCGGCATGGTCACTATGAATATTCAAAGCATAATCTCGTAGTTCTTCTACAGGACGTGCTAGGAAAGGAGCCAAATAAAGCGATGCTAATAAACTCGCACCAATTAAACCAACTGTCAAAACGATGAGGATAAGTTTTATTTCCTCTAAACCTAACAAGGCATTATCTACACTAGTGACAGCTATTAGTATCCATTTTTGCCCCTGCTGTTGTGTAACTGGATTAGCAATTGTTGTATAACCAGCTACTAGTTCTCTATTTTCTTTAAAATATAAATTGCTTGAACTCTCGCGCCCAGCAATTGCATTTTTAACGACACTTTGAAGTCGAGATGCATCGGGATGTTTTTGAATATTACTTCCCACTCGTTCTACAGAGGGATATGCAAGGATTGTACCGTCCTCAGCAATTACTAACATTGATCCTGCAAGTGATCCCGGTCCATTTTTGGTTTGCTTATACAGTGATGATTTAAGACTCAAAGCATACTGCAATTTTCCAGTTTGATTGTATACTGGTACAGATAAAACTACTTGCAGTTGGTTTCGTGTATTACCTTGACCAGTTATTCCTACTTTTGCAGGAATTATTGTCTTAACATCAACTCCATTACTAACAAAAGGTAATGTCAAATCTGTAAGTGCTTTGTCGCCACAGGTACTAGCGATAATATGACCATTTTCTATATTGCTTAACTGCCAGCACTCAATATCAACATAAGTTGGCATTTCTGCTAGCTGAGTGAGGTATTCTTGCACTTCAGTAGGCGACCCAGACTGAACAATTGCTGTTCGACTAGCAATTAACAAGTTAGTTTTGAGGCTAGCGATCGCACTAACAATTTTCTCACCTTTAGTGACAGCGCTTTCTGTAAGATTTTGACGAGCAGTTTTTAACAGGCTAGAACGTGCCTTATTTAGAGCTACAATTTGTCCTATAAATAACACTGGAACAAACAGCAGCAAAATTCTTGTTACTAAAATACGACGAAAGGATGATTGACGGAGCTTAGCCATCGATTGTCTCACTTCGCATCTGCAAACCACAACAGCAACGATATGCAATTAAACCTACTTAAAGGAGACATTTTGTCAAGTTATGAGAACTTTGTTGTCAGCCTTTAACAATATCAAGTGTTTGAGATGCAAAAAGAAACATGCTATACCAAAATTTGCAGAAGGTAATGACAGGGACTTATGTTGCATATAGATACAGTGATGACAACAGTTGTGCGTAATTCGTAATTAGTAATACTTCGGCTACGCTCAGTACAAGTTTGTAATTCGTAATTCCTTTTTTTATAAGGGTTTTAGACATACATTTCAAATGTTAGCTTTATTAACACCATGCTGTATTAATAAGGGAAATACTCAGACTATCAAACCAACCAAATGGTGCAACATCGTCCTCATACAACAGTAGTTTTAGCAATGAGTGCAGATGGTAAGATAGCAGATTTTAAGCGATCGCCTGCTCGGTTTGGCTCAGGGGCTGATAAAGCACACCTCGAAAAACAAATCGCTGCCTCTGATGCCGTTTTGTTTGGTGCTGGCACTCTCCGTGCCTACGGTACAACACTTACGGTATCACAACCAATTCTGCTGCAACATCGAATACAGGGGGGTAAAACCACCCAGCCGATTCATATAGTGATTACACAATCAGCTAACCTCAGTCCGGAAATTTACTTTTTTCAGCAACCAATCAGGCGCTGGTTGCTCACGACTACAGCGGGGGCGCACTCTTGGCAAGAACACGAACAGACACTTCTTGTTGCTGGGGAAACCACTACAAAGGAGTGTCCTGCAAAATTTGAGCAGATTTTGGTTTTTGAAACACCAACAGGCAAAATCGACACTTTAGCTGCTTTGCAACACCTGGCATCTATACATATAACACGCTTAGCGGTATTGGGTGGTGGTGAATTAGTAGCCTCTATGCTGGAATCAGATTTAATTGATGAATTATGGCTGACTGTCTGCCCGTTAATCTTAGGTGGTACTACTGCACCTACACCAGTAGAAGGTAAAGGATTTATCTCAAAATTAGCTCCCCGACTCCAGCTTTTAGAAGTCAAAACAGTCGAGCAAGAAGTCTTCCTGCATTATCGTCTGCAACGATAAGCAGATTAGATTAACCTAAATAGGGAATGGAGAATGGGGAATAGGGCATTGGGCATGGGGCATTGGGCATAGAAGACAGGAAATTCTTACTTCCCTGCCTCCCCTGCTTCCCCTGCTTCCCCTGCCTCCCCTGCTCCCTGCTCCCTGCTCCCTGCTCCCCTGCTCTTCCTGACCCTGACATGGAACAACTTAAGCCTCGATACTCCACCGTTTGGATTAACAAAATCGCCGAAGTACCTCAAGATGCCTGGGATGCTTTAGCAATGCCCCTGAAAACTCCGTTTTTAGAGTGGCAATGGCTAAATCATTTAGAAACTTCACAAAGTGCTACTGCTAAAACAGGCTGGTTGCCAAATCATTTGACACTGTGGCGAGATAGAGCGCTGATAGCAATAGCGCCACTTTACCTCAAAGGACATAGCTATGGTGAATTTGTTTTCGATCACCAATGGGCAGAGTTAGCCGATCGCATAGGTGTACAATACTACCCTAAACTGTTAGGAATGACACCATTTACCCCTGCTGAAGGTTATCGGTTTTTAATTGCTCCTGGGGAAGATGAAGATGAAATTACAGCAATAATTGTGCATGAAATTGACGCTTTTTGCACTAAACATCGAATTTCTGGGTGTCATTTTCTTTACGTTGATCCCCAATGGCAGCCTGTGCTGGAACGACAGGGTTTTACTAGTTGGTTACACCACAGCTATATCTGGGAAAACCTAGGTTTTCAAACTTTTGATGATTACTTAGGATTGTTTAACGCCAATCAACGCCGCAATATTAAGCGGGAACGTAAAGCAGTTGAGAAGGTAGGTTTACGACTACAACCACTAACTGGTGATGAAATTCCTAGATCTTTATTTTCTTTAATGTACGATTTCTATGCTGATACTTGTGATAAATTTGGCTGGTGGGGTAGCAAGTACCTAACAAAACAGTTTTTTGAGCAGCTACATAGTGATTATCGGCATCGGGTATTATTTTTTGCCGCATATCACGAACAAGATAATCGTCAACCTGTTGGTATGTCCTTTTGTTTATTTAAAGGAGACAGATTATATGGACGCTATTGGGGTAGTTTCCAAGAAATAGATTGTTTACATTTTGATGCTTGTTATTATGCACCGATTGAGTGGGCGATCGCTAATAATATTGAAAGCTTTGATCCCGGTGCAGGAGGCCGTCACAAAAAACGTCGTGGTTTTCCGGCTATGCCTAATCACAGTCTGCACCGTTTTTACAACAATCGTTTAGCAAAAATTATTCGCCCCTACATTAAAGAAGTCAATCAACTCGAACAACAAGAAATTGAGGCAATGAATGCAGAGTTACCTTTTAGTCAGAAAGAAAAATAAAAAATCTAACTACAATAGAGTTTTGTCAGTAGTCAGTGGTTAGTAGTCAGTAGTTATAGCAATAAATATGTCCTTTATGACATCCTATTCTGATTTAAAGGGAATAGGGAACAGAGAAATGTCCTAACAATTGTGACGACTGCTATATTAATAAAGTTTATAGCGTGGGTATTAAATCAGATTAAAAACAACTAACAACTAACAACTGACAACTGACTAAATTAAAACTAAGGTTATTCGCTATGTTATCAGTCAAGGATGCAGAAGCAATTATTTTAAATTTAGTACAACCGTTAAATGAGCAGCGAGATACAGAAATTATAGATTTATGGGCAGCAAGCGATCGCATTTTGGCAACGCCTGTTACCAGTTCGTTGGATTTTCCTCATTGGGATAATTCGGCAATGGATGGCTATGCAGTACGTTACGAAGATGTGCAGCACTCTAGTAGCGCCCAACCAACAATTTTGGAAGTTGTAGAAGCAATTCCCGCAGGATATCAGCCCCAGTCTACGATTCAGCCGGGACAAGCAGCACGGATTTTTACGGGTGCGGTAATGCCAGCAGGGGCGGATACTGTGATCATGCAAGAAAAGACACACAAAGAAGAAAATCGTGTCTTAATCCTTGATGCACCCCAACCGCGACAATTCGTTAGACACAAAGCTGCTTTCTACCAAGCTGGAACTCAACTACTACTACCAGGAATTAAGTTAAATGCCCAGAACATTGCTGTGTTAGCTGCGGCACAGTGTCCACAATTAAGTGTTTACCGTCGTCCACGGGTGGCAATTTTTTCTACTGGTGACGAATTAGTTACAGCTGAACAACCGCTACAACTTGGGCAAATCGTCGATTCTAATCAGTATGCCCTAGCAACTTTAGTAAAAAATAGTGGAGCAGAACCTTTATTGTTAGGTATTGTGAAGGATGATCCGGTTGCACTGCAACAAGTGATTACTTATGCCATAGCTAATGCTGATATAGTGATTTCTTCTGGCGGGGTTTCGGTGGGTGATTATGACTATGTTGACAAAATTCTGGAATCCCTAGAAGCCAAAATTCATATTCGTGCTGTGGCGATGAAACCTGGTAAACCCCTAACTGTGGCTAATTTCCCCACACACAATTCAGTGTTGTACTTTGGTTTGCCAGGAAATCCTGGTTCTGCTTTGGTAACTTTTTGGCGGTTTGTGCAACCAACCATTAAAAAACTTTCTGGACTGGCTGAAGGTGGAAAATTAGAATTTTTACGGGTGCGATCGCATGATGAATTACGATCAAATGGTAAGTTTGAAACTTATATTTGGGGTTGTTTACATCTAATTGATGGAGTTTACGAATTTTACCAAGCCTCTGGTAGTCATAGTTCCGGTAATTTAATTAATTTAGCTCAAACTAATGCTTTAGCTGTTCTACCAGTGGGTAAAGTATTAATTTCACCAGGAGAAGAAGTATTAGTACTTTTTTTCTAGTGCTAATCTATACATCTTTTCGGATAATATCGGGCGATTTCTCTATCTAATGGCCGAATTAATACGGGTAATTTAAATATTAAATAAATAACTATTCCGATCACCTGACGAACTTTAACTTGATATCTCTCCGTTGTGATTTAGCAGCGGAGAGTTTTTTTCATCAATAGCCGAATAGAAATATTTACACTAATTCGTAATTCGTAATTCGTAATTCAAAAACCAGATGCAATCTGGATTGCCAACTTTGCATCTGTGGTATTCTTTTTTCAAATCGGTATTAAAAGGCAGAAGGCAGGAGGAAGAAAATATATTTTTTGCCTTCTGCCGTATTGAACTTTCAAGTTTCTCTAACTTTGTTCTTGAGGAACTTGTCCTATTTGTGCTATCAACTTTTCTTTATCTAACCTACGTTTTTTGGCGTAAAGCTGAATAGTGACTGCCATCAAAATAATCATGCCAAAAATTGCCCAGGCTGTTATATCTGTAGGCAAATTATTCTTAAATACAGCTAGCAATACAATCACTACCAACATAACTGTAGGTGCTTCGTTTAAAGCCCGCAACTGCTGACCACTCCACCGACATTCATCAGCAGCTAACTTCTTCATCAGCCGACCACAATAATGATGATAACCCAGCAAAATAGCCACAAATAGCAGCTTGAAGTGCAGCCAACCTTCTTTTAAAACTTCTGGTTCAGTACTGAGTAAACCAATCGCCATTGCTACAGTTACCAACATTCCTGGGGTAGTAATGATGTGGTAAAGGCGTTTTTCCATAATTTGATACTGATTCTTCAGTATCGTGCGTGCTGGTTCGGGTTCTTGGTTAGCTTCAACATGATAGATAAACAGACGCACTAGGTAGAACAACCCAGCAAACCAAACTACAATACCGATAATATGAAACGCTTTAAACCACGAATAAGCCATGAATTGTAACCTGCCTTGATCAACTTGTTTTAAAGTAGTAATAGCCTCAATGGCTGCAAGTACTCTCATTACTAGGTTACGACAAAACCTTATGCGGTAATTGATAAAGAAGTGTGAATTATCACGACAATATTTTTCTTTGACTTCAACCAATTTAGTAGTAAAGGCAAGTCTATGGATGAGAGTAGCTATTAATCTTTGACAGTTTTGGGTTGTAGATAAGTTTAAATTAACAGCTTACAACAAAAACGAGGCTAATTTGATTATTGATGACTACATTCTGGAAATAATGGCTCAAAATCAGATTCCGGGACTCTCTATTGCTGTGGTGCAGGAAGGTGAACCTGTTTTGATTAACCCTCTTTTATCACTCTCGACAAAGTATAATTAGGAGCGATCGCAAAAACACCAGACAGAGAGTATGGTTGAGCCTCGCCGAAGCGCACCCACAGTAAAATTTGTGGACGAATACTGCCATTTGTATCAAAACCTCTTTCCAGAAGTTAGAAGCTTTGAAGCTTTTAAGTACCTACACATGGGATGTGTTTCTGATATAAAACGTAAAACTTTACCGGAAATAGCGAAAATTGTAGGGCTAGATAATCATCAAGCATTACACCATTTTTTAACAGAATCACCCTGGGATGTACAAGAATTAAGGAGGCAAAGGTTAGAATTAATATTATATATACTTCAAGGTCGCCCAATCATACTAATAATTGATGAGACAGGGGATAAGAAAAAAGGAAATACGACTGATTATGTGAAACGACAGTACATTGGAAATTTAGGTAAAACAGATAACGGTATTGTGGCGGTTACAGCATATGCAGTCTTATCTGGAATGACGTTTCCTCTAATATTTGAAGTATATAAACCGAGGGAAAGACTACAACCAGGAGAGAAATATTTAACCAAACCCGAAATCGCCGGGATAATGATAAGAAAATTGCGGTCGATGGGGTTTAGATTCAATCTGGTGCTGGCGGATAGTTTATATGGTGAAAGTAGTAAAAGTTTTTTAAGCGTACTAAATGAATTAAATCTTAATTTTATTGTAGCGATTCGCTCAAACCATAGAGCATGGGGAATTACAGACTCAAAAGTAAAATACTCAGATTGGCAAAGATTCAAGCGTGTTTTCTCGGATTTAAGTTCAGAGAATAGATATATTAGAGAGATAATATGTGGCAAAAAATCGGAAGTAAGGTATTGGCAAATAACAACGGATATTGAAGTTCTTCCAAAAAACACGACTTGGTATGTCATGAGTAAATATCCAGAGATTACTCCAAGAGATGTGGGCAATTTTTATGGTTTAAGAACTTGGGTAGAATATGGTTTAAAACAAAGTAAAAATGAATTAGGATGGGCAGATTTTCGCCTAACTCATTATTCACAAATAGAGAAGTGGTGGGAAATTGTTTTTAGTGCCTATCTGTTGGTTAGTCTTCATTCCGAACAACTGCTAAAATTACCACCACAATCTGAATCTAGATTTTCATCACATCCTGGGTGGAATCAAGGCAATGGTTGGAATAGTATTCTGAATAACCTCCGTTTGATACTTCAGCCATTTACATTATTTAACTTAATTAAACCTTGGTTAGCGGTCTTTACAGTCCCTAAGCTATCTGAGGGATTTTTTCAACTTCAAATGATTGTTAATAATCTGACTTGCTCAATTTTTCAAAACTTCAATATCTCTTATTTCTATTTTTCCTCTGCCTAGAGTGACAAAAGAGGGTTAAAGGCTATGGGTTGGCGAATATAGAACATTTCGTGGCCGCAACCGAACACACAGTTTATGAAATTGCTTCTATTGGTAAAACGTTCACCGCTACCCTGATGATGATGTTGGTAGAAGCAAAAGTAATTTCGCTAGACGAAGCGATCGCCAATTATCTTGATGATTTACCCTTAGCTTGGCAAAGTGTCACCGTTAAGCATATTCTGTCTCATCAGTCTGGGATTCCCAGTTATACTGATGCTTCCAACTACTGGGAAATTACCCGTCTTGATTTATCTAAACCAGAAATTTTAGCTTTAGTTCGTGATTTACCCCTAAAGTTTCAGCCAGGTGAATTTAGCGCCTATGACAATACAGGCTACTATCTACTGGGCTTGATGCTGGAACAGATCACTGGACAATTTTATGAAGATTTGTTGCGCGATCGCATTTTTTTACCGTTAGGAATGAATGCAACGGGGATGAATAATCCCCAAAACATTGTGTCTCATCGGGCTGCTGGCTACCGTTTGTTAAATCATAAACTGATTAACAAACCTTATTACAGTCCTTCTGTCACATATTCAGCTGGAGGGCAACTTTCTAGTATTGCAGATATGGCGAAGTGGGAACAAGCACTTAACAATGCAACTCTGCTTAAACAATCAACCCTTGATTTAATGTGGACTCCCCATCCACCAAGTCAGGGTAATAATTGGGAAAAGCTCAAATATGTAGCAGGTTTAGGTTGGTGGATATTCAATTATGATGATCGTCGTGTGGTTGGTCACAACGGTTCGATCTTGGGATTTGCCAGTAATATTACCCGTTTTATTGATGATCATATTACTGTAATTTTATTGTGCAATTTAGACAAGATTTCTCGACCAGATGCGATCGCTAAAAAAATTGCTGGATATTACAGCCCAAAACTGGCAAAGTTAGCACTTCAGCCTCCATTATGATTTTATGTTAGCTAGATTCAGTGCGACGCACAAAAGGCAACATATCTTCTAGAATCGTTTTGTGATAGTGTTCTTGAGGATAATGCCCAACGTTGTTAAGTTTGATTATTTCTGCATTTGGTACAGAATCTGCAAAATTTTGTGCCATTTCTACAGATAACCAAGGGTCAATTACACCCCATTGTAAAAGAATTGGTTTTTGCCATTGTTTAAAACCAGATTCGATTTCTGCCATTGCGGTTTCAAGTTGCAAGTTACGAATAGTTGCCAACAGACCACGCCCAGGAGCAGAACTTTTCAAATAAGGTTTACGATAAACATCCAAATCTCGATCTTCGATGCGGTAACGGCTACCACCTTCTAAAGTTCGGTCAACTAATAAGGGGTCTTGGGTCATCATTTCACCTGCTAAGGGTAAACCCATTTGTTTAATTTTCCAGGGTAATTTGGCAGTAGTAGAAATTGGTGTATTGAGAATAACTAAGTTGGCAATTTGTTCAGGGTGACGTAAGGCATACTGTAATCCTACAGAGCCTAAAAATCCTTGGACAACTAAAGAAAAGCGCTCAATTTCTAACGCTTTGATAAATTTTTCTAGGGCTGTAATAAAGACAGCGGGTGTGTAGGCAAAGTCTCGTTTTTCGGGATGTGCAGAAAAACCATAACCGATCCAATCAGGTGCGATCGCTCTTGTTCCCTGGGCTGCTAAAGCTGGTAAAATATGCCGCCAGCTGTAACTTTGAGATACTAAACCATGTAGTAGGATTACAGGTAATAGGTCAGTTCTGCCAATCGGTAAAGATTCACGATAAAACCATTCTAAAGAATCTACTGTTATTTTATGTTCTGTTGATGACACGCTATTATTTTCCTGGATTTTGGATGTAAATGTCTCACGCAGAGGCGCAGCGAAAAGTTGTCAGGAGGGTTTCCCTCCGTAACAAACTTTTCAAGACAGAGGTATTTTTTAATGAGAGTTAATTATTAGATAATCATCTCACGAATCGCGGCAGCTGTTGCTGGTGCTAGTAAAACGCCGTTGCGATAATGTCCGGTGGCGAGGAGGATATTACTAAATCCTAGGAGTTTACTGATAATTGGGGCGGGACGACCTTCAGGACGAGGACGTAAGCCTGACCAAGTGCGGATAATGGTTGCTGTGGCTAACTCTGGGCAAAATGCGATCGCTTGTTGTTTGACAGATTCTAGTAATTCGCGATCGGCTGTGATTTCATTGCTATTGTGGGGAAATTCCACCGTTGCCCCTATCCAATAATCTTTGCCACCCACAGGAACGATATGCACATCATTACCTGTAATTACTGGTTGGAAGTCGGGATTACCTAGGGGATGCCCTAAATGTACTTGTAATGCTTGCCCCAAAACAGGACGAATATCAATTATTTGGTTTAACTGTGCCGTCAATGGTGTCGAACCTAGTCCGGCGGCAATTACAACCCAATCTGTGGTAATTTTTCCCTCTGTAGTTTCCACGGAAAAACATTTGACAGGTTCTTGTAGATGGTTTCGTTTTGGTGTTGGCACATCTAAAACATTCACACCAAATTTGAAATTAACACCTTTGTTTTGAGCAGCCGCAACTAAAGCTAATGTTAAAGCAGTTGGATCAAGCTGACGGTCTTGAGGAGAATAGACAGCACCAGTAATTTGAGTGTTATTAACTTGAGGACAGAAATCTTTGAGTTTCGCTGTGTTCCAAATTTCTAATTGCCAGCCTTGAGAATGGCGAGTTTCTACTAATTTTTCCCACGCTGGGAAATTTTCTGCTTCTAGGCAAAGGCTAAGGATTCCTTGGCGGTTGAAAGGAATTTTAGTACCTGTTAAAGCTTCTAATTCAGGAATTAAGGTTTCGTAACGTTGGATGCTAGTTTGTCGCATCTGCCAAGCTTTGCCCTTAATTTTGTGGCTGATTACGCCCATCAAAACTCCAAGAGCCGCACCTGTAGAGGCTTGGGCGGGTGGCTGACGGTCAATAACTGTGATTTTTAATCCTTTAACTTGACTTAGTTCATAGGCGATCGCAGCCCCAACTACACCACAACCAATGATGACTACATTCATAACTTTGATGCAAAATTAAAAGTAAAGAGCCAGAAGCTTCAAAATAATTCGTAATTCGTAATTACCAATTGTTGAATTTAAAACTCCTAACTCCTAACTCCTAATTATTAACTCTTAACTTTCCTCTGAGATACTGCTTGTTTGTGGAAGCAGCTCAAGGAATTTATCGATATCTGTGAAAGCAGCTTGGGAATTATTCAAGGCAAGCAAAGTATCACCTTCTTTTGCAGCTTGATCAATTTTAACCAGATGATTTAACAAATCTCGCGTGATTTGGCGTGCTGTGGGTTGGACTTTAGGCAGCAGGTTGGGAGTAACATAAGTCATACTCAACCTTGCTTCTGTTATGGGGCCATGTATAAAATTACCCACATCGATCCAATCTCTCCTTTGAATTAGCCGTTGCAGTTCTTGAGAGCGATCGCGCACAGATTGAATTTCAGGAACGTGTACCTGAATCCTTTGCAGATCAACTGCTGTGTAAGTTGGCGGTGCAACTGCCACGCCAGGACCGCCACAACTAATCAAGAATGTGGCCAATAATACTAGAACCAGTGAAAAAATAGAGCGTTGACGCACCATAAACCGAACTTATTTGTTTACCAATAACAGTGTCACTCTAGTAGTTTGAGTTTGGCGCTGTCAACTGCTCAAAAAGCGATCTTTCAGCGTGTGCAGCTACTTTGATCCTTAGCAACTTGATAGGTATAACTAAAGCTTTTTCATGGAACATTTGCCAACTTCATTCAGAAGTAACTCATGAGAGATTCTGGTTAATAGCCTGGAACTGGAGTTCCAGACAAATTGGATTACCCAGCACTCACCACTGATGTTGTTGCTAAGGACTCGACTAAGCCACGCACAGCAGCAATCATAGCTAGTTCACTATTGAGTTGGTTAATAGCAGAACCCACACCAATACCAGCAGCACCAGAGGCGATCGCTAATGGTACTGTGACGTTAGAAATGCCAGAAGCACACAATACAGGTACGGATACTGCACGGGAAATTTCATAAGCTGCTGCTAAGGTGGGAGCAGCTTTTTCAATTAATCCCAAAGTTCCAGGGTGAGACGGTTGGCTGCTAGTGCCGCCTTCGGTTTGAATAATATCGGCTCCAGCTTTGACTAGTTCTTCTGCTAGTTCCACTTGTTGATCTAAGGACAAAATGTGAGGAACGGTAACAGATAAGGTAATTTCTGGAAGTAAAGCGCGGGTTTGGTGAGTTAATGCCAAAACTTCCTCAGCTTCAAAACGTCTTCCTTGGGCATAAAACGAATCAAAATTGCCGATTTCAATCAAATCTGCACCAGCTGCCACAACTTCAACAAATTTTTCTGGTTCTACCGCTGATACACAAACTGGTAAATTAATCAAGTTTTTAGCTAACTGAACTAGAGCAGCATTAGCAGCAATATCGACAAAAGTAGCACCACCAAGTTCAGCAGCTTTGATAATAGCAGCAACGCGATCGCTATCAAAGTTATTCAACCCGCTGATCACTTTCAAGACACGGCGGTTATTAAATGCGTGTTGGAGAGTAGAATGCATTGTCATGGTTTCGTTTTTTGCAGCTACAAAAATAAGGTCTATTCTACCGTCCCTCTGTTGAAGTCAGTCGAGAGCCAGCCAAAATAACTATGACATTGGCTAAATTTTAATGATTTGTCTTTGTTGTGGATTGGCGATCGCTGTTTTATAAAAATAACTAAAATCCGGTTAAAAATACCTTTAGTCAAATTCTGGTGACCACAAATCGGAAATTTGTACTTTCCACCCTGGCAGCAAATCAGGAACAGTTAGTACATCCTTGTTGCGTAAAATCACTGGCTCTGTTTCTGAGGAAAGAACTTCAACAGTTCGATCATCTGGGTTAATTAGAATCCCTACTCGCGTTCCCAAAGACAAAAATTCTCGGATTTTTGCCCGCAACTGTTCTAAATCATCACTGGGAGATTTTACTTCCACTGTCAAATCAGGAGCTAACTGAGCAAAAGACTTGGGACTACGACGCAAACGTTCCGCTAAAACAAATGAAGCATCAGGCGCTCTTAAATTAGAATTGGGTAATCTAAAACCAGCACTAGAAGCTGCTACCCGTCCAAGTTTGCGAGGTTTAACCCAGTTACGTATTTGGGCAATCATTTCGGCTGCAACTTCATCTGATTCATATCCCGACGGACTCATAACAATGATATTTCCCTGGACTAATTCCATCCGATAGTCAGGATACTGCTGCTGCATTTTTTCCAAGTCTTGAATTGTTAGAGACATAAAACCTCCCAAAACAGACACCAGCACTACTCTATTCTAAATCTGCAAAACTTAGTAACTTCATGCGGACAATCGGTGATACCGTTTCACTTTAAAGTTGATACATTTGGGCAAGCAGGGGAGGCAGGGGGCAGAGAGCAGGGGAGGCAGCACTTCGGCTACGCTCAGTGACCGGGGGCAGGGGGAGTAAGAAAAGTAATTTGTATCAATAATTTCGTGAAATGGTATTACCGCATTTTTCGCTTTTCAAACTGTGGCTTTAAACCCAGAACTAAAGTTTTAATTGATACTTCTACCTTCTGCCCGACGTTCGCGGACTCGCTACCGCTACGCTATCTGCCTCCTAACTCTTGCCTTCTTGGTAAATATTTTTCAAAAGCAACTCGGTTACTTTTAAAGAGCTAGCCCAAAGATTGTTAGAGTAAATAAAATATAGAAATAAAATTTATATACATAACGCTGATTAAGCATAATCGCCCATGACCACTTCTAAACGCCGCTATCACATTACTACTTTCGGTTGCCAGATGAATAAAGCCGACTCAGAACGCATGGCTGGCATCTTAGAAGACATGGGGTTGGAATTTTCTGAAGATCCGAACCATGCAGATGTGATTCTCTACAATACCTGCACAATTCGAGATAATGCTGAGCAAAAGGTATATTCTTACCTCGGTAGACAAGCTAAACGCAAACATGAACAGCCTGATTTAACATTGATTGTTGCTGGTTGTGTTGCTCAACAAGAAGGCGAGAGCCTTTTACGGCGAGTGCCAGAATTAGACTTGGTAATGGGGCCACAACACGCTAACCGTCTCAAAGATTTACTAGAGTCGGTTTTGGAGGGTAATCAAGTTGTCGCAACTGAGTCGGTTCATATTATAGAAGATATTACTCAGCCGCGACGAGATAGCAAAGTTACTGCCTGGGTGAATGTGATTTACGGCTGCAACGAACGCTGTACCTATTGTGTGGTTCCGAATGTGCGTGGTGTTGAACAATCTCGCACACCCGAAGCTATTCGCGCCGAAATGGTAGAATTAGGTCACCAAGGTTACAAGGAAGTCACCCTACTCGGTCAAAATATTGATGCTTACGGTAGAGATTTGCCTGGGGCGACACCTGAAGGTAGGCATCTACACACATTTACAGATTTGTTGTACTGCGTACATGATGTTCCAGGAATTGAACGCTTAAGATTTGCTACCAGCCATCCTCGTTATTTTACTGAGCGATTAATTAAAGCTTGTGCCGAGTTACCCAAGGTGTGCGAACACTTTCACATTCCTTTCCAATCTGGGAATAACGAGATTTTAAAAGCTATGTCACGGGGTTATACCCAGGAAAAATACCGCCGAGTTATCGACACTATTCGTAAGTATATGCCAGATGCGTCAATTAGTGCTGATGCGATCGTGGGTTTTCCTGGGGAGACAGAAGCACAGTTTGAAAATACTCTCAAATTAGTTGAAGATATTGGCTTTGATTTATTGAATACAGCAGCATATTCACCTCGTCCAGGTACACCCGCAGCTTTGTGGCAAAATCAGTTAAGTGAAGAAGTTAAAAGCGATCGCTTACAAAGATTAAACCATTTAGTCAACATTAAAGCAGCCGAGCGATCGCAACGTTACTTCGGACGCATCGAAGAAGTATTGGTAGAAGACCAAAACTCTAAAGATCCAACTCAAGTAATGGGACGCACAGGCGGTAATCGTTTAACTTTTTTCCCTGGTGACATCCAAAAATTGAAAGGACAATTAGTAAAAGTAAAAATTACCGAAATTCGCGCTTTTAGCTTGACAGGTGAACCGATAGAAGTACGGCAAGCCACGCCAGTTTAATACTAAGATGATCTTAAAGTAAACAGTTAGAGGAAATCAGCAACTTCGAGTATTAGAAGGAATTAACTTGACATTAACAGCAGAACAGGTTTTTGGGTGGTTAAAAGTAGGTAAGTGTTGATGATATTTCGTGAGCGACAAGATCCCCGACTTCTCAAAGAAGTCGGGGATCTGAGTCTCTAAAATAACTATTAACTATCAATTAATATGAACTTGATTATTGTAGGAGCCAGCCCAGAGGGTGTCTCTTTAGCAGAATTAGCACTAAAAGATGGGCATAATGTGGCGATTATTGAAGCTTCAGAGGAACGGGCTTTAGAAGTTTTACAAGAATACGATATTAAGGTATTTCACGCCAACATTACTCAAGGCGGAATTTTGGATGAAGCTGGAGCAGATCAAGCAGATGCCATAATTGCGACAACTAGCGATGATTCAGCTAATCTCATGACTATGTTTTTGGGCAAAGAGTATAATATCCCCACTTTAATAAGTATGGTACACGAAAAGGAACATAGAGGACTGTTTACCAAAATAGGTGTACACGTCATCGTTGACCCAGAGGTTATTATTGCCCACCATCTCTACAACCTGCTACCAGAAGCGTGAAGATTAAGATTCGTCCTTTGAGTCCTCATGTGAGGACAATTCTGCATTATGTAGGTTTATTGCTACATGTACCCGGTGTCATGGCCTTGGCTTCTTTGCCTGTGTGTATTTGGTTTGGTGAATATTATGCTATCTTGCCATTCTTAGAAACAGCGATCGCCTCTTTGATTCCTGGTCAATTATTTTACCGCATATTCAGTGAAAGTAAGGTAACTCGTTTACGCCATTCTCTGCTGATTGCTGCCATTAGTTGGGGGATTATTCCCCTTTTAGGAGCAATTCCATTTTTGGCGATCGCTCATACAACTCTCTCTACCCCAACACCCCAAACTGTACTAGAGTTTCAGTATTTCTGGAATGCTGCTTTTGAAGCATTTTCGGGATTTACTAGCACAGGGCTAACAGTAACACTACACGAAAATGAACTACCTCATAGTTTGCAGTGGTGGCGTTCTTTAACTG
The DNA here is from genome assembly GCF_029953635.1 of Halotia branconii CENA392. NCBI lineage: Bacteria > Bacillati > Cyanobacteriota > Cyanophyceae > Nostocales > Nodulariaceae > Halotia > Halotia branconii. The sequence continues at coordinate 5,364,945 of NZ_CP124543.1, read as the reverse complement.
AGTGGATTGGTGGAGTCGGGATGATTGTTCTAGTTCTTTCTGTTCTAGAACCTAGTAAAGATGCTGATCAACTTTATAAAGCTGAGGCTAGACAACAGCGTATCGCTTTAACTGTAACTGCAACAGTACGCCGGATTTGGTGGATTTACTTCATTTATACAGGATTAAGTATTTTATTGCTGTACATAGCCGGAATGCCTTTGTGGGACGCAATTAACCACGCTTTCACCGGCATTTCTACAGGTGGTTTTAGTATCCGCGATCAAAGTTTAGGCAGTTATAGTCCCGTTATTCGATTAGCTATTATTCCAGTAATGATTGCTGGAGCAATCAGCTTTCCCATCCATTACCAGTTAATCAAACAACGGCGATTGTCTGCACTCTGGCAAGATTCACAACATCGGGCATTGTGGCTACTATTGGGTTTGGGAACACTTGCACTATTTATAGAAAATCGTTGGTTTAGCGGTGCGTTTTTGTGGTTAGATTCTCTATTTCAATGGGTTTCTGCTTTAGGAACCTGTGGATTTGAAACTGTTGATTTACAAACTTGGAGTCCCAGCGCCAAACTGTTGTTAACTTTGGCGATGATAGTAGGTGGGGCTTCTGGTTCTACAGTTGGAGGATTGAAGTTAAAAAGGTTGGTATCTTTTTATAAAGGCGTATTGTGGCGTTTTCAACGACTGACTCTTCAACATCATCAACTCATGCGCTATCAGTTAGAAAATAAAGTATTAACTGAGACAGAAGCAAATCGGATTATTGAAACTGCTGCTATCTTAGCCGTACTTTGGCTAGGAGCGATCGCCCTTGGAGTTATGATATTGCTCCATGTTGCTCCTGAATATGATTTTATTGATGTACTTTTTGAAGCTGCTTCTGCTTTAGGAAGTGTGGGTTTATCAGCAGGAATTACTAGCCCAGATTTACACTGGCTAGGTAAATTGACTTTAATTTTGTTGATGTGGATGGGAAGATTAGAAATTGTCCCAGTTTTGGTTTTATTTTCTTCGTTGGTGAATCTGGGTAGGAGTTTATAGGGCTACGCCCCGCTACGCTAACACGCAGAGACAAGGCAGCGCGTTGGGGAGACAGCGCCGTGGTGTTAGCGAAGCGGTAGCGACGCAGGAGCGTCGGCAGTCCGGTCTTGGGGGTTTCCCCCATGAGGAACTGCCGAAAGGGTTTCCCGACTTGAGGCGACTGTCGTCGGCTTTGCCGACTTGTAGCGACTGCCGCGCAAAGGCGCAGAGAGTAAGATTTAACTCATCACAGCTAACGGGGATGTTAATTTTTAACCCTGAGTGTAGTTGAAGGGTTAATTTTTAGCGCCAGATATTGATTCTGCCATCAAAGCCACCGCTAGCTAAAGTTTGTCCATCGGGACTAAAAGCGATCGCACTTACCCAATCGGTATGTCCTCTAAATGAACTGATTAACTCACCTGTAGTTAAATTCCACACTTTAATACCATCTCTACCAGCACTAGCAAGGGTTTGTCCATTGGGGTTAATGGCTATAGCATTCACCCAATTGTTATTTTCTGTAAAAGTGCGAATTAATTCTTTTGAGTTAACATTCCAAAGTTTAACAGTGCGATCGCGGCTAGCACTAATTAAGGTTTGTCCATCTGGTGTAAAAATTACATCTGTGACAACATTAGTATGGGCAGCAAATTCACTGAGTAATTGACCAGTATTTAAGTTCCACAGTTTAATTACACCCTTGTAGTCACCACTAACCACAGTCTGACCATCAGGACTGATTGCTACTGTATAAATCGAGTTATCAAAGCGTACTAAAGTAGCTAATGGGCGCTCTTGCAGCAAATCCCATGACCGGATTCCGTCTAAAGCACCACTAACGAGAATCTTACTATCGGGAGATACAGCTAAAGATAATACATTACTAGTGTGTCCTACAAAGGAACGACTAAATTTATTATTTTTCAGATTCCATAGGTTAATTGTGTTGTCATTGCTACAGCTGGCTAGGGTTTGACCATCTGGCGAAATTACCAAAGATTCCACAGAGGCTTTGTGTGCTTTACTGATATTCCCCGCTTTTTTACCAGTTTCTAGATTCCACAAACGGATTACCCCTTCGTTGTCAGCACCGCCACTAGCTAAAATTTTGCTATTTGGACTAAAAGCCAAAGATTTAACAGTTCCTCTATGTCCGACAAGAGAGTAAAATAGCTGGGGATTAGCAAAGCTGGTGCGATTAGGAAAATTTGGTACTACTTCCAAAGCAGCACGAGCAACATGAATACCAAACCCTTGCCAGAGAACGACTGGAAGGGTAGCTGCTGCAACCAATGCCAAGATCACATACGGACATAGTACGCAATTACCTCCACCACCTTTTCCCTCACTCCTCACAAGTTTGCCTCACTTTTAAAACAGTTATATCAATCAGATTTTCACACGTTATAACTCACCAACACTAGTCAGCTAAAGTCCCGATTTTTGAGACAAAGCTTCTACTTTATATAGACTAGTCCCTAGTCCCTAATTCCTAGTCCTTAGTCCCTTTTTTCTTAGGAATAGTCAGCATGGGTAGAGTAGGACTAGATGAGCGAGAAGGCAAATAATGTTGCACTACAGGCTCCTCTGGAAGAGGACGACGTTGCTGGATACGCCACAACTTAAAGACAAGGGTCACACCTGTCATACCCAAGCCAAAAGCGAACAATGACCAGCTATCATCTAATCCACCAATCAGGGCATCTACCACACCTATCGTTATTAATACACTGATTAATGGTTCTTTTCTATAGGTTGACTTCAAAAAACGAGGTAATACAGCATTCATCACGGCTTGGTTTGTCCAGATAACCTTTTGTGTCAATTTACCGAGAATACCCCACCTGAGAGTTGCCCTTCTAATATAAAGAAGCATCAAAATATTATAATGTTCTTCAGTAAAGTAGCAAGTGTGGTTATTAACCCTTTTGCGTATATTATTTGCAAGTTTAAGTTAATACTCACACTCTCTGGTGTACCCTCCTAGTTACCAGACGGCAAATTGGGCGAGGTAGTTCGCTATCAATTGATAATAGTCAAAACCAGCTGGGTGTTCCAACTGGTTAAAACTCTTCTAATTACTAGCTTACAACTTACATGCCTGTGCTTGACGATGGCACTATTTCAGACCGAGCCATGATAGCACGCCTTGATTAGTGACGTATTCAATCACCACCAATAAGGCAAAGCCAATCATTGCGGCTCTACCATTCAATCGTTCAGCATATTCGTTGAAGCCAAATTTAGGATCTTCTAGTTTGGGCGTTATTGTTGGTTGTGGTTGTGTCATTTTAAGAAACCTTTTGTCGGCAAACAGGATTTGTCAATAAGAAGTAAGCGTTTCTGCAAGATGCAGATGTTTCTTTTGGGTTAGGCGATCGCATTGTCAAAGTGCCAAAATAATTTGATCAATTTAGCAACACTGTCTTGACCAAAAGCGATACAAACGCTTTTTTCACAAATTGTAATTATTCTTTATATATTGTAGAAATCTTGAGGCAATAGTCAAGTGTAAGAGTTTGCTTAATTGTGTAAAATAACCCTTCATATCGTGTTCGGGTAAAGACTTATCATCTAAGACCGCAGGGGGAGAAAGAGTTTTCAGGTTTTTGCACAGATGCGGGATTCATAACTAATAAGCCGCACATGATATCATGCCTACGAAGGTTTTGAAAATCTCCAAAAGTTTCAGTTACCTTGAAAGATTAAAGTGGGAATCTGTATGAACTGCTTCCAATTTTGCCAAGATGTGAGGTTTAATCTTTTCGTACTCGCTTTTGAGTAAGTTTTTACTCATCTGGGGATCAGCCACTGAAATTAATGTTTTGCCTGCTTTGACCCATTCTTGCAGTCGTTGACATTGAGCAGAAGCAATGCTGACAAGTAAGACATGAGAACAGCGACTTGGTGTCTCGCGGGCAAAAAATAACAGACGGTAAGAACCTGTGTGTCCTAGTGAATAAGTAATTTCTTGACCAAGACTAGTTTTGAGATCGAGATAGTAAGGCAACCATTTAGCACCATACTTACGGTTGTAGATGACGGTAATCCATAACAACATGGGATGAGGTGTAGTGATGAAAAGAAACTGATTATAACGTTTGCAGACGAAGCGTTTGATAATTTCTTGCTGCGGCAGCATAATCCAGAGTGCTGGTAAAGCCTCCCCATGAGCATCAATAAACTGGGGGAAAACAATATCCGCAATAGGTTTATTTTCAGGCCAGGCAGTAGCGCGAGCAATTTCATCGGGCGATACTTGTAAATCAGGACTGGTCTTCGGCTCAATCTCAGCCTTAATTGTCAGGGTACGAGTAGATGTATTGCTTTGTGGAGTTGCCTGGGTGCGGTAATGTTGTTCTAGAGATTCTAAAACCTGGAGAATTTTATTGATAGTTTGGGGGCGATCGTCTCTGGTTTTAGCTAGACAACTCATCACTAAATTTTGCACTTCCTTGGGAATTTGCAAGTTAGGTGCAACCTCAGCAAAAGTACGGGGCGGTTGAGTGTGATGTGTTTTATACCATGCACCGAAGGAGTGAGTTGGTGCTACTAATGGCATCTTGCCTGTAAGCATCTCAAACATCATCACGCCCAAACTATAAATATCAGAACGGTTATCTAATTCTTTGCCCTCCATTTGTTCAGGAGAAGAATAAGCCAAAGTTCCTAAATAGTATTTCGTCTGGTCGCTATTTGCTTGAAGTAACTTCGCAATTCCAAAATCTAAAACCTTGACCAACTCCCCAAAACTAGGGTCTTGAATCACCAGCATATTGCTGGGCTTAATATCACGATGAATAATAGGGTAGATTGTGCCATCAACTGGGATACCATTATGAGCGCACTGCAAACCTAAGCTGATTTGACGCGCGATACTGAGAAATCTTAGTACCGATAGATTTTGCTGGCGGATAATATTGTTGAGGCTATGTCCATGCAGGTATTCCATCACATAGAACGGAGTATTATTTTCGTCTACGCCATAGTCCATAACTCGAACAATATGGATGCTCTTTTGCCCTAGTAAGGCACAAGTTTTGGCTTCTCGCTCAAAGCGTTCTTGCAACCGGATTTTTTCATTTTGTATAGACAAGGCGAGAAACTTCACCGCAACAGGTACACCTCCCAACAAAATATCTTTAGCACGATAAACTCTACCCATAGCTCCAGTCCCGATTAACTCTTGAAGCTGATAGCGTTTAACGAGTAAGCGACCAATGTTGGGGTCTGACATAGAAAATTCGACTCCAATATTCAACAATCGTGTATGACACCTGTACAGTAAGCAGGCTATAAGTGTTTGGGTAAAAGTGCGTTCAAACAAACGGAACGGGTAGATTTATCCTGATGTTTTGCACCATTCCGCACTTTAAATTTGATTTAGTATTAGTTTGCCCAATTTTCACTAATTAAATAACTTGAGTCATGCCAAAAATCACCTTAAAACTCCAAAGACATGAAAAATCAAGGAAAATTTCATTTCGACATTACCCGCCACTACTGCTGCTGGAAGTGAAAAGTGATAACTGATAACTGTCTATGCCCCATGCCCCATGCCCAACGCCCATTTTAAATTAATGAATCGCCTTTTTTAACAATTCTGAAATTTGAGAAGGACGTTCAGCGACAGGTACATCTGCTGCTTGGAAAGCAGCTAATTTACTTTGGGCTGTGCCAAAATTAGGAGCGCGTCCTATCACTGTTGCTAAATTCCCTGTTTGTCGCCAGTTTTTAATTGCTGGTGCTTGTCTACCTGCAATATAGGCAACTACTGGTTTATCAATTGCCTCGGTAATATAACGTGCTGCCGCTTCTTCACTATCACCGCCTGGTTGACCAACTAAAACGATCGCCTCTGTGGTTTCATCTTCATCGAGAATTTGCATCCATTGCAAAAACGATGAACCAACGATCGCATCACTACCAATGCTGACACTAATCGATTGCCCCAAACCAGCTTTTGTTAATTCCCAAGCAACTTCGTATGTTAGGGTGCTGCTGCGACTGACAATGCCCACGGAACCAGGTGTATAAAATTCGCTTGGCTGAGTACCTAAGAGAATTTTTCCTGGTACGATAATCCCAGGACTGTTAGGCCCTACTATTAAAGTTTCACCTGCTTCGGCTTTGCGAAGTAATTGCACCATATCTAAAGGCGGTACACCAGCAGAAATAATGATAATTTGGCGAATATGAGAAGCGATCGCTTCTAGTGCGGCATCCAGAACTTGGTAGGGATGTACACAAATAATTGTCGTATCAATAGCGCCAAATTGCTCTACTACCTCTTCTACCAAGTCGAATATTGGCAGATCGTATAGTTGCTGTCCTCCAGATCCGGGATTGACACCAGCAACTAAATTTGTACCATAAGCTTTCATTTGAGCAATATGAGTTGCTGAAATAAATTCACTAAAGCCTTGGATTAATACTTTGCTGTCTGGCGTTAAGTTCATAAAATATTTTGGTATATTTGGGAACCCGATGTTTTAAAAGGGGACTAGGGACTAGGAGCTAGCTATCGGGTAGCTGATCTTTTTTTGGCGGCAACTGGTTTGGTAAAACGGACTGCTTCTGCCACTGCCTCATCTAAATTTTCCACCATTACCAATGCATTACTCTGAGTTTTTAATGTAGCTAAACCATCCTTAGCCATATTAAACTCAGAACCAGCAAGACGTACAACTACATGAGGAGTGTGATACTGCTGACGGCTTTTGTTGCCATTGCTATTAGTGGTTACAACCTGTGATGTCAGTTCGCTGGTTTCGTGTTGCACAAATTTAGCAATGACTTTAGCTACTTCCTCTGCTTGAGGAATGCTACCTAGGAGATTAATTAATATTACCTGAGTGCTTTTGTCAGCAGCCAAAATACTTAGCCCTTTTGTGAGGCGATCGCAAAAGGTAGTGGGTAAGGTATCGGTGAGGAAAGCATGACGTAAATTTAGACAGATCCCAGGCTTACCGCCAGCACCGACAACTAAATCAAATGTTGCCATCATTGAACCAGTGCCATTGCCTAAAATACCGATTTTACCGTGCATGTCTAAACCATCCCAATTACTCAGATGGCCATTAATTTGGCTACTACTATGACGACTGGTCATTTTTGCTACTATCTCAGCAATTTTAGGATGACGACCTAAAGCTCTTTCATTGATGCTGACTTTACCATTGAGAGCCATGACTTGGCCAGAATTACTGATTGCTAAGGGATTAATTTCTACTAAATCTAAGTCTTTTTGCACAAACAATTGATACATCTTCTCTAGAACACTACTTACTGACTGCATCAGTTGACCTTGCAAACCCATTTTTAAAGCCAATTGCCGGGCATAAAAAGGAGAAAATTCTTGTTCCACAACAATATGTTGCATTCTCTCCCCTGCCGATTCCCAATCAACATCTGCTTCTTTGCAACCTAAAAATACTGGTCGGCAAACAGCAGTATCTAAAACTACCGCTAAGTAAAATTCTTCTTGACCATCGTACTTAGATTCTGCTAGTAGTACATCTGGTAACTCACCCCAAATTGGCAAATTGAAAATGGTTTGGGCAGCTGCGATCGCATCGATAGTTGTTTCTACAACCCTGACCCCGCCAGCTTTAGCTCTTTCTCCTGCATGTACTTGAGACTTAAGTACAACTGGATAGTGAATTTTCAAACGCTTTAGATCTGTAGGATGGTCAATGCGTTGTGAAGGCAATACGGGAATACCTATTTCTGCAAACCATTCTTTAACTTGGTATTCTAATAAATCCATTGATATGCACCTTGTAGTTAAACTTCCATAGCATTTCTTGGGTACTGTTTTCTGTTTTTTGCAGCACCTTAATTACAAAATTAAGCTTTAGACAGCTATAAATATTTATTTTTCACGGTTCAACCTGATCGAATTTGGTCAAAGGAGCAAATTATTTTCTGGTATCAAACTATTGTTACTGTTTCGATGATCAGGAATTAATCTCCTCTGTAAATTTGCCAGCATATAACAAAACCAGCATCTATCGTAATAAGTGATTAGGCATAATTAAATTTAACTTTGTTTTCTTATACTATGCCCTACGCTCTACTCCTTATGACTAATGGTCACGAATATATTTATTTCTGTTTTATTAGTTAGTATCTTAATTATTTACCTCACTTTTAAATAATTGTGTCACCACTACACGGTAACTCACTAGTGGACAGTAATAACTACTGAACATTTAGTTATCACCAACAGAACTGTGAAAGTGCCTAAAATTTTTATTATTCCCATTTTTTATTTTTTATTTCTATTTCAGACAAAATTGTCAAGTTTAGTATCTTGCATTACAAAAATGTACAAATATGAATAATCATTGTTATTTTGATTTTTGGTGAAAACTTAAAATTTGTGTTAGAACGTTGTTCTCTTTGATTTCATGGCTATGGTTAGTTAAACTGTGCATCTGTATTCAGCAAACAAAAGTCCTTCATTTCATTCTCTCGAAAATACAAAAAACTATATAGAAGATCAGCGGGAAAGCTCTATGAGAGTAGCAGTCCAGCAGGAAGATTTACAGCTTTTAGCCCGAACCTTGCAAGAACAATTTCTTGCAGAAGTTCCATTTGGCGAAGTCTTCCAAATTAAATGTGCTGTCAACCAAGATGAGTTGATGATTCTAACTCAACATCCAGTTGCTGTCACTGTTGACACTCAACAAATCTTTGCAGTTTTGGAAGAAGTGCTTCAGTCAGTACCAACTTATAAAGAGCAACGGGTGCAATGTTTTTTAAGAGTTTTTGGCGACAAACTGCCTTACGCTAAACATTCCCTGACGATGAAGCAGAGGGCAATAGGGAGAGCAGGAGAGGCAGGGGAAGAAGTATCGTTTTTATTTCCCTCACCGTCCTCATTTTCTTCATCGTCTTCATCTTTTTCTTCTTCCTCGTCTTCTCTGACTTATTCTCCATTAATCGAAGATAGTCAGGAGGAGGAGGAAGAGCTATTTGACCCTCTGGCAGATACGCCAGATTTGTTGACTACTCCCAGAAAACGTCCAATTAAACCTATTCTCCTGGGTGCAGCTTTGGTGGGGATTATTGTATTAGGCGGTGGTGCTTATTTACTCACTCGTCCTTGTGTGATGTCTGAATGCAAAGAAATACAAGCTGCTCAAAAACTCAAAACCGAATCTAGACAATTAACAAGTCGTGCCAAGTCAGAAAGTGAATTAGTCGCAGTACAAAAGCGACTAGAGACAACTAGCGCTGACTTAGCAGCAATTCCCAGCTGGTCATCCCGTTATCAACAAGCAGAAGAACTAAAAGCAAGCTTGTCTGGACAGTCGGCAAAAATTAATCAGGTGGTAAAAGCTTTGCAAACGGCAGCTGTGGCAGCACAAAAAACTCAAACACCTGCTCAAAGTCTAGAAGAATTGCAGACCAGACAACATTTATGGCGACAAGCGATCGCACCACTAGAGACGATCAACCCCAATAGCGAACTTTATAAGCTGGTACAACCGAAGTTACTTAAATATCGTCTCAGTTTGCAAACTGTCAATCAGCAGTTGCAAGCCCAAGAACGATGGTTGAAAAAATTAACAGCAGCTAAAGGTGTAGCTAGTGTGGCCATTAAGCGAGAAGCTAATGCTAAATCGTTAAATGATTGGCGCAAGGTACAATCCACTTGGCAAATTGCGGTTAATGCCCTAATAGTTATTCCTTCCAATAGCCCAGCAGCTCAAGAAGCACAAAAGCTGTTGCTAGAATACAAACCGAAATTAGCTACAGCACGCGATCGCGCCACTAAAGAACAATTAGCTGCTCAAAGCTACCAACAAGCTGTTAATGCTGCTAAACAAGCCAGAGCTTACGAAAAACTTAACCAATGGCAAGCGGCGGTAGTATATTGGGGTCAAGCATTCCAGACTGCTAAACAGATTTCCCAAGATAGCTTTTACTACAGTTCGGCTCAGAGTCTCATTGAACCCTACTCGGCTGCCCTCAAGCAAGCACAAGAAAAATTAGAACTTACTAATAGTTTGCAGCAAACCCGTAACGATCTCAATAAAACTTGTTCTGATGAAATTCGCATTTGCACCTTTAACGTCAACGACAAAGGAATTACTGTGAGTCTCACCCCTGAGTACGAACAAATACTACAAAGTTCCTCCTCTGAAGCTGACCCTCAAAATGCAGCTCCTGTAGTTGATGCTACGAATCATTTACAAGTATTAGAGGAAGCCTTATCTGTAATTAGTGACAACGCTAATATACCCTTGTTGCTTTACGATACCCAAGGCCAGGGAATTTATACACGCATACCAGGAGGGTAGAAGAGGCAGGGGAGTAGGGGAGCAGGGAGAAGAGGCAGGGGAGCAGGGGAGCAGGGAGAAGAGGCAGGGGAGCAGGGGGCAGGGAGACAAGGAGAAAGAGGTAATTCCTCTTCATCTCCTCTGCACCCCGCACCCTGCCCCTCTGCCTCTTATTCTTCATCCCCCTTGCACCCTGCCCCCTGCCCCTCTGCCTCTTATTCTTCATCCCCCTTGCACCCTGCCCCCTGCCCCTCTGCCTCTGATCAAGTCCTTCCCGCAAGATTAGCCACTACTGCTGCTAACTCGGTGGGGTTAACTGGTTTAGGAACATGAAGTTGAAAACCTGCTAATAAAGCTTGTGTGCGGTCTTCTGTCCTGGCGTAGGCTGTCAGTGCGACTGCGGGAATCCTTCCTCCTTGCTCTTGGGAAAGGGTTCGCAGTTGACGAATTAGGGCATAGCCGTCTTCTTGTGGCATCCCAATATCGCTGACGAGTATATCGGGGTGAAATTGTGGTACAGCAAGTAATGCCTCGAAAGCAGATGCAACTGCCATGACTTGTGCGCCATACTGCCCTAGCACTGTCGCGATCAATTGACGGGCATCTGGTTCATCATCTACGACAAGCACTCGCAAGCCATTAAGTGTCGGCAAACTATTAGGATCTTCACAGTCTGGATTTACAGATGCAAGCTGCTCTGGCTGTTTGACATTTATAGCTACAGCTTTCATCGGCAAATTAACAATGAAGGTTGCTCCCTGTCCTATTCCTGGACTTTCAGCTGAAACTGTTCCACCGTGTAATTCTACCAAGTGGCGAACGATCGCTAGCCCTAATCCTAATCCACCATGCGATCGCGTGGTTGAGCTATCGGCTTGGCGAAAGCGTTCAAATACATGGGGCAGAAATTCCGGGGCAATTCCCCCGCCTGTATCACTTACCCGAATTTGTACACGGGAATTAATACGCTCTAATTGCAAAGTCACTATTCCTTCTTTGGCTGTGAACTTGACAGCATTGGAGAGCAAGTTCCACACTACCTGTTGTAAGCGGTTTCCATCACCCATCACTACCCCGACTGTTGGGTCAAATTTGCACTCAATACGAATTTCTCTAGCGTCAGCGGCTGGACGTACAGTATCAATTGCTGCTTGCACAATTGAGATCAATTCTACTGGCTGGGTATTCAGGTGGAGCGTACCGCGAATAATCCGTGAAACATCTAGGACATCTTCAATGAGTTGGGCTAAGGACTTAGTGTTGCGATCAATTGTCTCTAAAGCCCTTTCTGTGGTAGTTTCATCAAACTTGCGGTTTTTAAGTAAATGTGTCCAACCCAGCATCGCATTTAGGGGAGTACGGAGTTCATGGGAAAGTGTAGCGAGAAACTCGTCTTTCATGCGGTTGGCGGCTTCAGCTTCAGCGCGTGCTGCTTGTTCGCGGGCTAGCAATTGTTCGCGTTCTTGTTCTGAGAACTTGCGATCAGTAATATCAATCATGAAGCCATGCAGTAACTGCGGTTGATTCCCACTCCGCACCACATTCACAATGTCATACAGCCAGACAATTCTGCCATCAGCAGCCAACATTCTGTATTCAAATTCGTAGTTATCTTGTGATAGTGAAGCTTCTAAGCAATAATCAATTGCCCATTCTTGATCTTCTGGATGCATGTGTTCAGCCCAGAAATTGTCGGCATACCAATCTGTAAAGGGATAACCGAGAATTTCTACTGTTTGTGGCCCTACATAAGTAAAATTACCTGTAGTGGCATCTACCTCCCAAGGAATCACGCGCACTTTTTCTGTGAGTGTCCGCAATCTTTCTTCACTATCTTTGAGAGCTTTTTGCGCTAGCTTGTGATTTGTAATATCTGTGACTAAAGCTACAAATCCTTGAACTGTTCCTTGTTGACCAAATTGGGGTATGTAAGTAGTGCTGACATCACGAATTTTCCCGTTTTTATGGGGAACTTGGGTTTCAAAAATGACTTGTTCTCCTGACAAGACCATTTCTATATAGGGAAGAATCGACTGGTAAACTGACTCACCTAGAAGTTCTTGAACGTGCTTACCATAAGTTTCGCAAGCACAAAGCCCATGCCAATCTTCATATCCCTTATTATTAAAGCGATAGCGTTGTTCGGTATCAACATAAGAAATTAAAACAGGCACAGCATCTGTAATTAGTCGCAACTCATCTTCTCTTTGGCGCAATGCCTCTTCTATGCGTTTGTGTTCTGTGATGTCGCGTCCTGTAGCAACTCTGACAGTACGACCTTGGTATATACAGTTTTTACCTACCACTTCTAAGAAAAAAACTGTGCCATCTTTCTTGACCCCAATCAGTTCATAAGGCTTGTCATCACTAGAACGGAAATTTTCTATAAATATTTTTTGTGATCCTGGTGTCAATAATTCTGTTGCTGACATGCCAATGATTTCGTTTAGTTCATAACCAAACATTTTGGCTACAGCTGGGTTGGCATCCAACACTTTTCCGTTTTCGTGGATGATCACACCTTCAATAGTGGCATCAGCTAAAGCACGAAATCTACTCTGGCTTTCACGCCAAGCATTCTCTATTTGTCGGCGATCGCTTAAATTTAAAACAAAACTGATAACTTGCTGCTGATTGTTTTCTAACAAGGCAGAACCGATGAGGACAGGAACACGGCTACCATTTTTACAGATATATTCTTTCTCAAAAGCAGTACATACTCCTGTAGCTTTGAGTTTAGCAATTGCTGACTTACTTTCTTCTATATATTCTGATGGTGTCATCTCGTGCCATTGCATTCGCCCTGCCAGCATATCCTCCCGCGTGTAACCCACCATCTCTAAAAAAGCGTTGTTAGCTTCAACAATTGCCCCGTTGATCTCAGCTACAATTATGCCGATGACGTTAGACTCTGCCAACCGCCTAAACCTGGCTTCGCTTGCTTGTTGCTTTTGCGTACTCACCTCTAGGCGCTGCCTAGCAGTACGTAACTCTGAGGTAAGTAAACTCATGAGAAACGTCACCAACATAAATAAGGTCAAGCGCACCAAGCTACTTAGGTCAACTACAAGGGAAAATACTGGCTGGATAAAAAAGTAGTTAACAGCTAAAGTAGATAAAATTATGGCTAATATTCCCACTTCCATACCGCCATACCAAGCGCTAACTGCTACGGCAGCAAAAAATAGTAGAAAAACAGTTGGGTTCAGCAGTGGCTGTAGTAATAGTGTGAGTAGCAATGCAATACTCACAGCTAACAGCGCCACAGCATAGGGTGCGAACCTGAGGCGTATTCCTTTCAATGTGGCTTCTCTCCTTTGGTGCAGCTAGCTAGAAGAATTATTCCCAAAACTTAGCTAGACAAAGCGATCGCTCCACACTTATTTTGCACCCAAGAAATCAACCCCTAACCATCAATTGACGTGAATCTATCTAAAGTAGTAAAGACTAGAAGTTGTACTTACTTAATATCAAAAATTACCCAAGTTTTCTATCATATTATTTTTTAATTTCTCAAAAAAATATAATTCTTAGTTTTTCATCATGAATTATTTCCTCTTTGTTTTTCTACAAATACTGATCTTTTAAAAACTACTAATAGCTTGATATTAGATAGCAAATAAACAAACCGCAGAGACACCGAGAAAACTGAGAATATAGGTAATAGAGAAAAATCATGTCCTTTTTGCGTTATTAGTAATCAAAGTACTCAAAGCAGAGGAGTTAAGGACTTTTCCCAATGCCCAATGCCCAATGCCCAATGCCCCATGCCCAATGCCCCATTCCCTAATTCAAAATGGCTCGCACCCCCACATTAACCTTTGATCGTGGCACATTAATTTTGCATCCACCACCACGCGGTAAAGCTTGGATGGACTATGCTACATGGGATGATAGAGTTGAAAAATTTCGGATTCCAGCGATTAGATATCGCTCTTTGGTAGAAGCATTACAAGCGGAAGATGTTTACTTTATTGATGAAGCCAAGGAATTTTATCCGGTAGATTTGGTTCCTAGTTTAGAAATGGAACCTTATCCCCATCAGAGTGAGGCGTTAGCAGCTTGGAAGTTGGCGGGAAGGCAAGGAGTAGTTGTGCTACCTACAGCGGCCGGAAAGACTTATCTAGCCCAGATGGCAATGCAATCAACACCACGCACTACGTTAATTGTTGTGCCAACTTTAGATTTGATGCATCAATGGTATGCACATTTGGAGGCGGCATTTCCCGATGCTGAAGTGGGATTGCTAGGTGGTGGTTCACGGGATCGCACAGCTATTTTAGTGGCAACTTACGACAGTGCAGCCATTCATGCGGAAACTTTGGGTAATTTATATGCTTTGATTATTTTTGATGAGTGTCATCATTTACCAACAGATTTCGGTCGAGTAATTGCTGAATATGCGATCGCACCCTATCGTTTAGGACTTTCTGCTACCCCAGAACGCACCGATGGCAAACATGCTGATTTAAATATTCTCATTGGCCCGGAAGTATATCGCAAACGTGCCGAAGATTTAGCAGGGAAAGCCTTAGCAGAACATGAAATTATTCAAATTAAGGTAAAGTTATCACAATTAGAGCGAGAAAGATATAACGAATTAATTCAAACTCGTAATGATTTTTTACGACAATCAAAGATTTCTTTGGGGAGTATTCAAGGTTGGCAAATGTTCGTGCAAATGAGCGCGCGATCGCAAGCTGGACGTAGAGCTATGTTAGCGCATCGTGAAGCCAAAGAAATTGCTTTGGGTACTGATGGCAAATTACGAATTTTAGCTGATTTATTAGCAGAACATTTTCCTGCCCGAATTTTGATTTTTACAGCGGATAATGCCACAGTATACAGCATTTCTCAGCAGTTGTTAATTCCGGCAATTACTCATCAAACTCCGGTGAAAGAACGCCATGAAATATTAACCAAATTTCGAGAAGGTGAATATAACACCTTAGTTGCTTCTCATGTATTGAATGAAGGTGTTGATGTGCCGGCGGCTTCTGTAGCGATTATTTTATCTGGTACTGGTTCCACAAGAGAATATATTCAACGTTTGGGAAGGGTTTTAAGAAAGGGAAACATTGAAAATAAGCAAGCGATTTTATATGAAGTAGTGGCAGAAGATACGAGTGAAGAAAGGACTTCAGCGCGGCGAAGAGGGGAGAAGAGAGCAGGGGGAGCAGGAGAGGCAGAAGGAGCAGGGGGAGCAGGGGATGCAGGAGAGGCAGGGGAAGCAGGGGGAGAAAGGAAAAAGCCAGGGAATTTGCAGGTTGTTTATGGAAGGGGAAAGGGAAGGAGTGATAAGGCTGCGGAACAATTAGAAATTAATTATTCAACCCAAAATAAAAAATCTCAAATAAAAAATTCAGATGTTACCGACAGAGTTACTGAGTCATCGCCAAAACGGAGAAGAAATCATCCCAAAGAGACTGAAGATTGATGATAAAAATCAAGCATTGGCGACAGAGTTAATTAATTGTTTTCAAGCAGCAATGGGTAAGACTCAAGGTGTGCTTGAACGTCAACTTTTAGATTTAGAAGGTGATGCTACAGATTATCGGGTGAAGCGGGGATTAGCTTATATTATTAAAAGCAATTTTTGTACTTTTGAGGTGGTGAGTCCTTTAGAACCACCAATGTTAAGAGAACGAGTGTTTACTTTAGCAGCAAGATCGGTTCCTAGTAAAGAGTCTACACAAGTTACTCTCACTCAAGTTGCTGATCAATTAAGTCAAGAATTAGAGCGAGAAGTTTTATTAGAACAAGTACGCGATGGATTATATGCTGATTTAACTGAAAATAAAATTTTGACAGATTTTAATGCACCTACACCAGTAGATATATTAAATCGATATAACTTATCTCAAGTACAGGGAATTTTTTATAAAGCCAGTCAATTAATTTTAAATGCTCATCGCAATGTTCCAGGAGAATATAAGCTGTTATTTCGTTATCTCAAGTTGTTTCAATTAATGGCTTATATAGAAGGCGATGCCGACCACGGATTTACAATTACAGTGGATGGGCCGACAAGTTTATTTAATCCTAGTACACGTTATGGATTGGCGATCGCTAAACTAATTCCCGCCTTACTTCACGTCACTAAATGGAGTCTTTCAGCAACATTGCAAACTCGTGATGTCTATACAAATACTTGGAAAACTGGAAGATTTACCCTCAATTCCGAATGTGGTTTAGTATCTCACTATTCTAAAGGTAAACCTTACGATAGTATGCTAGAGGCATCTTTCGCTGATAAATGGGATGCCCTCAAAACAGACTGGACATTAGAGCGAGAAGTTGATTTACTGCCGATTCCTGGTAGTGTGATGATTCCCGATTTTCGGTTAGTGCATCCCGATGGCCGTAGCTTCTTATTAGAAATTGTGGGTTATTGGCGACCAGAATACTTACAAAAGAAATTCTCTCAAGTCCGACGTTCTGGATGTGATAATTTGATTTTGGCTATTTCTGAGCGATTAAATTTAGAAAAAGCTGGAGTGAAGTTAAACAATGTCCCTGCCAGAATTGTTTGGTTTAAAGATAAATTATTGCCCAAAGCTGTGCTAACAGTAATAGATTGATACAGCAGTTACTTTCTGTAACAAGTAGTTGGACAAAAATATTTACAGTCATTGCGAGCAAAGCGTAGACGCGTCAGCGGCTTCTCGAAGAGTAGCAATCCCAGCCCCTGCGATTGCTTCATTACGCTTCGCTTCATTCGCAATGACATTGTGTAATTAATTCTGTTCAAGTACTTAGGACTTACGCAATAACTCTCTAAAACCCTCTTAACTTTGTGTCCTCCGCGTCCTTGGCGGTTCGATTCTTCCATTTCTTTGTGTAAGTCCTGTCTATAGTCCTTGATAAACAAGCTTTTTGAGACTTAACGGCAAAATTCAGCACAAAAGTTATGTTACAAAAACCGCAACCACAAATAAGTTCGCTGGCAGTACCCGTAAAATCAACATAAAGTTTCAGCAAAATTACTGGCGACAATTAAATAATTTACTAATAAGCGGAATTGATGCCAACAAGATAGGGCTGTAAATAATCACTTAATCGAGGTTGTGAGACTGAAAAATGAACATGAGTACAAATTTCCAGGGAGTTTGCTGGTACTTGCTACTTAAAATTACCCGTCACAGCTTAATTTTCTTGCTAAGTGCGGTTTTATTGTCAGAGTCAGTAGGAGCAACACCGAGAAATAAAGGGTTGCAGATAGCACAGCAACAAGGAAACGCACAACAAGATGCCACTCGCGCTGCTGACAAACTGACACAAGAGGGGTTGAAACTTTATCAACAAGGGACAGCAGAATCACTGCGACAGGCAATAGAGAAATGGCAAGAAGCGTTAAAACTTTGGCAGCAAATTGATGATAAAAGACAGCAAGCCTTTACCCTTCTTGGTATTGGCAGTGTCTACGACTCATTAGGAGAAAAGCAAGAAGCACTTAAATACTACAACCAAGCCCTACCCCTACTCCGGGCAGTGGAGGACAGGGGAAGGGAAGCCACCACCCTCAACAATATTGGTCGTGTATACTCCGATTTAGGAGAAAAGCAAGAGGCACTTAAATACTTCAACCAAGCCCTACCCCTATATCGGGCAATGGGTGACAAGAAAGGAGAAGCCACCACCCTCAACAATATTGGCCGTATCTACGACTCATTAGGAGAAAAACAAAAGGCACTTAAATACTACAACCAAGTTCTACCCATACGCCGTGCTGTGAGGGACAGGAGAGGAGAAGCCACCACCCTCAACAGTATTGGCAGTGTCTACTCCGATTTAGGAGAAAAACAAGAGGCACTTAAATATTACAACCAAGCTCTACCCATACGCCGTGCTGTGAGGGACAGGAGAGGAGAAGCCACCACCCTCAACAGTATTGGCAGTGTCTACTCCGATTTAGGAGAAAAACAAGAGGCACTTAAATATTACAACCAAGCTTTACCCATACTCCGTGCTGTGAGTGACAGGAAAGGGGAAGCCACCATTCTCAACAATATTGGTCGTATCTACGACTCATTAGGAGAAAAACAAGAGGCACTTAAATACTACAACCAAGCTCTACCCATACGCCGTGCTGTGAGGGATAGGAGAGGAGAAGCTACCACCCTCAACAGTATTGGCAGTGTCTACTCCTCATTAGGAGAAAAACAAGAGGCACTTAAATACTACAACCAAGCTTTACCCATACGCCGTGCTGTGAGGGATAGGAGAGGAGAAGCTACCACCCTCAACAGTATTGGCAGTGTCTACTCCTCATTAGGAGAAAAACAAGAGGCACTTAAATACTACAACCAAGCTTTACCCATACGCCGTGCTGTGAGGGATAGGAGAGGAGAAGCTACCACCCTCAACAGTATTGGCAGTGTCTACTCCTCATTAGGAGAAAAACAAGAGGCACTTAAATACTACAACCAAGCTCTACCCATACGCCGTGCTGTGAGGGATAGGAGAGGAGAAGCCACCACCCTCAACAATATTGGCTTAGTCTACTCCGATTTAGGAGAAAAACAAGAGGCACTTAAATATTACAACCAAGCTCTACCCATACACCGTGCTGTGAGGGATAGGAGAGGAGAAGCCACCACCCTCAACAATATTGGCTTAGTCTACTCCGATTTAGGAGAAAAACAAGAGGCACTTAAATACTACAACCAAGCTCTACCCATACGCCGTGCTGTGAGGGATAGGAGAGGAGAAGCCACCACCCTCAACAATATTGGCCGTATCTACGACTCATTAGGAGAAAAACAAGAGGCACTTAAATACTACAACCAAGCTCTACCCATACGCCGTGCTGTGAGGGATAGGAGAGGAGAAGCCACCACCCTCAACAATATTGGCTTAGTCTACTCCGATTTAGGAGAAAAACAAGAGGCACTTAAATACTACAACCAAGCTCTACCCATACGCCGTGCTGTGAGGGATAGGAGAGGAGAAGCCACCACCCTCAACAATATTGGCTTAGTCTACTCCGATTTAGGAGAAAAACAAGAGGCACTTAAATACTACAACCAAGCTCTACCCATACGCCGTGCTGTGAGGGACAGGAGAGGAGAAGCCACCACCCTCAACAATATTGGCAGTGTCTACTCCGATTTAGGAGAAAAACAAGAGGCACTCAAATACTACAACCAAGCTCTACCCATAGGCCGTGCTGTGAGGGACAGGAGAGGAGAAGCCACCACCCTCAACAATATTGGCTTAGTTTACGACTCATTAGGAGAAAAACAAGAGGCACTCAAATACTACAACCAAACCCTACCCATACTCCGTGCTGTGGGTTATAGGGGAGGGGAAGCCACCACCCTTTCCAATTTGGCTTTCTTAGAACGTAACAGGGGCAATCTGCAACAAGCCCAAACACATATTAAACTTGCCATCGACATCATTGAAGATTTACGCAGCAAAATTATTGACCAACAACTGCGTACTTCCTACTTTGCCTCAGTGCAAAATTACTACAAGTTCTACACCGACCTGCTGATGCAACTGCACAAAAAATACCCATCCAAAGGCTACGATGCATTAGCATTGAATATTAGCGAACGTTCCCGTGCCAGGGGTTTAGTCGAACTGTTAACCGAAGCTAACTTAGATATCCGTAAAGATATTGACCCGAAACTCTTAGCAGAAGAACGCCGTTTAAATCTGCTACTTGATGCTAGAGAAAAACAGTTATCACAACTATTGAGTCAAAAAAAATCACCAACCCAACTAATAACAACCACCAAACAACAAATCGCAAACTTACTCCAACAACAGCAAGATTTAAAAAACAAAATTCGTACTACCAACCCTGAGTATGCTGCACTAAAATATCCTCAACCTCTGACATTGCCCCAAATTCAACAACAACTAGATAAAAACACAGTCTTGTTGCAATATTCCTTAGGTAGAGAACGCAGCTATCTCTGGCTAGTCACACCCAACTCCCTCGATACCTACGAACTACCAAAAAGCGAAAAGATAGAAGCAGCCGCAAAAAATTTACGTCAACAGTTAACACGTCCACTGATTGCTAGTGCAACCCCAGAAGAACAAGCTAAAGCTGTCGCTGATACCACCAAAGCAACTAAAGAACTTAGTCAAATTATTCTTGCGCCTGTAGCTGGCAAGTTGGGGACAAAACGCTTAGTAGTTGTGGCTGACGGGATTTTGCATCAGATTCCTTTTGCAGTGTTGAATGACCAGAACAAGCAACAAGCAGGGAGAGATGTTAATTACCAACCACTTTTGGTCAATCATGAAATTATCACTCTTCCTTCTGTCACTAGCCTAGCAACCCACAGACAGCAACTCAAAGGACGTAAACCCGCACCCAAAACCCTCGCGGTTCTGGCTGACCCCGTATTTAGTGCCGATGACCAACGCGTTACTGGCAAAGCACCGCAAACTTCCCCATCTTTAGATCTTGACCTAGAACGTTCTGCTTTGCAGCGAACTTTAAAAAATATTAATCGTAGTGGTTTAGATAGACTCCAAGGTACGCGTCAAGAAGCGGAGGCAATTTTAAAGATGGTGTCACCTAAACAGAGTCTGCAAGCTTTTGATTTTGATGCTAATTACAAGTTAGTCACCAGTGAACAACTCAGTCAATATCGTCTGCTGCTATTTGCCACTCACGGCATTTTTGATAATATCAACCCGGAATTATCAGGTATAGTTACATCTCTAGTAGATAAACAAGGCAAACCTCAAAAAGGTTTCTTACGCCTAGAAGATATTTTTAACCTCGACCTTCCCGCCGAGTTAGTTGTACTTAGCGCCTGTGAAACTGGATTAGGGGAAGAAGTGAAAGGAGAAGGCTTAGTAGGGTTGACAAGAGGGTTAATGTATGCAGGGTCAGCCCGGATAGTTGTTTCTTTGTGGAAAGTTGATGATCAAGCGACATCATTATTAATGCAAGAATTATATCAACAAATTTTACAACAAGGTAAAACACCTGCTGTGGCTTTAAGAGAAGCGCAATTGAAATTATGGCAACAACAACAATGGCGAAATCCCCGTTATTGGGCTGCTTTTACCATGCAGGGAGAGTGGGAATAATTCGTAATACTTTGACTTCGCTCAGTACAAGTGACGCTCCTGCGTCGCTAACGCTGCGCTAACGTAATTCGTAATTGACAAAACTTACGCGCCTATTATGATTTTACGTCATTACGAGCAAAGCGAAGTAATCGCAAAAGCTTAGTTTTCGTCACTAGTGCATAAATCCTAATTAAATAGAAGTTTTTCAACAAGATTATGCCTACTAAACACATAAACTCTTCCTAACTCTCTGCGCCTTTGCTTACTGAGCGCAGTCGAAGTATGCGTCTGTGCGTGAGGCATTAAAAAAATCTCATAGTATTACTAAAGAAGTTTGAACAATGACTAAAAAGCCTATCTACAAGCAATCTTTGTCTATCTTTTTCGCTTGCTTCCTCGCTGGCATTTTGAGTTTCACGACTTTAGGTGGTTGGGTATCTGTGCAAGCCCAAGCAACGCAAGCACCAGAGTTTATTAAATTCCCAGAAGCTAGTAAATTGCAATTATCAGGAAATGGCAAGCCGTTCAAACCTGCGGGGATAAATCAATCTGAAAAACCTTATGATGAAGACCGGGGTACTATTGGTTGGGATGACCGTATCCCGATGATTAGTAGAGAATATCCTTGGTCAACTATTGGGCGGGTACAAGGAACAACAAATGATGAAAAACGCTACCATTGCACGGGAACTTTAATTGGTGAAAGTGTGGTTTTGACAAATTCTCACTGCGTTATTGACGAGAAAACCCATCAATTAAGTAGAACAATTGAATTTTTGCCCAATGTGATTAATGGAGTAGTCCCAAGTCGTAGAGATATAGCTTTAGTAAAGCGAGTGGTTTACGGTACAGACTTTACAGGGAATGAAGTTACAAATCAAATTAACGATTGGGCGGTAATGGAAATTAACAAACCCTTAGGACGTAAGTATGGTTATTTAGGATGGCAATCTCTACCTATTGCCAGTTTTTTGAAAAATCAAAAACAACTCTTTTTTGTTGGTTATTCTGGTGATTTTCCTAACCCCAACAAAAAAGGCTATGAGTTCCTTAGTGCTGGTCAGGGTCAGACTGCTTCATATCAATTTGGATGTAGTATTGTTAATGAGCAGCAAAATGTATTATTTCATGATTGTGACACTGCTGGGGGTTCTTCTGGTGGGCCAATTATTGCTTCGATTGGTAGTCAGCCTTATATTGTGGCGCTGAATAATGCGGAAATAAAAGATGTAGGCACAAATAAAGGGCTTATAAATTTGGCGGTAAAGATTGATTTCTTAGATCGTTTATTTAGTATCAACTAACCTTGATTCAGTAGATTTGATAATTTGTAGAGATGTGTCATGACGCGTCTCTTTATTATTATTTTAACGTGAGTTTGACGGAACCTAACCCCAACCCCTTCCCTTGTATATTGAGGCAAGTAGTAGACCGTCCCAACCTTAGTCAAAATAGACCGCTTCGTAGCATGGGTCACTACCACAATCTCTTTGACAGAACTCGAACAGTCGCCAGGGGCAAAACTTTAGATATGAAAACCAAAATATAACAGCCAGAAAATTTAAATTTTCTGGCTGTTATTGAAGCGCTTTCAAACTTCCCAATATTTCTTGTAAGTCGAAGAGCAAATCACCTTTGAGGTGTTATCTGAAGCGAGAACGGTTTCTACGACTTTGTTTGTGCCTAGCAACTGCTTTACGCTTCTCTTTTTCTAATGGTGTTTCAAAGTGACGTTTTTTTCTCATATCTTGGAAAATTCCGGCTTTAGAAACTTCCCGCTTAAATCTTCGTAAAGCTGACTCAATACCTTCATTCTCCCCCAAAACTACTTGTGTCATTCTTGTTTTTCTCCATATTCGGTGAACATTTGAAAACTAGAGGCAAAAAAATATTCCAGCAAGATTGAGCCTTTGGCTTTATCTGCTGGAGACTCTAGATGTTAAATTATTTCGGTTAAAAACTTAGTAGCGATTACCACCGCCACGACGAGCATTATTTCCGCCCCAGCTGCCACGAGGAGACGAACTTCTTTCTTCACGAGGTTTCGCCTTGTTGACTTTTAAATCACGCCCCATCCACTCAGCACCATCAAGTGCTTCAATAGCAGCTATTTCTTGAGCGTCGGTTTCCATTTCTACAAAAGCGAATCCGCGAGGCCGTCCGGTTTCCCGGTCGGTAGGTAGCTGAACTCGATTAACTGTTCCATACTCAGCGAAAGCGCTTTTCAGGTCTTCTTCTGTGACCTGATAGGATAAATTCCCGACATAAATTGACATAAATAAAAATGTCTCCGAATTTCAGAGAGTGGAGAGAGTTAAATTCGGAGAGACGGTTTTTAGAAATCAAAACGAGCTACTCAACCGAAAATAATCCTTATATGCAAGAGTATAGCACAGCCTGGTAACATCTCCTCATACGGAGTAGTCTTCAAAGATAAAACTTTTGGGGCAGATAATCAAGTCTGCCGACAAAAGGCTTATACTACTTATCTTAAAATGCAAATTTAGGACAAATAGCGATCGCCTAAGAGTTTTTACTTTGAAAATCAGGCTGAAGTACTCAATAATTTTCAGGATTTTATTTGTGGTAATCATATCATAACAGTCTGCTTTAAGTATATGTCACCAATTGGTGCAAAATGACTACTTTAGTTGCAAATAATCCTGGCTCAAAACTATCCTGTTTGCAGGTCGAAGTGTTTCTTATTGCTGAGTCCTACAGTTATTGTTAATGTCTTCTACTAGAGATGAGCAAAAGTAATTTTGACAGCCATTAAAAGATTTATAAAAATGATTCAATGGCTATCAAACTTTCAAAAAGCTACACTTCGCTAACAACCAACATAATGACATTCTCCATGAAGACCACTATTACCACCAATTGGTGTAACAGGTGCAGGAGCGGGCTGAGGTGCTGGTCGGCTGTTATTGCGATCTTCTACGATCCATTCTTGGTTAACATTGGAGCTTGGTGACACTGTTGGATTCCCGGAACCCATTGTTGCCCCCAATAAGTTTATAAACAGTGTTGCTGCTGCTTCATCTCTAGCACGTTGTCGAGCAATATATTCCTTTTGTTGTTCTGGAGTGAGACTTTCAAAGTACTTCCGTTCTTGTTCACGTCTAGCTGCTGCTGCTGCCGCACGTTCTTGTTGTTGTTTTTGATACGCTTCCATACGTTCCTGTCTTATTCTTGCAGCATTTTCTTGCCGTTTGAGACGTTCTTGCCTTGCTCTTTCTCTATTGGTTCGCTGTTCTGCTCGCTTTTTCTCACGCTCTACTGTATTGAGTACTCTGTTGACAGAATTGAATAAATCAGCCACCTGGATAGTTTTTGCTGCACTGGGTAAAGATTGACTCGACAAAGATGACTCGGTCGAGCGACTGACCAATTGACTTGCCGCTAGAGATGGAGCAACGCTAGAAAGTGAAAATAGAGCCAGACTTGATAACCCAACAATGAATTTCATACGAATATATCTTGATAATGGTAGCTTTTCGTGACTGAGATAGCCGATGGTTGTAAGTATAATTGCAGAAGTAACACTGATAGCGCCAGACATTCTGACTTATCTTTGCAATTTCATTTCCTATCCTTCACAATCTTTATACGTTTAAGATTTACACCGTGCTGCAAAAGACTCAAAAAATTTTTCTTGAGGCTTACACTAACACGACTAAAATAGCTATGGCTTCTCTTCTCCTTCACAGATCGCACTACAGGCTCAATACATATAAATATGAGAGTCACCCCAATACTGTTCGGTTAACAAACTGATTTGTTGAGGCAAGCAGGGGTAGCAGGGGAAGAAGAGAGGTAGGGGGAGAATAATACCAGACAACGACTTCCTTTCCTCTATGCTTCAAGAGCTTATCCGAACCGTATTGAGAGTCACCCTGTGTTGCAAAAGACGACGGCTTTACCAAGGGATAGTCGGTATAGTTCAAATAGCTGACTGTAAACAAAAATGTCAGTTTTGCTTTTAATGCTTGCGGTGATTTACCAAAGATAATGAGTAAGTCATCGGGATAATTAAGAGATAGGACGTGCGTGGTTCTGCTCTTGGTTGCTGATTCCTATGTTTGCAGCCAGAAGTTTACGGACGCTGGGAGAACGAAAACCTAGAATAATATCTTTGCGATCAACCCCGCGCTGAATTAGTTCTTGATCGATGAAAATTTCAGTGCTGTTGTGCTGAATCCAAATTTTTCCCTCGATAATATCTAGCTGCATCGCACATCCATAAATGCGGTATTCATTTCGCCACTCATTGTGCATGACTAAATAGTGATCGCGCACTGGATCAAAAATTAATTGCGCTTGCACATCATTAGTAGCAAATTCTTGTAAAAAATCACAGACAATTCGCCGATACTCCTTTATTCGATCCATTGTTCTATGACCTCCCAAACAGGATTATAGTTAATTAATCTTACTTGGTATTTTTTAATGACTGTTTTAGCTGGTTCAAAACGGAGGAAGGTTTGATAAGTATCTGTGGGTACAGCGAGATAGAGAATACGTTCTGGCTCATCAGAAACTTCTAGAGCAGCTTGGTAGTTGAGGAACTGACCCAACGCCGTATGAAACTCAGAAATGGTCGATCCACCAGCAAAGCTTTTTACTTCTACTGCTATTTTACGTCCTTCTTTCTCCGCTGCGATTGCGGGTTCTGCTGCTAGGTCAATATAGACATCGACAAGACCGTAGCGTAATTGGTAAGGGTCGTGGGTGATCATCCAACCGTCTTTTTGCAGCGCAGTTTTAACAGCATTGTGAAAAATATCTTTGGCCATACTGAACTGTCGCTGCTTGGTAATTCTTGTAGATGGTTAAAATAAGTGTAACTACCTTTTAGACCTACATTATCTCACACCCAGCCCTCAATTTCCGCCTTTGTCAAACAGCAAAGTAGTCGTTTGTAGTTAACATTTTCTTGAGACTTACACCAACCCGACTAAAATAGCGATCGCACTGAAAGAACTGCTGAAGTTTTGTTTTGTAATTCCCAGTTCTTTAGCAGAGAATTGATACAGTTGGGCGATCGCTAAAATAGCCACAGCAGCCAAAATCAGGATATAAAATCGCCAGGAGAAAGGAACTAATCCCAAATAAATCAACAGAACAGGCACAATGAAATAAGCGTGGATGCTGTTCTCGAAGCCAAAAACCCTCGTCTTTGGGTAAGTCAGTTCAGTGATGTAACATGTTCCCCTTTGTTTTTTATCTCTGGAGGGAATTTTATTGCACAAAGCGATCGCCTGAATCAATAACTAGCTACTTGGGTTACTATGTGCTAGTACATCCCGCGCTTGTTGACATAGTATTTCATGATATTCACTGCTACTGGCAAGCAAACCACCCCACTGATTAATATCACCAGTGTTGTACTGTAATGGTGTGCCGTCAAAATAAGTAAATTTACCACCAGCTTCCGTTAAAATCAGTTCAGGGGCAGCTATATCCCAGTCTTTGGGGGCAGATTTGCCAGAAAGAGAAATATAAATATCAGCTTGTTGTTCAACAATAGTGGCAATTTTGCAGCCTACACTACCAACAGATTTTTGATTTTGACAAGGTAGATTTTGGAGTAAATAATTTAACTTTTCGTGACGATGAGAGCGACTAACAACTAAAGTTAAATCTTCAATACGTTTACCTGATGAAACTTGTACGGGAATAGAGCCATTACGAGTTTCTCTAAATGTACCACCACCTTTAGTAGCGTAATACAACTTTTCAGCTTCAGGTACTACTACTACAGCTAATACTGGTCGTCTTTCCTTGACTAAAGCGATGTGAATTGCATACTCACCAGTTTTTTTAATAAAGTCTTTTGTACCATCTAAAGGGTCAATGATCCACACATAATTAGAGGCTAACTTACTTTGTGACTCGTAAGTTTCTTCACTAATATAAGCAAAATCTTCGTTGCCTAAAGCTGCTTGTAAATTCTCTAAAATGTATTGACTGACAGCAATATCCGCCACAGTCACAGGCTCATTTTGTTTATATTGCACCTCTAAATCAGAGTCTTTTATAGTTCCGTGGTAATACGATCGCAGTATATCTGCTGCACCCCAACCAACTGCACGGGCGATCGCTAATATTTCTTGTAGGTCTTTCATTAATTCAGCCTTACTTAACTTAACTAATCCAGCCAGCGGCGCGTACCAAAAAATTGACAAGAATCAGCGGCGATATCAGCTGCTTGTGTCAGCGCCTCAATAAAATTTCCTTGTAAAATGTAATGACAAAAAGCACCGTGGAAAACATCTCCAGCCCCCAGTGTATCAATTGCCTGAATGATTGGCACATCCACAGCACCAGTTTTACCGTCATTCACATAAGTAATTGGTTTTTCTCCGTGGGTAATCGCGATGTGGGGAATTTTAAATGTTTGGAGATATGCCAAAACCTCTTCACCAGTATGACAGTTGGGGGGATAAAAATTAGCAGAACAAACGGCGTAATCAACAAAAGGTAAAACTTGCTCAAATCCTGGTTTCCAGCTACCCCCATCAATAACTAACGGGATATTTTTAGCTTTAGCCATTTGGGCTAGGTAACAACTAATCATCATTTGATGTCCATCAATCAGGATAATATCGACATCTTGCAAAATATCTGATGGGATAGATGTGCTGCTGGCTTGAGTTTTGACAGCATTAATTGAAATTACAGCCCGTTCGCCCGTAGTTTGGGTAACAATTATCGAAGAAACAGGCGGTGGTAAGCTAGTACTAGGTTCAAGATCTGCGATCGCAACTTTGTATTTATTCAAATCGCCTCGAATTAACTGCGTCATCGGGTGAGAACCCACTACACCTAAAATTTGGGCTTGATTTCTTAAATGACTAAAAGTCACAGATGCATTTGTCGCTGGACCACCTGCGGCTACAGTATAGTCATTAGCGACAATCTTTTGATTATTTTTAGGAGTAGAATCAGCAAGGTAAATTAAATCTAAGGTTATTAGACCTACAAATAATCCCCGAAAAGATTTAGGATTTGTCATTTGTCAGTTGTCAGTTGTGTTCATAGCATCAGCGCAAGAATTGTAATCCCTATCCCTCACTCATGCAGACCGATCCCAAACCAGGAACACTTTACGTTGTCGGTACACCAATTGGCAACCTGGAAGATATGACCTTTCGGGCGGTGCGAATTTTGCAAACAGTGGATATGATTGCAGCAGAAGATACCCGCCATACAGGAAAACTCCTACAACATTTTCAAGTGAAAACGCCCCAGGTGAGTTACCACGAACATAATCGTAGTAGTCGTATCCCAGAATTATTAGAGCATTTAATTAACGATAAAGCGATCGCCTTAGTTAGTGACGCAGGAATCCCCAGCATTTCTGATCCTGGTTATGAATTAGTGAAAGCTTGCATTGCAGCTGGGATAACAGTGGTTCCGATTCCTGGTGCTAGTGCAGCAATTACGGCTTTGAGTGCTGCGGGATTACCAACAGATAAGTTTGTCTTTGAAGGTTTTCTATCAGCGAAAACTCAACAAAGACGAGAACATTTAGAATCTCTGCAAGCAGAACCGCGGACATTGATTTTTTATGAATCGCCGCACCGTCTCAGAGAAACTTTGCAAGATTTAGCAGAAATTTGGGGAAGCGATCGCCAAATTGTGTTAGCAAGAGAATTAACTAAATTGTACGAGGAATTTTGGCGGGGAACAATTGCTGAGGCGATCGCCCATCATAATCAACGTGATCCTCAAGGTGAATATACCCTTGTAGTAGCGGGAACTTCATCAAGCAAACCTCAACTTACAGAAGCACAACTCAAAGCCGAACTGCAACAACTAATCAGTCAAGGTATATCGCGATCGCAAGCTAGCCGTCAATTAGCAAAATTAACTTCCCTTCCCCGTCGTCAAATTTATCAATTAGCTCTTTCTATTGTTCTCGATTCTCAATCGTAGCGCTTCTCGGTGGAAAAGAGGCTAGGAACTAGGGACTAGGGGCTAGGGGCTAGTAGGTTGGGTTGAGATAGCGCAACCCAACATTTACGTTGCTTTGTTGGGTTTCCTTACGTCAACCCAACCTACAGTTCTACAGTTCGAGTTTGAAAACACGCCCTAGAGGCTAGGGGCTAGAGTGGTATATTCTATGCATATACAAATTTGTATAGTCGGTTAAATATTGCTACCTCTAATAGGATAGCCTGACTTGATTTATTTTAATTTCGCTCATGCTCTCTGGCTTTAACATCTTTAATAATCTTAGAATTAATTCAGTAAATATACTGAACTTTAATTAAGCAAAAATATCAAAAAATACAAAATGTTTAGTGACATTTTTTCAACTTCAAGTATAATCATGCTGAAACTAAAAATAAAAATATTTTATGGGTAGGTTGTTAATTAAACTCATAGGTTTAATTTTGCTTTTTGCAGGTTTATATTTTTTTGGTCAAAACATCATCTTTGTTAGCGGTTACTATTCATACTTTTATCGCAGTTTACCTGCTACTGGCTCAGTTTTAGCAGTTATGGCTGGTATATTTACATTACTCTTTTTTCACAGACAAACTGGTAACTTGGGATGGTTTTTATTAGGTATTGGCATAGTGCTAGTTTTCATAAGTGGAGGAGTTATTTTAAAGCCAACTAGCTTGTGGAGTTTCTGTGTTGCTTTCACAGCATTTACAGCAGGATACAAATTATTAAATGAGGGCAGAATTAACTTTTAAAATAAATAGAAATTATAGTATTTAAATCTACTTTTTAATTGAGAGTGCATTACTTCAGAAGTATATCACTATGGATTTGGGTGAAATACACACTCTACCTCCTAGTTCCTAGCCTCTAGCCCCTAGTCCCTTTTCTTCATGGAACATAACCGCCTCCGTTCCAGCCTTGTACATAGGCAAGTTTGGCTAAGTTTGAAGCTAATATTACAATGGAAACTATTGATTTTGAGGACAACGCCAGAATGACCCAAGTGGTTCTAGGAGAAAATGAAGGTATAGATTCAGCTTTGCGTCGGTTTAAACGCCAGGTCTCTAAAGCTGGTATATTAGCTGACGTTAAGTATCATCGTCACTTTGAAACTCCGTTGGAAAAGCGCAAACGTAAGGCAGTGTCAGCTAGACGCAAACGACGCTTTAAATAAACCTATTAGGTTTGGTACTGCGGTTGCTTGAGGATATCATTAAAAACAAGCAATAGCGTGTTGCCTTATATTTTTACATAAAATTAAGCAATATGCACCGCAACCTGTATGAGGACGTGTGTATATTGCTTTAAAAAACCTTTTAGCTTTGTTAATCAAGAGGACTCGACAGTGCGGCTATTACAACGATTCATCGCCTTTTCTACTCCTTGTTTAAAGCTGAGTTCAACGCACTCAACTACAAACTCTAGTACAAGAGACATCAGCTGAGTTTCGGCAGCAGAGAACTTCCCTAATACGTGAGAGATAGACTCAGAATTATCACTATTAGCAGTATCTTTGGGTTTTCCAATGCCGATTCGCAAACGGGGAAAGTTTTGTGTGCTAAGATGAGCGATCGCACTCTTCATGCCATTATGTCCTCCGGCTGAACCAGACAAGCGTAAGCGAGTTTTTCCCAAGGGCAAATCCATATCATCATAAATCACTAAGACTGACTCCGGCGGTAATTTATACCAACTCGTCACCGCTTGAATTGACTGTCCTGAACGATTCATATAAGTCAACGGCTTCAGCAAGCGAATTTTACCCCCATCCGGTGCTATACCCTCGCCATACTGTCCTTGAAACTTACGGTTTTCCGCTAAAGAAATTTGCCAAACCCGCGAGAGAGCATCTATAGCAGCAAAGCCGATATTATGGCGTGTTTGGTCATATTTAGGCTCTGGATTCCCTAACCCGACTATTAGTTGAGGAATTACCAAAGCCTGTTGTGTAAAAGCTTCTGTCATTTTGCTACAATCAATCGATTAGCTATACCTTCCTTAAGTAGTTGGGGAAGAACCAGCAGTATCTTGATTTGATTGAGCTGCTTCGATTTGCTTGGGTTCAATTTCAGCAGTAGTTTTCACAGCTTGTTCTATTTGTTCAGCTTCGCGCTTGAACTCGCTTTGAAATTCATTAGAAGCTTCTTGAAAACCGCGAATGGCCTTTCCTACACTGCGGCCAATCTCTGGTAGCTTCTTCGGCCCAAAGATTAACAGCGCTACTACCATAATTAGAGCCATTTCCGGCAGACCTATACCAAATACATTCATGGGATTTATCCTAATAAGTATGCGTGTAGTGAGAGTTTTGTTAGTGGTCAGTAGTCAGGCAGACTTTACTCTTATCTTTGAGACTTATTTACCATATTTTTGGAAATCCGCTGTATGTAGTTTAGACAATAGTTAGCGATCGTTGGTTAAGATTGAGTAGTAAATAAACAACTGACAACTAACAACTGACAACTGACAACTGACAACTGACAACTGACAACTAACCCCCAATAAAAAAACCCGGACAAGCCGGGTGTCGGTTCGCTGATTACACAAATTTGAGTGATGTGTATCAGTTAACCGCCTAAACTCCGCCAATCGACAAGTACATCCTGAATTAACAGTGACTTATTGTAAAGTTGCAGAATAATTAGCAAAAACACGAAAAATAACAGCATAAAAACAGCCATTACAGGGGTTGTACCCCAACCTGGAGCTACCTTACCATACTCAGAATTAAGAGGTCTCAGGATATCTCCCAACCTAGTCCGTTGTGCCATAGTTCACCTAAGATCAGTTGCCAAAGCTTTTTTTAATCTTCTGTAATATTCTATAAGAATAGCACTCATAATTTATCGCTAATTTATGGAACCCGCAATAGTTCTTAGTATTTCTGTGGGCATCGCCTTAGTTGCCATCACTGCGTTTGCGATTTATACCTCCTTTGGGCCTCCTAGCAAGCAATTAGCAGACCCTTTTGAAGACCACGAAGATTAAAAATGGGGCATGGGAAGGAGGAATTGGGGCAGGGTGCGGGGTGCAAGGGGGATCAAGAGGAATTACCTATTTCTCCCTGCTCCCTACCCCCTGCTCCCCTGCCTATTTGCTAGCCCCTAGCCCCTAGCCCCTAGTCCCTAGTCCCTAGTCCCTTTTCCTTATATTTGACTTTGAAACTGGCGATTTTCCAAGGCTGTATCTTGATGCTTTGTTTCTCAGATATGGAACGCTCTAATAAATCGACTCTATCTCCTAGATTTAACCCTAGATCACTTTGCAAACATAACTCTGTTGTTTCTCCGTGAGATTCGTAACACCGTAGAATCAATTCCTGTGAATTATCCTCTGCTGGCTTCAAAGCCATCAAGATTAAATTTTTTGCTGATAAATCTAGGAAACTCATGCTGTCGGCAAGAGCAGAAGATGACTGGCGAGTAGTAAGTGGATTTAAGATTACTTTCAATGGAGTATTCAATTCATAGCCATGTCTTACAGTATCGGCTGATTCCCAACTACCAGCATGGGGATACAAGGTATAGGTAAATTCGTGCCAACCTCGGTCAGTCTCTGGGTCTGGCCAGTTGGGACTGCGTAGTAATGTTAAACGTAGTTGATTTAATTGACTGTCGTAACCATATTTACAATCATTCAGCAAGCTGACACCATAGATACCCACTTCTGTCTCTTCAGTCAAATCAGCCCAACGTAAGGCGGGAACTTCCCATTTTGCTTTTTCTGCGGGTGTTTCTAATTTAGTTGAACGGCGAATTGCGCCACAGGGAATTTCATAAGTAGCAAAGTCTGCTTCCACGTTGAGAGGAAAAGCTGCTTTCACCAATACCTGATTTTCTTGCCAATTCACAATAGAGGCTATCTTCAGCATGGGTGAATTAGCTGGCAAAATATAATCTTGGCAAAATTCTGATTCGCCCAACTGACGCACTACGCGCACACGACTTTGGACTAATCCTTGTTCTAGCCATTGTATAGATTTAAGGTTTGTTGCAGGTAATGGATGCTGAGTGTAGTTAGGATCTATATTCCAAGCATCCCAATATTGACCACTGTCTTTAAAACCTTGCAGTTGATTACCCGCACCACTCAAAATTTCCCGTTGATAAGTTTTGTCAAAAACACTAGACAAATCTCCCGTATCAGGATCAATAACAACCCGGAGAAATTCGTTTTCTAGAATCCAGTCTGGTGAAGATGAAACAGATAATGGAGATGAGGAAGATGAGGGAGAAAGCCAAAATATGCGGTAGCCAACTGGTGGAATATCAGAAGCTAAAAATAGTAGTGTTGATGGTTGGGGTAATTGAGAAATGAGTTGCTGTCCAGCACAATCATAAATTTGCCATTCTTGGTTAGCTATTGTTAGTGTAGGTAAAGCAACCGATACTACCTCAGAACGCTGCCAATTGAGAGAATTAAAAATAAATATCGGTTGGGCTTGGGGATGTGGAGGTGATGGTAAGATAGCCTGAGATGCGATCGCTCGCAATGATTCGTTTAATATCTTCGTTCCGACTTGTGCCACTTGCTGCCACTGGGGCAATGCATCTGTATAAACTTGGGTAATTGAAGAACCAGGTAAAATATCATGAAATTGCTGAAATAATACTTGCTTCCAAGCAGTTTCGAT
Organism: Halotia branconii CENA392; assembly: GCF_029953635.1. NCBI lineage: Bacteria > Bacillati > Cyanobacteriota > Cyanophyceae > Nostocales > Nodulariaceae > Halotia > Halotia branconii. The sequence goes on along the minus strand of NZ_CP124543.1, from coordinate 5,330,998 downwards.
TTCTGCTTGAGGATATATCACACCACAACTGACTATTGCTAAAGTAGCAAATAATTCAGCCTCATATAATAAAACTTCACAACGTCGATTCCAGCGTTTTTGATCTGCGTGAGTAGTATAGCAGCCGCGATGAAATTCTAAATATAGTTCATCATTCCAAGTCGGAAAGGAAGTTTGGGAACTTTCTTTTGACTGGATTTGCTGTAAATACTTTTGGGATGTCGTGAATTGTAAATCTGGGAAGAAAGGCGACTTTTGCCAACGTTGGGCAGTTTCTAACATATCACGGGTAGGGCCGCCGCCGTGGTCGCCCACACCGGGAAGCCATAGCGCATCTTGTAAATCGGTTTGGGTTTGCCATTCTAAAGAATAGGATACCATTTTAATAGGGTCAATGCCTTCACCAATCAGCGCAGACATCAAACTAAAAATTTGACTACCATCAGGCGATCGCCACCAAAAAGCCCCATAATCAAACTTAGTAGTATCATTCCACCGTAACTTTTGGGTGACAAAATACTCAACACCTGCATTCACCAAAAACTGCGGTAAAGTTGCACAAAAACCAAAAGTATCCGGTAGCCAAGCCACGGCTGAAATCTTACCGAATTTTTCCTGCACATAACGCTGACCGTACAATAATTGACGGACTATAGACTCACCAGCAATCAAATTTAATTCTGGTTCCACCCACAAACCGCCAACGACTTCCCACCATCCAGCAGCTACCGCCTGTTGAATTGCTGCAAATAAATCTGGCCGATGTTCTTCAATCCAAGCATAAAGTGCCGGAGTTGAATGACAGAAAATTAACTCAGGAAAATCTTGTTGTAACTTCAGCACAGATGCAAAAGTCTTTTGGGCTGCATTCCAAGTTTCACTCACAGGCCAAAGCCATGCTAAATCCAAATGAGCATGACCCAACAGAAAAATTTTAGACTTTAAATTTGGGATTTGCAATTGAGAAAGACTCTGACGAACAGCACAAAGTATTCTTTGCCATTCCTCCTTTGTGTCCTCTGCGCCTTGGCGGTTCGTTACCTTCTTAACCGCCTCACCCAACACATCCAACCTTTGCAAAAAAAGTTGTACTACCGCCAATTCATCAGCCACAAACCCCGGATCAGGATTATCATCAATAGTCTCATATACAAGGAGCGATCGCACCAAAGCACCACAATCATGCCCCGGACTCACTAACCGCAAAGCCACAATAAATTCTTCCCCTGGCATTACTTCCTCACTCAGAAGCACTCTCGGCGAACAATCAAATAAATCTCCCTCTAACACTAAGTTCCCATTCACATAAATTTCAGCAGAATCCGCCCACCAAACCAACGCCAACCGCATAGACAACCCCGCTAAAGGATAGCCTTGCAATTTTTGAGGAACTACCAATCTTTGCACCAGCCACAATACTTTTTTCCCACCTGTCCAAGCAATATGGTTTTTCTCATTTAGCTGTGCAAGTTGCCAATTAGACCAATCAGAAGCCAAAACATCAGTAATACTCAGGTCAGATTCTTGGCATAACCATGTAAGATGAACATTGACTTGACAACAAGAGCGTAATTGCTCAATTGCTTGTGAGATTAATTCGGTATGAAATTGAGGTACAGTCGGGGTCATATTTTCGTTAAGATAAGGACACTGACGATAATCTAAGATTTTGTCGTTTTTATTTTTTGACGGGAGTCTCACAACTCATCAAGACTCAAACTAAATAAATCACTACCATGTCTTCTGGTTCTTCTGGTCGTTATCAAAGCAAACTATTTAACTTTGTCCACCAGCAATCTCGGCGGTTGACAGAACAATGGGAAAGTAGCTTCCGGCATTTGCAAGCTGCTACCAAACGAGGTGTAGGAGTACTACTTTATCCGATATATCTACTGTTTCAGTCAACTGAATCAGCAGGGAAAGCGCTACACACCAAAGAACCACAATCCAGACTCAAGTTACAACCAAATGATACTGATTTTCAGTCAGAAACTCCTCCAAATGCTGATACGCCTATTCAACATTTACTAAAAGCAGTCGAGGCTTTGTCATCTGCTGAAGGTATTGCTACTTCCTCAACAACTCCAGAAACGGAAATTAGAAATCCCCGACGGGCAAGAAATTTATGGAAAATTCGAGATGAGTCAAAACCCTCCTTGGAATTTTCCCAGTCTCCAATTTTTTTGAAGTCTTGGTGGCAGAAATTTTTTCATCGTCATCCCACGACTAAACCAGCTATTTCTCAATCTTTAACGATTACAGAAAATTCCGCAGAAAATCTCAAACAACATCTACCAGTGGTGCGAGGAATTGCCACAAACTTGGTAAATCGTCATTTGGTACTTGTCGCTGCTAATAATGATATTTTAGATATTTTGACACCCCAGCAACGGACAAAATTAGAAAACAGAATTATTAATGAAGTTGCAGATTACTGGCATTCTTGGCAATTGATCAAAGCTCAACAATCAACTGAGTTATTACCAGAAATTGACCGCTTATTAACTAAATTAACAGGCGAAAATACAAATAATAAACCAGTACTAAAAGGAAGACCAAACTATTTATTATATACCAATAAGGTAATAGCATTACTAGATACTGCTGTTGCTAAATTGGAAGTTAATGCAATTAGACCTGTTCAGCAGCGTAGTCAAGAAATTATCCGGGTTGCTCATATTCAGCTAAACATATTTATGTACGGTCAAGAGCAATTAGGTGTGAGAAGAGAAATTACAGCTTCTGATAGATTAGAAACTCAAAAGTTAAATTTTCAGGCATTAATTGAAGCAGCAATTAATTACTTTTTTGGCGTGAGTGAAAACATCTCCCTCAAGTCCACAGGTAATCATTGGCAGACAGACAAGTCATTATCAAACCATAGTTATAATGCTTTGCCTAACAGCAGTCAAGTGGAACCAGAAAATTTAGTAGTTGCAGATCCTTGGCTCAATTGGAATGATTTGTTTGGTGACTCCCAATTGATGGGTGAAAAGTTAGTTACCCCATACTCAAAGCAAAAACCTACTGTAGCTAAAAGTTCATCACAAGTAACTCCTTTGCCTCAAAAACCGATAGTTAAATCTGGTTTATGGCAACGGCAAAAACTCAACAATAATCTCAAATCAACTCAAAAAATCAACTCCAAGAAACAAACAGACACTCAGCAACGAGAAAATTCCCAGATGCAGTTTCACCAAAGCAATCAAGTAGAAGCAGCGCCAGACTGGATAGAAACCACAGCAACTTTAATGGGTTATGAAAAACATCTTTTAGAACATCTTCTAGAATGGCTTGATCGTGCTATGCTCTGGCTAGAGAAAATATTTGTAAACATGTTTCATTTCTTACAAGGTTTGTTGGGAGTGAAGTGAAAAAAAGGGGCTAGAGACTAGAGACTAGGGACTAGAGTGGTGTGTTCCATCCAGAAGTCATCTTTTACCAAAGTATGTGGTTGAGGAAATAACGACATAGCTTGATTTCTTTTGGTTCTTGATAGTTAGTTGGCAACAATGCTAATATTACGTTTTGTAACTTCTCTAAAGCTGCATCGACTTCTTGTCGCTTTGGCCTAGTAACTGAAGAAAAATATAACGGTTCACCTACACGAATAGTCAACTCTTTGCCTAAATAAAGATCATGAGTTCCAACTAACACTATTGGCACTATCGGTACACCAGCGCGCAAGGCGTACATCACAGTTCCTCGCTTTAAGGGAAGGTGTAACTTACCTTCAGCGGTTCCTAGTCGTCCTTCCGGAAAAAGAACTATGCCATCGCCATGAGCTAGAATTGCCAAAATAATGCGGTCAATTTTTCTTAGTGTCTGTATATCTCCTCCTGTAGGGACAGTTTTTTCAATCTCTGCGGCTAACTCAACAAGTTCTTGCTGTCCGGCTTTAGCTGCTGCAATGACAGCGACTTCTTCTTTCCATATTCGTTCTAAAGGCACAACACCCCCCGCCAAACGTAGAATAAAACGCTTCCACCACTTGTTATAAAGGGTGCGGGCATCACCTAAAAAGTAGTAGTGGGGTTGGGTAGGAAGTTCAGCTAGCAAAAGGAACGGGTCAATATGGTGGAGATGATTGACTGCTAAGATTGCTGGTTTTTGTGGTATCCTTTCGAGGTGTTCGACACGTACCCGAAAAAGAGCGTGGATGAGCGATCGCAATACACCCCGGCGGACTGTAGCATTAATTCTAGGTTCGGGATGTCCTTGATCAATAGCTTCCAGTCGATTGAGAATTTCTTCAATTGTATTACGAACAGCGCGATCGCCTGCCGCCGCCACACCCTCTTTTACCCGCTTGATGGTTGCATCTGTCAAGGGCGGCAAAGTTTCTGATGGTGTAGTATTTGATTGCAAGTTAATCGTTGTTTCATCAGTTGGAACTGGTGAAGTTACTCCATCAGTTAGGTGTTCTTGATCAGATTCGTGAGAAGAACTATTAATAATATCCTCTTTGAGTTCATGAACCGATCATAATTCTTGATTGCACATTAGATAAATAGTCCACAGTTAAAAGCTCTATGATTAATCACAGCGATCGCGTAGCATCTTATCAAGAAGGCACATTTAAAGGTGTCAAAGAAATTGACCTGTATTACCAAAGCTGGCATCCACAAGGTAAGGTGAAGGGAATATTAGCGATCGTGCATGGTCTGGGAGGACACAGTAGGCGCTATGGTAATATAGTTGAACATTTGATACCCAAGCAATATGCAGTTTACGCCTTAGACTTACGTGGTCATGGACGCTCACCAGGTCAACGAGGTTACATAAATTCTTGGGCTGATTTTCGCGAAGACTTACGAGCTTTTGTACAGTTAATTAAAACCCAGCAGCCAGAAAGCCCCGTTTTTATTTTAGGTCATAGCTTAGGTGCAATAATTGTCTTAGACTACGTGCTACGCTATCCCCAAGAAGCATCTGAACTACAAGGTGCGATCGCTTTAGCACCAGCTATAGGCAAAGTTGGAGTTTCAAAAGTCCGGTTACTCATTGGCAAATTACTCTCGCGGGTATGGCCACGCTTTACATTGAATACTGGCATTGACTTGACTGCTGCTTCACGGGACGAGAAGATTTTAGCTGCCTATGCTCAGGATACATTACGGCATACCCTAGCGACTGCTCGATTAGCTACGGAGTTCTTTACCACAGTTGATTGGGTGAATGCCCACGTTGCTGATTGGCAATTGCCATTATTAATTCTCCACGGTGGAGCAGACCGAGTGGCACTACCTGAAGGAAGTAAAATTTTTTGCCAACGGCTCAATTGTGTCGATAAATCAATAGTTGAGTATCCAGGGGCATATCACGAACTTCAGAATGACCTCAACTACCAAGAAGTACTAACTGATTTAGAGAATTGGTTAGAACAACGTCTACCAGCTAATAATGACTATTAATATAATCAGCGATCGCTCCCCAGCTTTTTATTCTCTATTTTTAAACTATTATTTAGCACTTGATCGCTAAATATTACTACTCTCTTAGGGCTGAATTTTGACGAAATAACATCAATCTTAACTGAAACCTTATATTTTTTTATCTAAATCAACACATTTTTTGGCTTCGTTTTAAGATCAAACTTATAACCTAAACCCAAATATCTTTTACAGACTTTGGTAAAACCACAAAAGTCAAAATCTTTGCATTCAAACCTGATATTTCAAATAGGAGAAAGATGATCATGGCACAACAAAATGCTGCTAGGCTTTTTCAAGCCGTAAAACAAGATCAAGCATTACAGCAAAGACTTAAAGCCACATCTAACCCAGAAGCCTTTGTTAAAATTGCTCAAGAGCGTGGCTATCACTTCACCGTTGAAGAACTTGATAATGAAATCAGCAAATTGTCTGAAGAAGATTTAGCTGCTATTGTTAATCCAGGATGGGGACCTAGACAACACATTAATCCTAGATAATTCTCACAAAAGTAGACGAGAATAAAAACAAACAAGCGCTTTGACTTATACAAGTTAAAGCGCAAAAAACTTATTTTTGTTCACAACTGAAGCAGCTGGCAAAATGTAGTGATCAAAAGGGCTGTGCTATTCCTTGAACTCACTTAATTACTTGATTTCGTTCTTCAATTAAGCGGTTAATTTTTCAGGCAAACTTAGCACTACGTTCTGCTAGATTAATAATTACTTACCGCTGTAGAAAAAGGCAATTTCTTTTTCTTTCAGGGATGCAAATCCTGCATCTGCTAGTAATTGATCGAGTTCTGCTTGGGGAATGTGTTTTGCACCTATGCGGACAATGCGCGATCGCATGGTATTAGATACACCACTGCGTTGTCTATTTGCCTCTAGTGCCATGACTTTGCTATACAGTTCTAATTTGGCAGATGGAATGGGAGAACCATCAAAATCAATGCCTTGGGCGATCGCTTCATCAATAGCATCAGCGCCCTTAGTTGTGGGATTTACTTGGTCAGTTTCAGCAGGCATGGCAATTTGCTCTTTCTTAAAGCTCCAGATAGATTTTACCAGCGTAGCTGACACCAGATCTGCCTCACTGGCTTTTATTGAAAATAAAAGATGATTTTTGGGTCTGTTACATTCTGCGTGGGCGTATACACTTGTCAATTTTTCAGATTTTAGTTTAATCTCAAACCAACGGTGTAACGATAGGTGATGCTGTGTCTAACGCCCAAACTTCTCACAATGAAGACCGTATCCTCGAAAAAGCACTGACCAACAAAATTATAGATGATTATTTTGATCACACACAAAGTTGGCTCAGAGCCATTTTGCGAATGTGTATATTTTCGTTAGCTAATCTTGATGGACAATCAGTAATTATTGTTGAATGTCCGAACCAAGCTGTTGCAAAACGTTTGAGTCGTAAAACCTACCCTTTTCGAGGTTTGGTATACTATTTAACCGACAACCTCACTGGTTGCGATCGCACTTTATTTTGCTACCAGGAAGTTAAAGATGGAACTTGGCACTGTTTTGATACTAGTACTAACTCTTGGAAGTCCCTGAATCACGTACAGTCTTGGACTACATTTACAGACAGTTAATGATCAGTGGTCAATAAAATTAGTATGAATTAATAACGATCTTGGCGTGTGATCAAACCACCAATAAACGCTCCTAGGATTGTACCTGTCCACAAACCTGTTGTACTACCTTGCCAAGTTGCTCCTGGCATCACCCAAGCATTGCACATCTGCTTAAATCCCCAAGACTGGTTTTGGCACTTCTGACTATGTAACATGAGGGTGATTTGTCCACCAATATAACCACCAAAAAACCCTGACGATAGCGCCAAAAAAGTGCAAATTAAAATTCGGTTTTTAGCCATTGATCAATCGTTAATTATTAGTTATTTCTTATTTTCTGGAATTTCTGTACTAAAAACTACTATTGCCAAACAAAACAACCTCAAAGATTAAAAAATAATTATACATCAATCAATTGGGTGAGCTTTTCATTCATCTGAGTAAAAAATGATTCATCTATTGGATAGAGGAAGCTAATAAATTCACCAGTGAATATGTAAATACCCTTTAGAGGTGGATGACAATGGCTAAGGCAAACCCAGTTGAAATACAAAAACACTTGAAAGGTGTTGACTATCCTGCTGACAGAAAAGAATTGATTAAACATGCTAAAAAGCAGGGAGCTGATCAGAAAGTGATCTCACTATTAGAACAATTGCCAGAAGACGAAAAATACAAAAATCCAGCCGATCTCAACAAAGCTTTAGGCCATATTGAGTAAGTTATGGTTCTGGCGGAAAATAATTGCCCGATTTTCCGCCAGTTTTACTTACTAAACGAATTGACTCGATTTGAATCGACTTTTCTAAAGCTTTTGCCATATCGTATAAAGTCAGCGCTGCAATAGAAACGGCAGTTAAAGCTTCCATTTCTACACCAGTTTCAGCCTTGGTTTTGACTGTGGCATGAATTTGATAACCTGGGAGTTGTGGATCTGGTGTCACCTCGACTGCAATTTTTTGTAAGGGTAACGGATGACATAGGGGAATCAAAGCCGCTGTTTGTTTAGCTGCCATAATTCCAGCCAACCTTGCAGTTGCCAACACATCTCCTTTAGGAGTATTACCAGCTTCAATAGCAGCAAAGGTTTCTGGCAACATCCGCACCTTGGCGGCGGCTACGGCTTGGCGAAAAGTCGGTGCTTTGTCAGACACATCCACCATTTGTGCCTGCCCCTGGTGATCTATGTGAGTTAAGTTAGCAAAATTTTGAGGGAAATTGTCTTGCATCATTTTGAAAGAACGTGTTAATATGTTTTTCTGGCAGGGGCGTGTAGCTCAGTGGACTAGAGCACGTGGCTACGGACCACGGTGTCGGGGGTTCGAATCCCTCCTCGCCCGTTTTAAAAGTTAGAAGTTTTAAAGAATTAAGACTCCTAACTTTTAACTAAGATTATCTATATTAAAGAGTAATTATCTTCACATATATTTATTTTTGAGGTGGTCATTGGCTGACTCAATTACTGCTCGTTTGCATAACATAATTTTATCAATCAATTTTACTAAACCGTAATATGCCCATTTCAATCTCGCCTTCAGCTAGCGATGTCTGTGGCAGGCAAAGTGCGATCGCACTTCGCCTGCTTACTTACAACAAATTCATACCTAGCAAGCTTTTTGGGCTTTTCTATCCGTCGAACTTACGTGAAATTAGTATTAATTGAACTGTATTTAGGCATAGGGACATTTTTATGCCCATATTTATTGATCTAAATTATAAATTTATCAAAATCTGTTTTATATGGCTTGATTAACGTATTTAAAACCTCAACCTATATAGGATTAAATGTATTATTTATCTTATATTCATGACCCTAAAGAATGATATATTATTTTTAGTAATCTAACCAAAGAATAATTTAAAAACTAAGTCAATAGTAAATAATAAAAACATAGGGAATTAACACCTATGTACGTAAGTGAGGCAAGCAATTTATGTCAACTTTAATGATATCCGAGCTACTTGCAGATTTATCTCCAGAACAACAACAGCTTCTAGCTGGTGGAGCCGACGGTTCTGAAGAACCAGATACATCTGGCGAATCCAAGCCTTGGGAAGATGATTCTGACGACGACGATGATTCTTACTCTATGCTTGGTGGAAAATCTGGAGTTTACCTAATTAAAAGCAAAAGCATTGTTCGCGTTAGGAAATTAAAAAAATCTTAACTTCTGCACTGAATAAGGGGAAGTGAAAATTGACACAACTAATTCAAAATCTCTCATTTTGAATCAGTATAATGAGTTTTTGCTAAAAACTAGAAAATAAGTGCTGATTTTTCTCCTCTCTCTTTTTTTCAATGCAATTAGTTTTGATTACTTAACACTCATTTTCTCACGGCATAACTCTAAGAGTTAGCTATGACTTCGCACCCATAAAGATACTTTTATCTGCATGGGTGCTACCTAAAAAACATGCACAAAATTGGGGTAACAAATAATGATGTCTAATTTATTTTCGGAACTATCTCCAGAACAACAAGAGCTTCTAACTGGAGGACAATGTTGTGGAAGAGGACAATTTTCTGGAATGCAGACATTTCAAGGAGGAAGCAGACCCGATATAATTGTCAACGGTGATCTTACCGACACTAGTAATGGCCGAACTTTTCCTGTGCGTATCTTAGGTTTCCTTTCCCAGTAAGATATGCTTGTAGTTAGTAATGGCAAAAAGACTCATCTAATTCCCTTAAATTAGATTTGGAAAGAGTTGGGTTAGTCTCTAATTTTCTTTTGGTGTATTAGATCGAAAAAATAAATAATAGGGTTAGCAATTAGCTTTCTGTTACATCACTACCAAGATGCAAATACTTTATTTCGATTACTTGATAAAAATGTTTTAAAGACATTACTCAATGTAGTCATTATACTTATGCATCCATGAAAGTAAAATACCTTCATGGATGTTATCTATTTATACTTAATAGTTAAAACTCATCAATATTAAATCCATATTTCGATGAATATTGATCGCGCGAAAACATTTATGGAAACAATAACTATTACTTAATCCTTCAGACCTGTGTTAAACATTTTAAGATAATCCCAAAGATATATTTTCTTTATATTTTTTACGACAAAAGAATCATTTATTTTCCAAACAAAATGTTTATAACAAAATCATAGGTTAATAATACCTATGTAATGTAAGTGAGGCAAATAATTATGTCAAACCAAATGATTACATTTCCTTTACTTGTGGATTTATCCACAGATGAACAGCAATTTATAGCTGGTGGATTATTTGGATATTTTAGCAACTGTGGTGGTCAAAAACAAGAGCAAAAGCCAGAGCCAGAAACAAATGAGTCACCTAACTGTGACTGCGGTAGAGAAAGTACAAGCATGTATATAGGCTACAAAATCACAGTAACACCATTTTCTTATTGTGTAGGTGGTGAAACTGGTAAGTGGTGCAACTGGTTGATGTAGCTAGTAATTATTCCTTGAGAACATGAGCTAAAAAAGATAGCTAATATAGGACTGCAATTTGATTTTTTAAAAACCAAATTGTCTAAACGCTTGGCTAAATACTTAGCACAATTCAATTAGGAATCCTAAAGTTAGCAATTAGCTTTTTGTCAAATTGCTACTAAGATGAAACTAGTTGCGATATTTGATGAATATATTATGCGGTATTACCTAAATTAGTAACCGCATTTTTGCACCCATGAAGGTATAGTACCGTCATGGGTGCTATCTCTTTATAAATATAAATTGATAGAGGAAAGCTAAAATTTAATAATACGGTTTAGTTGTTTTAATATAATACCTAAGACATAAATATTTTATTGTTTTTTCTACGGCTAAAGATTAGTTTATTTGCTAAACCAAATGTTTATAACTAAGTCATAGGTGAACAACACCTATGTAATGTAAGTGAGGCAAATAATTATGTCAAACCAAATGATTACACTTCCTTTACTTGTGGATTTATCCGCAGAAGAACAGCAGTTTCTAGCTGGTGGTAAATGTGGAAGCCCCGACAATGGTGGTGAAGACAAGGGTGAGAATGGCTGCGACTGCGGTGGGGCAAGTATGTATGTCGGTCACAAAATCACATTCACACCATTTTCTAAGTGTGTAGATGGTGGAACTGGTGGATGTCATTAGTATAGGCAACAGAAAACTCATATAACTCACTCAAAATGAATCAAGTTTTGAGTGAGTTGAGACAGTTTCTATATTCTCTTGAGGAATTAACTCAACAGAATAAAAGACAAAAAAGCTAGATACATATAGCATCTAGCTTTTTCCTCTTTGATAAATATAGGACTCCTATTTGATTTTTGAACACGATTCAGTACATATCTATCCCTTCTTAACTTTTCCCTGTTTCCTGTTCCCTACCTACACAAATAAATTCACCGAATCAAACCGGATTACTATATATATTTTTTTGCAGTATTGCTGAATGTAGTAACCGTATTTTTGCGCCCATAAAGATATTGTGCTGTTGTGGTTACTATCTATTTATAACTATAAAGTAAGGGTTAAAACTAAAGCAGTATTTGGATTAGTTACGTGCAAAAAAATATGTAACAAAAAAAATAATTTTTAACAAAAATGGCTGTATACATTTTAGGTAATACCAAAGACATAATTGTTTTTATTATTTTACGACTCAAGAGTCATTTATTTAACAAATAAAATGTTTATAACTAAGTTCTAGGTGAACAACACCTATGTAATGTAAGTGAGGCAAATAATTATGTCAAACCAAATGATTACACTTCCTTTACTTGTGGATTTATCCGCAAAAGAACAGCAGTTTATATCTGGAGGACAAAATAACTGTTTGGAAGACTGTTTAGAAGAGAAGCGATGTTATTACAAACGAGAAAAATGTACAAGCAAGTGTACAAGAAAATACGACAAATGTTACAATAGGTGTGAAAGTAAATGCAGTTGAGGTAATGGTTGATAGTCAGCAAAGGGTAATGATTTGGTAGTACCATTATTTACACTTTGTATTCGTATAGAAGAGGAGAAGACTTTCATAACTTACTCAATATAAATTCGTTTTAAGCAAGTTTGTATCTTCTCCTCTTTTTCTTATAGCATTAAATCAAAGTTTCTAAGATAAGCAAATAATTGTCAACTTATATGTCAAAATAAATAGACAAAAAAGTAAAATAATTTTGATTATAAGGAAGCTAACTATTGTAATATTTATTCTCGTATTATTAAGGCTAAATACATTAAGAGCAAATAAAAAATAAAATTAGCATATTTACTTCTACCTTTAGGATAATTTAATTTTAATAAAACGATTCTATAAATAGAAATATAAGTATTACGCACATGTTTTTTGTAAATATGTGTTTAATATTTATATTAAGTAAGTGAGGTAAATAATTATGTCAGTTCAAGTCATTAAATCTGATTTGTTTGAAGAGCTATCCACAGATGAACAACAGCTTGTATCTGGGGGAGGATTTGGGGGTTACGGAGGCTTTGGAGGTTATAGGCCTTTTGGAGGTTACGGAGGCTTTGGAAGTTATAGGCCTTTTGGAGGTTACGGAGGCTTTGGAGGTTATGGTTGCTACTAAATGTGTAAAGCCGAGTAACTGATTAATTCTGTAATTTAAACTTGCAAGGTTTACCTTCAAGTAAAGTTCGGGTCGGGTTAGCCCGACCCAGGCGATTTAAGCTCATACTCAACCCAGTTTCTTAACCCATATAAGTTGCCTACTTCTTTATATTTAATTCCCGGAAATTTGGTCATAATAAACCATAGTATCTAAACGAGTTTCACCCGTTTGTTCAAAATGCAGAAGTTTCATTTGTAAGTCGGTAACTTTTAGTCTGTGAGCAAATAGCAAGATCATTTTTTAAATGCAAACTTCATGCTCAAAATCATGAAGTTCACGACATAAAGATCATTCTTTTGATTTCGTAGAGTCTTATCCCACTGATTGTTCATGAATCCAATCCTTTAAAATCGGATTGACTAATTCAGGAGCTTCATCTTGGGGGCAATGTCCTACTCCTTCTAGGGGAATAAACTTTTGCACTTGCGGGTAGTTGGCTAGCTCTCGACCTAAATCTATAGGTTCCCAAGGGTCAGCAGTTCCCCACAAAATAATAGCAGGGCAAGGTAGCAATGGTAAGAGGTCTTCTGGTAGAGGGCCTGTAGAATAGGCAGTAAAGGCCACAAATACAGCTACAGCACCAGGGTCGCTAGCTGGCGCTGTCAGAATATCTACCAATTCATCTGTCACTGTCTCAGCATTAACGTAGGCTTGTAACAGAATCTTCCGTACGGTTTTAGGTTTAGCGACTTGATTGAAAAAGAAATTAGCAATCGGTTTAATAGATAATAAACGTTGTAAAATTGGAGCGCCAACACGACGAGACCAAGGTAAAGCTTCACGTTTGCGGTCATGTAGTAACCGTAGAGAACAGTTAATTAAAGCAACTCCTAAGACCACATCTGCATTACTAACCGCTGCTTGCATGATCACAATACAGCCTATAGAATTTCCCACTAAATAAGCTGGTTCACCCACAACTTCACGACAGAAATCTGCTACCTGTTGTCCCCATGTTTCTAAGGTGTAGGCAATTTCTTCACCTGGTTGAGGTTTAGCAGAACCACCAAAACCAATCAAATCGATAGCATAAACACGAAAATTTTCTGCTAATACAGGTATATTTTTTCGCCAATGCCACCATGAGGCTCCAAAGCCATGCACCAGAACAATCGCTGGCCCGGCAGTCCCTTGAGTTTGATAGCTGATGGGAAAGTCTCGCCAAATCCAAGTTTTGGCTGAGGTAAACGTGCTTGTAGAAGTCTTCATGGGAAATTGATGAATACTATAGCTATAAATGTAAAGCAAAGATGTAGAGCCAATAATTTTGATAAGAATTTATAAGACTGGAAATTATAGAGAAATTTCTAGCATGATGTTTTATTCCTTGATATCCCAGCCTGGATTACGGGAGTTAGTATTTCAAAGTTAGTCATGGCTGACTCCTATACACTCATCATTTATTGAGAATACGTATGTAAAAATTACCGCGTATTTAAATGTAATGTAATTAAAATAGCATCGGTAGTAGATTCAGTAGTTTCACAATTTACGGTAGTCAAGTTGGTCTGTAAAATCGTTGGATATCAAGTATTGACTACAAGGTTGGTTTACACCAAATAAATTGACGCTAAATTTAATCTAAGTTTTTTTATTATTAGTTCCTTGCGGCTAAAGAAGATGACCACACTAGAAAAAGTTTATACTCCTGTTGGTAGTTATGCACCAGATTTTGAACTGCCAGGAATTGACAATCAAGTACACCATCTCAGCCGTTACTTACAGAGTTTCCGGGCGGTTGGCGTTATTTCTTTAGGCAATTACTGTCCTTATGTCAGCTTGTATTTAGATAGACTAAAAAATCTTCAAGCAGAGTTTGCTAAAGACTGCTTCACGCTGATTGGTCTCAACGGTAGTGATGTAAATGGGCATCCGATGGAAAGTTTTGAAAATATGAAAACTTTTGCTCAAAATCACCAACTAAATTTCCCCTACCTGTGGGACTCAACCCAAGATGTTAGTCGTAGTTTTGGTGCTATTAAAACACCAATGGCTTTCTTAATAGATAAAAATGGTATATTACGCTACAAAGGGCAAATTGATAATCATCCTCAAGATGCATTATCTTTAAGAGAAGATTATTTCAGAAACGCGATCGCCTGTTTATTCAAAAATCAAGCAATTAACCTACCAGAGACAGAACCGGTGGGAACCTCATTGATTTGGCGTAACTAGACATAGATGGTCACTGTACTGCTATCTTAAATTGGAGGCAATTGCAACTTTTTTGATAAAGCGTAACTTCATGGGAACGAATTACCGACGGGTTTTACTCAAAGTGAGTGGTGAAGCCTTAATGGGCAACATGGGCTATGGCATTGACCCAGAAGTGGTCAAAGAGATAGCACAAGAGGTAGCAGAGGTAATAGCCACTGGCGCTCAAATCGCTATCGTCGTTGGCGGCGGCAATATTTTTCGTGGTGTCAAAGCGGCATCGGCGGGGATGGACAGAGCAACCGCTGACTACATAGGCATGATTGCCACGGTAATGAATGCCATGACGCTACAAGATTCGCTGGAACGAATAGGGGTACAGACGCGGGTGCAGACTGCGATCGCTATGCAAGAATTAGCGGAGCCGTATATTCGTCGTCGTGCCATCCGTCATCTTGAAAAAGGGCGGGTGGTAATTTTTGGTGCTGGTTCAGGAAATCCATTTTTTACCACTGACACCACTGCGGCCTTAAGAGCCGCAGAAATTGATGCAGAAGTGATTTTTAAAGCCACCAAGGTAGACGGAGTGTACGATGCTGACCCCCACGTCTATCCTAATGCCAAACGTTTTACCAGCCTTACCTATGCCCACGTTCTGGCTCAAGATTTACGGGTAATGGATAGTACTGCGATTGCCTTGTGTAAAGAAAATAATATCCCCATTTTAGTATTTGACTTATCGGTGCGAGGTAATATCCATCGAGCAGTCATGGGAGAATCAATCGGCACCCTTGTGGGAGGTTCTTGTGAAATTAGCTGAAGCTGAAAGTACAATGCAAAAAACCGTTGAGGCAACTCAACGAGCTTTTAATACGATTCGCACTGGTCGCGCCAATGCGAGTCTATTAGATAAAGTACAGGTGGACTACTACGGTTCACCTACACCTTTAAAATCGTTGGCAAACATCAGTACACCAGATGCTACAACGATTTTAATTCAACCTTACGATAAAAGTAGCCTCAACATCGTTGAAAAAGCAATTTCCCTTTCAGATGTGGGTTTAACACCCAATAACGACGGTTCTGTAATTCGGTTGAATATTCCGCCTTTAACAAGCGATCGCCGTAAAGAATTAGTTAAACTTGCTGCTAAGTATGCTGAAGAAGGTCGTGTTGCTATTCGTAATATCCGCCGCGATGCCATAGATTCAATTCGCAAACAAGAAAAAGCATCTGAAATCTCTGAAGATGAATCCAAAGACCAACAAGATGATCTGCAAAAATTGACCAACAAGTACACTGCCAAAATAGACGAATTATTGGTAGAAAAAGAAAAAGACATTTCTACTGTCTAAAGCATTTGAGGATAGTATGAAATATAAAGGCTGAAGAATTAATATAACGTTCTTCAGCCTTTGTGTTTAATCAAAATGTGTCGCCACAAAATTAGCCTTCGGCAACTTCGGCACGAAGGGGAATTACAATTCCTTCTCGCAGCAGTGCATCCGTAAACATCTTCCGAAGAACGCGCTGGATTTGTAAATGTTTTCCCGGTTTTACCTTCGTCAATGTCCTAAGCAATAAGTTAGACTCTCCCAGACTTTCTACTCCATCCACTTGTGTACCTTCAAGTACATCTGGATCATCTACTTTTAACTGCTGTCCTATTTCCTCAATGACTTTGTACACATGAGCCAAGTTGGAATTATAAGGCACACCAACTTCTACTACTGCAAAGATGTACTGCTTGGAGTAATTAGTAATTGAGCCAATATCTCCATTGCGGATAATTTGCAATTGCCCATTAGGATGTCTCAGGCGGGTAGTTCTAAGTTCAATTGCCTCAACAATACCTTCAACAACTTTTTCTTCGACTTTCCCGGCCTCGATATAGTCACCCACTAAGTAGTAGTTTTCAAATAAAACAAAGAAGCCGCAGACGATATCGTTAATCAATGTCTGCGCCCCAAAACCTACAGCAATTCCTAGAATACCTGCACCTGCAAGTATCGGAGTTGGATCGATGTCAAGAGTATAAAGAATAGAAATTGTAGCACCAAAGTAAACTAAATATTGCAAAAAACTACGTAAAAGAGGAACGAGGGTCAGCCGTCTACTTTTTTGAATCTCAGTCAAATTTTTATTTTTGAACAGCACCTCTTCAATCAGTAAGTAGATGACCTCAAACAACACGCGACTAATGAAAATGATGCCGATGATATTGATAATTCGCGGCCCAAAAGCTGCAATATTTGCAATTAATTGCACCTGCTGAATTACTAACGTGGCCATGCAAACATAAATCACTAATTCCAGACACCGCTTTAAAAAGGGTATCAGGTGTCGGAGGCGATCGTAGAATCTTAGGAGGGTATCAGAATTGGCGTATGTAATGCTGATTACATCCAAGGTATCAACGATCGCAGTGACTGCTTTGAGTATCAGTAAACCGACGGCAATAATTAGATAGATTCGCAGACCAATGTATAAATATTGCGAAACCGTTGCTGGCAATTTGAGAAACTGAGCACACAAAATGACAGCCCACAGCCAGACTCCACTACAGATTCTGTAATAGAGAGCGCTAAAGAAAGCATCAATACTTTCATCATCGGCAGTATTTTTTTCTAAGTTTTTGGCGCGAGTACTCGCTACATTCAGCCAATAATTGAGGAATTTCAAAGCGAACGCCGCTAAAATCAAAGTGCCAATACTCTGAGCTATACCAATTCCCAGAGTTACCCAAAATCGTGAAGGGATACGCCCAATCAACAAGAGCATATATTGCTGAAGGTTTTCACCGCGATAAATTAGATAACCATTAGCACCCACAACCAGAATGCATAATACCAAGCAAGCAAGTAACAATAACCCTGTGATATTCCGGCGGAGAGTTTTGATACTCCTATCTTTGCTTTTAAGTATAGAGGTCTTAGTAAATAGCTTGAATAATTTGCTGACAAGCCAGTTCAATAATAAAAAGACAAAGATTATAAAGCTGACTTCAGCTAAGATAATTAATATGTTCATGTGTGAGCATAAAACTGAGAGTAATTGTTAATTTAATAGCTTTGCTAGTTTAATAGGATTGGCTCTATGTCAATACTGATAATACACGCTTCTTTTTGCTTGATGTCAAAAAGTAAAAGTAACTACAAAAACCTTAACCGAAAGGTATTGGATTACATTTTAATAGGACTTACACACTCGTAACAAAAAGCTACGCCTTTGCGATTACTACTCTTCGAGAAGCCCTCTGGGTTCAGCAGTCGCTCATGGGGGAAACCCCCAAGACTGCGCTGCTTCACCGCTAACGCGTCTACGCTGCGCTCGTAATGACGTAAAATTGTAAGCCGTGCGTAAGTCCTGCTTGATTATGGATGCTTTATTTCCACTATGCTGATGCTCAACAATGTTATACTTATCTTTTTCACAGAGTAGTTTTGCATCTATGTTCTTAAATCCAATTTCGTATCTTAAAAGCTATTAAACAAAACAAATATTTGTAATGTAATAAGTCACAAAAATTACTAAATAATCAACTAATTTTAGCCATTATGTACGACACGATCATCGTCGGTGCTGGCCCAGCAGGTGGAACAGCAGCATACCATTTAGCCAAAAAAGGTCGCTCAGTATTAATTTTAGAAAAAGAATCTCTACCAAGATATAAACCATGTGGTGGTGGTGTGTCACCAGCGATCGCTCAATGGTTTGACTTTGATTTTAGCCCAGCAATTTCTGTCAAAGCCGACTCCCTGCGCTTCACCTGGAACTTAGAAGACCCCGTAGAAGCTAAAATCGCCACCAAAGAACCTGTCTGGATGGTGCGGCGAGATGTGTTTGACCATTTTCTCGTACAGCAAGCCCAAAAACAAGGCGCTGAACTGCGCGATCGCACAGAAGTTACAGGAATTGAGTTTAAAAGTGATTATTGGCAAGTAAACACAGCCAATGGCTCAGTTACAGGTTGCTACTTAATTGCAGCCGATGGCGCAAAAGGATCAATGGCTAAATGGCTAGGTTTCAAAGAACGTAAACGTCGCCTTGCAGGAGCTTTAGAGGCAGAAGTTCCTGCCGTTGTAGAAAAAAAATCGACAATTCACTTTGAGTTTGGCTTAGTCAAAAACGGCTATATCTGGAATTTTCCCAAAGCTGATGGTTACTCTATTGGCGTTGGTACATTTATTGGTGGTAAACCGCAAAACTTCAAGAAAATTTTGGATGAGTACGCTAAATCATTTAACGTAGAACTCACAGCGAGTAAGCAATATGGTCATCCCCTTTGTATTTGGGATGGTAATCAAAAACTGCATACCCAAAATGCTGTTTTAGCTGGAGAAGCCGCTTGTATAGTTGATCCAATGACAGCAGAAGGCATTCGACCCTCAATTTTTAGTGGTTTGCTAGCGGCTGGAGCTATTGATCAAGCACTTTCTGGTGATATCAATGCTTTAGAACAATACAGCGAAGCCATTAACGAACAATGGGGTAGTGATATGGCTTGGGCGCAAAAACTAGCTGGAGCATTTTATCGCTTTCCTGGAATTGGCTATAAAGTTGGTGTTAAGCGCCCCTCTGGAGCGCAAATTATGGGTAAAATCCTGTGTGGCGAACTACGTTATGGCGACGTTGCTAGTCGGGCGCTGAAGCGTTTAATTCCTGGTTTGGGAAGTTAGTAAAGACTTCAATCCTTATTTTCTAAAGTCGTAACGCACCACCTTATACTATTTCACGAAATTACTGATACAAATTACTTTTCTTACTTCCCCTGCCTCCGGTCACTGAGTTTCGACACTTCGACAGGCTCAGTGCGGCGCTGCGCGGCAATCGAGTTTCGACTACGCTCAACTGCCGCGAAGTCGAGATTCAACTACCGCGTAGCCGAAGTGCTGCTTCCCCTGCCTCCCTTGCTTGCCCAAATGTATCAACTTTAAAGTAAAACGGTATTACTGCCGTGGCACAGCTAATTTGCTGCATTAACCAATATCTTCGCCAATTTACAAGGTGGAATTGATGATGCTTGAACTATTAGCTCCATATTCTCTGAGGCTTTGAATTTAGAGATTAAAATAGAGTTACTAAAGGTAGAGTTTACTTTAGAGGAGTTTCTATGATGACTTTACAAGAAATTATTAATTCTATTGAAAGTTTGCCCACAGAAGATCAAGAGTATTTATTTGAGTTTCTTCGCCAGCAACGAATTGAAAATCGGCGGATTGAAATTTTGGCTAATGCTCAGGAAGTGATACAGGCTTTTAAGGATGGGACAGCTCATAGGGGAAGCGTTGATGATTTGATCACTGATTTGCTAAAAGATGACTATGATGGAAGTTGTCTGGAGTAGTGGATTTAAGCGGTCTTTTAAGAAGATTACAAAGAAAAACCCGCAATTGAAGAATCAAATTGTTAAGGTATTAAAAATTTTGGCAGATGATCCATTTACACCGTCTTTGAAGTCTCATAAATTAACAGAAAATTTAGCGGGGTTATAGTCTTGTTCTGTTACTTATGATTGTAGAATTATCTTTAATTTGTCTGAGGATGAAAAGTTGTTAGAAATGGTTATTTTATTGATTGATATTGGTAGCCATGATGAAGTTTATTAAATGGTAAATAGAGGCTGAGGCTTTGGATTCAGAGATTAGAATAGAGTTAGCAAAGGTAGGGTTTACTTTATGTACGTGAAACGTAAAAACCCTTTCACCTCATGCGGTCTTAATGAGAAGTCTTTAACCGGACATGGTATCAAGCTCCTTCTATAGCGGCAACTGCACCAAAAATCAAAAACAGGCAGCCGCCAGCTATGGTGAGTTGACGTTCAGAAATCCGCCCAGCAATCATTTTGCCACCAATAACAGCGATCGCTGCACATAAAGTATGTCCTAAAATTGCACCAGCACTTACCCCTATAGGATTATTACTAGCTGCTAAAGCAATGGTAGCAATTTGTGTGCGATCGCCCCACTCTGCCATAAAAGTAAGTACAAAAGCTTCTATTAAAACTGCTAAGGTGGTTTTTTGTTTTGGTAACTGTGAATCTGCCTTTTTTACCGCTGCTTGGGCTGATTCTACAACTTCTGTGTCACAAGCAGCGGCAGACATTTTACTAGCGTCATATAGCAGCTTAACGCCAAAGGCAATAAATAAAACTATTTCTGCATAATGAATATAAACTTTTGGCAGTAAAGATGCCGCTTGTCCAAATAGCACTGAAAGTATTGTCATTGCTGCTAAAGCAGCGCTCACCCCCACAAATACCAGTCGCCGCGAATGATGCATCGCTAAAATCACGGCGATAAAAAATGTTTTATCTCCTAGCTCTGAAACAGTAATTAATAATAAACCTGCTGTAAAAGCTGTTAGCACTCTTTCAAGCTCCTGAAGAATCGTTTAACGATGTGAAGCTCGATGAGAGTTGCAAGACTCCACCAAGCTACACACTCTTTTTGTGTGAACTCAGTGAAGGTCTCGCTTGTAAATTCTTAATTATTTACCACCTGAACCAGGCTTATGGCCAGTATGTTGATTTAGGTGAACTGGCTTTTGTGCCAGCAGCTACTCCCCTTCTATGCAATATGGATTATACATTTATTACAGATAGAAATCAAGTATTAGGGCATGGGGCATAGGAAGGAGGAATTGGGGCAGGGTGCGGGGTGCAGGGGGGATGAAGAAAATTACCTCTTTCTCCCGAAATTGCTCCACTACAGCGCTGCGCGCATCCTGCGGCGGGGGAGACCCCAAGACCGCACTTCTCTCCTTTTCTCCCTGCTCCCTGCCCCCCTGCCTCTTCACTAGCTCAACTGTGCCACAAGTTGATTTTCTAAGAGTGTGTCATTAGTCAATAAATCTTCAACTGTGATTCGCAAAAAGCGCTGCTCATCCACTTGAAAAAGAATTTTAATGCGATCGCTTCCTGGAAAACCTGGGGGTGTGAGTTGAGCAATGGTTCTCGCGCCTTCTTGATCGTTGAGAGGTTTAACGCTGGTTTCACCACTATCAAGTCGGCGAGTGATTAAGCGATCGCCATCAAAATAAACTTCTGTAGCGCCTGTCTCGACTCCCAATTCTCCCATAATCAGTTCAATGCTGGGTTGATTCTCTAAGGAAGCGCCTAAGACTAATTCCACGGGCTGATTCATCGGATAAGCTTGTCCAGCTTTAATGATAGGATGCCAGTTGTGGCGCTGTTGGCGACGGTTCCAATAACGCACACCGTAACTATGGTAGAGAAAATCTTTGATTTCTATGCCTTGAGTTAACTGTAATGCCCCTTGGGCGATCGCTTCAAAAGGTCGTTCGCAACGAATTTTCTCTGGTTCAAAATACTGTTTTACCCATGTCTGCACTGCTGGTAGTTGTACTGTGCCACCAACTAATAAAACTGCATTAATGTCTGCCAGTTCTATGCCTTGCCGTCGTGCTTGTTGCAAAAGATTCATCATCGACTCATCAAGCAGCTCAAAAAACGCATGTTCTTTAAGGATATTTTCTAAGATGTCGCGGTTTAATTCCAGTTCGTAGCTTTCAAACGTCTCGTCATCAAAATAAACTTCACTGGCTTGGTTTTGGGTAGATAGCTGAATTTTTACCCGTTCTGCCAATCTTGTTGTCAAGGGACTTACCGCTAATCCTTGAGATTTGGCGAAGTAATCTACTAACCAATTATCAATATCAGTACCGCCTAAATTTTGCCCAGCTTTCGCCAATACACGGGCAGTTTTTACCTTTTGCTTGGAATCTTCAGCTAAGGATTTGCTACCCCATTTGAGCAAAAATCCTACGGGTTTGGGATTAGCTTGCGCGCCTTTATTTAACTGCACAAGGGACAAATCCAGAGTTCCGCCGCCAAAGTCAATCACCAACAGAATTTCTTGATCTACCAAACCATATCCCAAAGCCGCGGCTGTAGGTTCATCTAACATTCTTACCTGTTCAACAGGAAGTGCTTGACAAACTTTGCCTAACCAGTGACGATAAGCTTCAAAGCTATCTACGGGTACGGTTAGCACGAGGGAATCCAACCCACCTTCTTGGGGTGCTAGTTGCTCAATCAAATGGGTGAGAAACCATTGCCCTATTCGCTCAAATGTGACGATTTGCCCATCTAGTTCCGGCAAGAAACCTTGGATATCTGCACCAATACCACGTTTGAAGCTGCGGAAAAATCGAGCATCTCCCTTAAGATCAAGACCGCGATCGCGTACTTGTTGACCGACAAAAATTTTACCCTGTGTTGCTTCTTCTACATAAACTAAGCTGGGAATCAGCGGCGGATTGAGACTTTGCTGAATTGAGAAACCAGGTAAACTTAGAGTTTCCGGCTCTTGGGTGACGGGATTCCAGCGAGTGATAACTGTGTTGCTAGTGCCAAAATCGATTGCGATCGCCATAATTTTTGATTATGTGTGAGATTATTGTCCCATAAGCCACCAAGACCGCAAATTGGCGATCGCTTCTTCTTTGCGTTTGGCTTCGACTTCTATCCACCGCACTTCATGGTAAACGTTGGGCATAGCGGTAATTAAATCGCTGTGTTTTCTGTCATCAAAAGCTGTTTCACCGTTGGAAATATGCACTAACTGCCACTCTGGATTTGCCCAAGTTGCTCTGGCTGCATACAACATAGACGCTACACTCGGATCGTCGTAACTATCTAGTTTTTCGTGGCAAATGTGGTGATGAGCATCGAAGACCATTGGTATTCCTGCCTGCTGGCACACTGCTAAAATTTCACTAGCGCTGTAGGCGTATTCGTCGTTTTCTAAAGTCAAGCGGCTTTTGATGGCTTCTGGTAGTTCTGAAATTACCTTGATTAATTGTTCGCTGCGTTGAGATTTACCACCATGAATATTCATCAATGACCAAGGCGACTGAGGTAAGCCCAGTAAGTCCAGTGTACGAGCATGTCGTTCTAAAATTTTGATACTTGTTTGTACTACTTCAGGAGAATCAGAACTCAACACGACAAATTGATCTGGGTGCAGTACCATTCTGATGCCCAAAGCTTGAGATCTCTCACCGATTTTGCCTAAATCAGCGCTCATTTCTTCTAATATGTTCGCACCGATTTCGTCTTCCATGTCACTCAGGGGAAACAAGGCTGAGGACATGCGATACAGGGAAATGTTGTTATTTTCACAAAAAGACAAAGCATCATGCAAACGCTGTAAGTTGTGCTGATATAGTTCTCTCAAGGCACTTTCTTGTTGGACATCAGAAAGTTTCAAGTAGCGCGTTCGTGTCATTGTCCGAAAGCGCACTTGTTGAGAAATAGTAATACAGACCAGCCCTAAGTGCGATAGAGTGTCTTTTTGCTGTTGCTGTGTATCAGGAAGATTTTGAAATTGGATTGCGGTCATTAACTAAAAATTAATTGAACTAAGTTCTGCTGCTAAGCACCAATACTTCTTTACCTTGACATATTTTTTTAAACAATGACATCGCCCTTTTGAATGACACAGTATTGCTGGGCTTTTGTTCAAGTCACGCTTAAGGCATACATCTGTCTTTAGAAGTATTTTATACATTTCATAAATAAAGATTCATACAGTTATTTATTGATTATGTAATGGCAAAATTTCCGATCTATATCTTAGAAGTCCACAAGTCAAAGATTACAGTCTTTCGGAGGTGGCAAACCCAAATTGATGAATGTCAAGATAAATAGATGTACCTTCAGGAAGGTAAGTCAAGTCTATGAAATATTTATTAATATGAATATAACTAAGCATTAGGAGGTAAAAAAAGTTCTTAACTGCAATATTTCTTATAAATCACCGGACTTCACCAATGGAGTAAAAACTATGAACGATCAGCAATTATCAGACTCTAAAGAATTTGTAGGCAATCTCAAGAATGGAATTTGGCTGTTTGGCCTGTCATCTTGGGTGTTTGGCATTACTGATCGCAGTATTGCTTCATTTGCAGATGGCTATTTATCTGCTTTGGATTTGATGCAACTATTTACAGCAGCTACATTTTTTGTAGCTTGGGTATTTTTGAAGCCATCGAGGGCTTAAGCATTCGACGAATATTTACTAGGCTATAGTGCTTAAAAATCCAGGACTTTAGTCCTGATTTTACCCTTCGGGTTCTGCTTTAGCAGTACAGGTGACGCTCCTGCGTCGCTAACGCCGCTCATGGGGGAAACCCCAAGATCGCGCTAGCTCACTACGAATAAAAAGTAGGACACTGTTTACGGTAATAGGGGGTGCGCTGAAGAGTGCGTCTATATTTTTTGCATTCAAAAAATCGGGGTAATTCTGAAACACTATTCAGAGTTCCTCGATTATTAATTTAGGAAATTTCTACTTTAAATCCAATGCTACTTATAACAATACAGCTTTCCAAACACCTTTTTAGAGAATTTGTGATAAAAATTTGCGAGTCCGTTCTTCTGTAGGGTTAGTGAAAAAGGCATCAGGGGTGGCTGACTCGACGAGGGAACCACTATCCATGAGAACTACTCGGTCTGCAACTTCACGCGCAAATCCGACTTCATGGGTGACAACTACCATCGTCATTCCCTCACTAGCAAGATTTCGCATTACATCTAGAACTTCTCGTACCATCTCCGGATCTAAAGCTGAGGTGGGTTCATCAAATAGCATAATTTTAGGCTGCATAGCTAAAGCACGAGCGATCGCTACTCGTTGTTGCTG